>JBLHUR010000076.1:0-27473 GCA_047629805.1 Akkermansiaceae bacterium | reverse complement strand
TGGTCGCGCCCCCGTTTTGGTTCGTCGCCCAAAAAGCCACGCTCCCTATCGGTCGCAGAAAAAGGAAAAGAAGCTGGCGGCTCCAGCGCCCCAGAGAAACGGGGCTCCCGCCCCGGCGCTCACGCGCTCGTGATGAGAATCTACGCTTTGGTGTGAGCGGAAATGAACGGCTCGAGGAGATCGAAAATTTTGTCCTGCTGAGCGCGGGGAAGCTTCGAGACCTCTTCGAAAATGTGCTTGGCCTTGCCCTTCGGGCCGGAGCCGCGCCTTTTGGGCTTCTCGCGGCCGAGGAGGAAATCGGCGGTGACGCCGAGGGCGTCCGCAAGTTGGGAAAGTTGTTCTGGACGAAGCGCCACCGGCTCGCGTTCCCAATAAGTGATCACCCGTTGGGTGACCTTGAGCTTGTCGGCAAGTTCCTGCTGGGTGAAACCCTTTTCCTTACGGGCAAGAGCGATTTGAGTTCCCAATACGGGACGGGGTTTTGAGGCGGGACGACCAGGAGGCATGTCGTCATTATACATGGGGTGGTTAAATTTATACGTCCTCGCTTGCATGAATACACGTTAGGCGTGTAACTGGCGGCAGGTCAATTTTTTGATCTGTGAACTTGACGCCTTTTTGCCATGCCCAGAATCGAAGAATCCACCATCGACCGAATCAAATCTGAAACCGACCTCATCGCGCTCATCCAGTCGCGAGGAACGACCTTGAAAAAACAGGGAAGCAACTGGACGGGGCTTTGCCCGTTCCATGACGACAAGGAAACGCCGAACCTGATCGTCACGCCGGGAAAAGGTCTCTTCCGTTGCATGGCGAGCCAGTGCGGGAAGACCGGCAACGCGATCCAGTTCGTGCAGTGGTTCGATGGCGTGAGTTTTCGGCACGCTTGCGAAGTCCTCAGCACCGGAATTTAGATTACCAGACAATTTTCAGAGATCGCTGTAGCTGGTATGAAGTCGGTTTCGTTAGGTCGTCGGCAAGCGCCTTGGTCGCAGACATCGCGCCTTCGCTCGCTGGTCCGTGTTCGGGCCTATCGTTCGCTGGGCTGCCGGTCATTCCTCAGCGGTTCTACCCTCACCACATCGTCCTTTTGATGCTTCCCTCCGGTCGCACCCCTCGCGGGGCTGTTGCTCCGTTCCAGTCCATCTCGTTCCACTCGATTGTGGCAGCCGCTCACTTTTTGAGCTGGCGCTCCTCCCGTGCTCCTTGGTCACCGCTCCTCACGTCGTTTTCTAATTCTGGTTGCTCGTCAATCTGTTCTCTCGTGATCGGTGGTAGGGGTGGCTCCTCATCTAGTGATCTAACCAGAGAAGGGTGTCGGGTATGCTCCTTTCATTTTCGTCCAAAAGTCCTCGGCGGTGAACCTCCAGTTTGTCGTATTTACGCTCTCATTTATTCGCTGCCATCCAGCTTTACTTTGAGTGCAAAATCCCTCTTTTATCCGACTCGTTCCTGGAGCGCCGTTTGCGTAAACGCTCGATGGTCCGTATGCTCATTCCGGTTTCTGAGACTTTCTTTTATGATGAGAAAGCGGTCTAACTTTCGCACTTACTTGATCGTAATTTCGTCGAGGTAAAAGGCGAGTGGCTTGCCGTCGGCGCTGGTGGTGAAGTAGAGCGCGGATTTGATACGAGTGAGGTTCTGCCCGGTGAGATCGATCTCGAACTGCTGCCAGGCGGTGGTGAGGGTGAGTTCCTTTTTGTCAGTGAAGGTATCGTGGTAGATTTTATCACTTCCGATGTTTCCGATGCCGATCGTGACTTTTTCGCCGCCGGCCTTTCCGCGCGCCCAGAAGGTGAACTTCTTAGCGCCGGTGAGGTCGAATCCACCGGGGGCGTCGCCCCAGTCGCCGGCGGGGTGTTGCCAGACGACTCCAGCCCAGCCGGAATCACTCGCGAAGGTGACCTTGGTGCATTCTTTACCGATCTTGGGGTTGTCGGTGGAGGCTTCGTCCATTTTGAGTTTTTCGGTGTTGCCCATCCATCCACTGGCAGCCCAAGGGCCATTTTTTGCAGCTCCGGTGATGATGACGGGAGGGGCTAATTTTTCGGCGGGGACAGGTTTACGGTCACCCTTAATCTTGATGGAGATGTTGCCGGTGGCGGCGGAGCCTTGGCCATCGCGGATGAAGGCGTAGATGCGATAGGTGCCTCCGCCCTCGGGGAGTTTGATCTTGGCGGTGGTGTTGGTGGAGTCGGGGAGGATCGCTTTGGGATACTGTGGGGGAGCGGAGCGTTGGTCGCCGCCTTCGGCCACTTCTTTCCAGTCTTCGGTGAGGATCCATTGAACTTCGAGGGGGTCGTTTTCGGGATCCGAGGCTTTGAGGTTTACGGTGATGGTGGCACCGGGATCGAGTTCCTCATTGGCCTGGGTCATGGTGAGGGACTCGATGACGGGGGAGAGGTTGGCGGCGGCCTTGCCGGTCCAGAGTTTGGTGAGTTCATCGACCGCGGCGGTTTTTTCGCCGGTGGAAAGGAGCATGCCGAACCAGGTGGCGGAGGCTTCTTGCTTGGTTCCCCACATGAAGGCGAAGCTGCCGAGGCAGAGTGGGTCGGCTTGGAAAGCGGCGTAGGATTTGCGGTAGTCGGCGGCTTTTTCGGTGCTGGTGCCTTCGTCTGGCATGCCCCATTTGTTGGGCGGGCGCTCCCAGGTTCCGGCAGGTCCGAACTCGGTGATGAGGTAGGGTTTAACTCCTCCGTTCTTTTTGTATCGCTCGGGGATGGTGGGGCCACCGCCGTAGGAATTGATGCCGTGGATATCGACACTGGGGCAGAAGCGGTTGAGTCCTTCGATCTGTTTTTTGCCGATCTCGGCGGTCACGGTCATGACGGGATGATTGGGGTCGAGTTCTTTGACCTTGCGGGCGAGGTATTCGATCTGGGTGTAGATGGCGGGGTTGGAGGATTTTTTAAATCCTTCCATTTCGTTGCCGAGTCCCCAGAGAAGGAGGGCGGGGTGGTCTTTGTATTTTTTGACGGCAGCGAAGAGGTTTTCGGCTTGCGTGATATTGGAATCCCAGTCGGTGTAGCTGAAGCCGTGGCGCTCGTGGCCGAGCCAGAATCCAAGGGCCACTTTGATACCCTGGGCGTGGGCGTCATCGAGAATGGCTTGGGTCTTTTCATCAATTCCCCAGGTGCGGATGGCGTTGCCTCCGCTCTTTTTTAAGGTCTCGAGACTTCCGCCACCGCCCACTCCGTGAACTTGGTAAGGCTGGCCTGCGACGAGCAAGGTCGCTTCTCTGCCATCGTGCTGGAGTGTGACTTTTTCACCGAAAAGAGGGAGGAGGAGAAAGAAGGTGATCAGAAAATTCTTCATAACGTTGTGCATTAAATTGCACGACAATGCCGATCGGTCAAATGAATATGCAAGAGGTCTTTGTATCAGGGGCAGGCGCTCCCTCATTGCCAAGTTGTCGCAAGCGTCTCCAAGAAGGATAGGCCTAAGGAGGGGTAGGGAGAATGGAGAGGGCTTTCTTGATACCGAAGGAGATTTTTTTAGAAGCGGTAAGCTTTCCCGTCTCGGCTGAGTTGGCAGCTGTGGTCGATCTTGGCAAAGGCGCGGGACATTTCTCTAAGGAGGTTTGGGCTTTCTTTGGAGAGTTCGTTTTCTTCGAAGGGATCGGTGGCCACCGGCATCATGCTTGGGCGATTGCTGGGCTTGGCATAAGGAATGAAATTTGGCGCGAAACCCGTCATCCTCACCAGTTCTCTTAGTGATCCAGTAAAATTCTAATAGCCCTTTCGACACTCTTGAAAATCTACCTTAGGTTTTGGCCTGCACAGATGAGAGATACTCGATGAGATCACGGATTTCGCGCTTGGTGAGGATCTGGCCTATCGGTGGCATGGTGGAAATGAGGGGGCTTCGGTCTTTGACTTCGGCTGATTTGATTTTGGTGATTTTTCCCTCAGCGTCACGAATTTCAATGAGGCCTTTCTTCTCCTTACTGAAAGTTCCGGCGACGGATTTTCCGTTTTTGAGGGTGAGTGAAATGGCACCGAAACCATCGGTGATAATTTTTTGGGGTTCGACGATGGACTCAAGGAGATGAGTGCGGGTTTGTTTGCCGATGTCTTTGAGGTTGGGGCCGATGTCGCTTCCTTTGCCGTCTTTGACCTTGTGGCAGCGGATGCATTGGGCGGCGAGGTGGTTGTTGAAGAGGTCTTCGCCTCGGGCGCGGTCACCGCCTTCGAGGGTGTGTGAGAAGTCGGCAGCGGGGGCGGCAAGTTTGCGAAGTTTGGCGGCATCGATGAGGTCGAGTTTTAAGGCTGTCGGCAAAGTTTCGAAATCTGTGAGTTGGGATTTGAGAAGGGCGTCTCCATTGGGTGAAGCGAGATCTCCTGAGAGGAGGGAGATGGCTGCTTGTTTCTCTCTGGTGGGTGCCTCCGTCTTCTTAAGAAGTGAGATAACCGCGTTGAGGGCGGCTTGTGAGTCGGACTTCGCTAAGAGTTGGAGGGCCACGATGCGGACTTCAACTTGTGGAGCGGTGAGGGCGGTGGTGAGGAGGCTGTTGAGCTTGGGGTGCTTTTGAGAAGAGAGTCCGCGGAGGGCTTCGATGCGAAGCTTTGGTTCTGAGTTACCGTTTCCGGCAAGGGCGACGAAGAAATCGCCGGAGATCTCGATCTTCAAGTTGCGGGCAAGGTTCATGGCCTGGCTTTGGATGGTTTGGTTTGGATCAGAGAGAAGAAACCCGAGGTGGTTGGAAACGGCTTCCCTCGCAATGGAGGGGTGCCGTTTTCCAAGCGGTCGGGCCCGGCCGACGACACGGTCGAGCGGGTCGGGCTCGGTCCATTTGGCAAGTGCGTCGAGAGCTTCGCTGCGGAGTTTTTCTGGGACATTATCGCGGGAGGCGAAGTGAGCAACCCGGCGGGCGTGGTCCGCCGTTCCGAGGCGGAAGTTGGCATTGATGGCACGGAGGATGAAGGACTCGTTCTCGACCCATATCATTCTATGAAGTGCATTAGCCAGGTCGGGTATGGCGTTAGGAATGGTCCAATCGTCGTGAATGGCGCGGGCTGCCTCGGTAGCGACTTGCGCGAAGGATGACTTGAGAAAACGTCGTACTTCGGGCTCAGCGCGACGTCTCAGGGCGACGACGGCGATCTTTTGGATGAACTCTGATTCGTCGTCTGCAAGGTCGGCGAGGAATTCCGAGGAGGCGCATCCCGTGAGGCCCACGATGGCGGCGTGGCGGAGGTAGGTGTTGCTCTCGTCTTTGATGGCGTGGGCCATTTTGAGGATGGCATTTTGGCTTCCAGAACCTCCGAGGTTTCCAAGGGCGATGGCGGCGTGGAATTTGACTCGGTCGGAGTGATCATTGAGGAGTCTTTCGATTTCGTCGTAGGAAAATGGATCATGGTCGGGCTCTGGTGCCTGATTGAGAGTGAGATCCGAGAAGATGATCTCACCATACATTTTTGCGGCTTGAGCGCGGATTTCCGGATCTTTGTCCTTGGTGAGATCTAGAAGATCGTAATGAATCTCTTTTGTTGTTCGGGCGAATTGAGCCAATCCCCAGATCGCGTGAATCCGTGAGATTTGAGGCCCTTCTTTTGCGGCTTCTTTCAGCTCGGTTCTGGCCCCACGCTTTACCAGTTCAAATTGCGCTTTGAGGCGAACCCGTTGGTCAGGGTGGTTGAGCTTTTTGATGAGATCGGGGATCTTGTTTTTTGAGAAATCGGACTTCAGGAGTTTGGCGGTTGATTGGCGGAGTGGGTGTTTTTTCGCGACGTCCCATTTCCAAACGGCACCTTTTTCATTGAGGGGATAGCCGCCGCCCCAATCGACTCCGTAGAGGGCGCCATCGGGGCCGAAGTTGATGCCGACGATGGGGACGCCGTTGCCGATTTGCATGTCATTGACCATCTTGTAGGAGGCTCCGTTTTGTTCGACTTGGAAGGCCCATTGCTGGCCGTTGGGGGCGCTGGTGTGGAAGAGGAAGTTTTGCCATTCCTTGTTCAAGGCAGTTCCGGGATTGAAGGCTAAGCCAGCGGGGCCGTTGTTGTAGAGTGATATGGGCGGGAGGACGTAGGCGGGTTGGTTTTTTTGCCAAGGGATGCTGAGGTTTTCATCCATCCATGGATTGAACTCTCCCTTGCGATATTGCCAATTGGAGCGCCAACCGGCGTCCATGTGTTGGACGATGTAGATGAAGCGCTCCTTCTCGCCAGGGCGGTCTGAGTCGTTGTCGATGCCGAAGATGTTGCCGAATTGGTCGAAGGCGATTTCCTGGATATTGCGGAGTCCGCGGGCGTAGACCTCGAAGTTGCTTCCATCGGGATCGCAGCGGAGGAGGGCTCCTTGGTTTGGGTATTTGAAGTGGCGGCCCTCCTTTGATTTTACGCCTACGCCTTTGTCTCCAATGGTCCAGTAGATGCGGCCATCCGGGCCGACGGTGAGGCCGTGCATGTCGTGGCCGGCGTAGGCGAGGTGGGTTCCGAATCCGTAAGCGATGGACTCGCGGGTGTCTGCTTTGCCGTCGTCGTTGGTGTCGCGGAGCTTCCAGACATCGGGGACGATGGTGGTGTAGACGTCGCCATCATGATGGAGAACTCCGGCGGCGATGCCGGCGATTTCATTGTTGAAGCCATCGGCGTAGACAGAAGTCTTATCGGCGAAGCCATCGCCATCGGTGTCTTCGATGAGGTGGATACGCTCGCTGAGAACCTGCAAGTCGGCGAGGTCGTGAATCCCGTCTTTATTGAGGTCCTGCACCCGTTTTTTGTTGGCCTCGCTGTTTTCGGGCGTGAATGTTTTGAGATAGAAGGCGCGTTTGTCGTCGGGTGATTGAAAGCTGAGATCGTTCGGGATCCAGTCGCGGTTGTTGCGGATATCGAGGTCGTTGGCTTTGCGGCGCTGTGTTTGTGTCACGTAGGCACGGCCTTTTTCATCGAAGGAAATGGCCACTGGATCGGGGACCTGAAAGTCAGGAGTCCATTTGGAGAATTCGAGAGATTTAGGATCGGGCTTCTCGGCGCTGAGAGGAAGAAGCAAAGACAGGCTGATCGAGATAAAGAGATAGGGCTTCATGGATCTTGGAGGGGAGACTCTACGCCCTCCGGTGGGGCAAATGAAGAAGCAACTTTAGGGAATGAGCACTCATCAAGGTTTCCTCATGAAGGGAGAGATACCGATTGCCCCGCAGTTAGGAGTTGGGTAGGTTTTTTTTAACAATGAAGCAAAGAGAAGATCAGTGGCCGATATCAAAGGTGGGCAAGGTAGGGCGCCTTCTTGTGATCGCAGGGTGTCTTGTCATTGGCTCTCCTTCATTTTCGCAAGAGCCTCAAGATGATGAAGCGATAGCGGCGGCGACCTACCTCATCCCTCCCGGGGGGGATGTTCAGTTTCGATTGCAGGAACGATTGATTGAAGCGGTGCCGGGGGATGTCATTGAACTTCAGGAAGGACGTTACGTTCTTAAGAATCAACTCGATGTCTCTGCGAGCAATATTACGATCCGCGGGAAGGGATCTGATAAGACGATCCTGAGCTTCAAAGGGCAGACCGGGGGAGGGCAGGGGATCGAGGCGACGGGAGATAACTTCGTGATCGAAGGACTAGCGGTCGAAGATACGGTGGGGAATGCCATCAAGGTCCTCGGGGCTCGTAACGTTACCTTTCGCGATGTCAGGACCGAGTGGACCGGGCCTCCGAAGGCTTCCAACGGGGCCTATGGTCTCTATCCGGTTCAGTGTCAGAATGTTTTGTTGGAGAATTGTCGATCCTATGGGGCGTCGGATGCGGGGCTGTATGTCGGCCAATGCCATGGAGTCGTCGTCCGAGGGTGTCGCGCCGAACGGAACGTGGCGGGGATCGAAATTGAAAACACGGTGGGAGCGGATGTTTATGAAAACGTTGCGACTAATAATACGGGAGGGATTCTGGTGTTTGATTTGCCCGGGTTGCAGGTCAAGGCTGGGCGAGATGTCCGCGTTTACCAAAATAAGATTACCTTGAATAATCACGTCAACTTTGCCGATCCAGGATCGATTGTTGCCTCGGTTCCATCGGGAACAGGCGTGATGATCATGGCGACGGATTCGGTGGAGGTGTTTGAGAACGAGATCAAAGGAAACGAAACGGGCAGCATTTTGATTTTGAGCTATCTCGCCGTGGAGAAGCGAATCAGCGATAAATCGTATGATCCCATTCCTGAGTTAATCTCAATTCACGATAACAAGATCACAGAAGGTGGGCAAAACCCGATGGGAACTCTGGCCAAGATGTTAAGCAGGTTTTTTGGAAAAAGTCTCCCCGATATTCTTTGGGATGGAGCGGTGGTGCCGGATTCGAAAGTGGAAAGTCTCTCTGTTGTTGATAATGGAGAAGCGACTTATGTGAATTTTAAGCTGGCCGATCTGGACTTGAAGAATGTGGTCGCTGGGGGCTACTCCTATGACGATGACCTCTCGAACGTGTCGGCAAAGATTCCTCGACTACCTGCAGTCAAACTCCGTCCTCATTCCCCGCCGGGATCCAGCAAGAACAGTGCGGTGCGGGTTTATCGTTCGCTTCCCGACCAACTGTCAGGCTACGGGCTGTTTAAGGGGGACTTGAAACTCCAGCAGCCTGCGGAGGGAGTGTTTTGGTATGATCTCAACACGCAGCTCTTTACGGATTATGCGGAGAAGCGGCGCTTCATTAAAATGCCGTCTGGTAAGAAGGCGAAGGCAACCGGGGGAGGCGTTTTAAATTTTCCGGTCGGCACGGTGATCGCAAAAACCTTTTCCTATCCCCACGATATGACCGACCTGAAGAAGGGGGAACGTCTGATCGAGACGCGCATTGAGCTTCGTCGTGAATCAGGATGGTATGGAGCGTCCTATCTCTGGAACAAGGAGCAGACCGATGCCAAGCTTGCCTTGGGCGGAAGTGAGATGGAGGTAAATTGGAAACACTTTGACGGAGAGATGCGCAAGGTCCGCTATCAGGTGCCTAATGCCAATCAGTGCATCAGCTGTCACAGTCAGAATAGTCGCTTCGTGCCGATTGGGCCGACCCTGCGGAACATGAATCGCAAGGCACCCGGATCTGAGATCAATCAATTGGAGTTGATGACGAACGGGAACCTCCTCGAAGGTGTTCCTGGACACGAAAATCTAGAGTCGTTTCCGGTGTTTGATGATGAATCGTCGGGTTCGCTGTCAGAGCGGGCCCGGGCCTGGCTGGACGTCAATTGTGCCCATTGCCATCGTCCGACTGGGAGCGCCCGGACGACTGGTCTGGATTTGCGATGGGATCAAAAGGACCTCACAAAGGCCGGCGTTTGGAAGAGCCCGGTTGCGGCCGGACAGGCTGCCGGTGGGCGGAAGTTCGATATTGTTCCGGGAAAGCCAGATGAGTCCATTTTGGTGTTTCGAATAGAGTCCGATCAACTTGGGATCGCGATGCCGAGCAGTGGTCGCCGACTTGTGCACACGGAAGGGGTGGAGTTGATTCGTGAATGGATCGAGAGTTTGCCCAAAGAAGAGTGAGAACTTACTTGTTATGATGAACAATTCTTCCGCCCAGCTTCCTACGCCTTTGGACGAGATCGATCGATCTCTGAGGCAATTGTGCGAGGGCGCTCCTGAACTATGTGAGAGCAGTCTCTCGGAACGCATTCAGTTGGCAAAGGGGTGTTTGAAAAATATCGGCGAACTTTTTCCCGCATGGGTGGAGAAGGGGTGCTCTGCAAAACGATCCGGGGACACCGCTGCCGGGCGGGCCGAAGATCTCCTCACCGGCCCGATGACGACCATGCGATTTCTCCATCTTGTCATTGGGACTCTTGAAGATCTAAAAAAAACAGGAAAGCCCAAGCTCCCGAAGGAGCCCAAGGTGGTTTTCGGACAATTGCGGGTTCCGGTTTTTCCTTCGAGGCTCCTTTTCGATTCGCTCATCTTCCGAGGGCTGACGGCAGAGACTTGGCTCGATGAAAGTGTCACGCGGGATGATCTCTTTTGTGAATTGATTCCTTCCTCTCCCCATGTCGAACTTGTTTTAGGAGCGGGCAACGTTTCTTCGATTCCGGTGACTGATGCTCTCACTAAGATTTTTCAAGAGGACCATGTTGTGCTCTTGAAGATGAATCCGGTGAACGATTATCTTGGCCCTATTCTTGAGAAAATCCTGCAGCCGTTGGTTCAAAAAAACTGGCTTCGTTTTATCTATGGCGGGATCGAACAAGGCGACCATGCGGTCCACCACGAGGCTGTTGATTCCATCCATATCACCGGGGCTGCGGCAAGTCATGACGCCATCGTGTGGGGCCGTGATCCGGACGAGCGGGACGAGCGGAAAGCCAGTCAGCGACCCCTCGTGAAAAAGCCAGTCACGAGTGAGCTGGGCAATGTGACGCCATGGCTGATTCTTCCCGGGAAATATTCCAGTTCCCAACTGCACGCTCAGGCTGAAAGTTTGGCGGCATCGATTGCCAACAATGCCTCTTTCAACTGTATCGCCACCAAGATGATTGTTACTTGGGATGGGTGGCCACAGCGAGAGGAATTTCTTGAGTTGCTGCAGTCCATCTTGGATGCAACGCCGCCTCGTTACGCCTACTACCCCGGAGCAGCGGAACGATTTGCCCGCTTTTCCGGACAATCATCCGAGGACTATCCCAATGGTCATTTCCCGTGGATTCTTCGAAGGAATGTTTCCCTCGAAGACGAGCCTCATCTCTTTCAGGAGGAATCGTTCGTTTGCGTGGTGGGTGAGACCATGCTCGAAGCGGAGTCAGAGGTCGAATTCGCTGAGCGTGCGGCCAGTTTCATGAACGATCAATTGGTCGGAACTCTCGCGGCGGGGATCACGGTGGCTCTGGAATGGGAGAAGCAATATGCCGAGGAGTTTGATCAGCTTTTACGAACGCTCCGCTTTGGAACGATTGGTCTCAATCAATGGCCCGGCATTGCCTTCGGTCTGATGTCACCACCGTGGGGGGGATTCCCCGGGGCTACATTGGCCGACGTGCAAAGCGGCATCGGGTTGGTCCACAATACCTATCTCCTCCGAAAGCCCGAAAAAACGATCGTCCGGGCTCCCCTCAATCTCAGGCCCAAGCCGGTTTGGTTTTCAACCCATCGATGCCCTGAGGCCGTGGCGCAAAAGCTCTGCCGTCTCTATGCCGATCCAAGTGTGCTACGATTGCCCCGCTTATTTGCGAGCGCGTTGAGAGGATAGCGGATTTTCTTTTCCATCGGGGAATTCGGCGAGAGAACACGATAGATTTTGCTCTGGAAGGGTGTCTCAAGGCTGCTTTGCAAGGAGGTCTGCCTGCTCCACCCCCGCCTTCAGCGAGCGACCGATAGGATGCTCCGGATGATGCGACCAGCCGTAGAATCCGCTTTCGAAGTTCCGCGCACTGAGGCCGAGGAGATGTGCGACGAGGAAGGCGATGCTCGATCGCCAACCGGTGCCGCAGTAGAAGGTGAGGGGAGTGATTCCGGCTTCGACTTCGTCGTCGATGATGCCTTGTGTTCTCCAGCGAGCGGCTACGATTTCGAGGTGTGGGGCGAGGCTCTTTGAGCTTCCATCCAAGAGGTTGTCCCAGTCGCCTTGATGGATCGCCCTGGGGATGTGACCTGTTTTTGAGAAAAAGGTGTATTTTTTCGCAGAGGTCCCATGCCACTCGGCTGCGGTGCGGACGTCGATGAGCTTGCCGACTTGGTGAAAAGGATCCCCGGTTACGAATTTTTTGACTTCGTCCATCGTGGTGAGATATTCGGGCTGAAGGGACCATTTGTAGTTTTGCTGACCAGGGCGATGGACGTTCCAGACGCTTTTGATGGTGAGGCAAGTTTGTCCTCCGTGAGCGAGCCAAGTGTCGATGCCACCATCGAGGAGGCGGACTTGGCGGACCCCGGCATAGATCAAGCCCCAGCAAAGGCGCGCGGCGGCCATGACGCCATCGGGGTCGCTTCCGTAGACGACGACCTCCGAGGCGGGGGTGATCCCGAGGCTTTCCAGAGCCTGCTGAAGCTCGGCTGCGGGCATGACATTGGCCTCGTTGGGATGATCGTAGAAGGGGTAGTAATTGCTGCGATTTATCCCGGACTCGAGATAAGATGGGTGGATTTGGATCGCTCCGGGGAGATGCTGGAAGACCGGCATCTCGGGGTCAAGCGGGTGATCGACGGAGGAGAAGTGGGCTTCGAGAATGATGGGGGTTTTGGGAAACTCTTCTTGGGCCAGACGCTTGATGAGAGTCTGCGGATGGATGAGGGCGAAGGGATTATCGGAGGGTTTCATCGATCAAGATCTGTCATTGCTCCGGGGAGCTTTCTGACTTCCCTTTGAGAGTTCTCTTTCCCTGAAAAAATTCCAGTTTTTTCCCGAATCGTTCCAACTGATTGAGAGTGGTGGATTTTTGAATGAGTGTTAGCTTACAACCAGGCAGAAGGATCATGAATACGGCAAAAGAGATAATGGCGGAGCTGGATGCGGTGGATCGGAAGTCCCGGGCATTGCTCGACGATCTTGATGACTCGCAGCTTGCGGTGCCCTACTCTCCGGGAGTCAATCCTCCGATCTGGGAGCTGGGCCATTCGGCCTTCTTTTACGAATTTTTCTTGCTCCGTAAGTTCGGAGAGACGGAGGCCCGGATGCCCGGGTATGACGATATTTGGGACTCGTTCGAGATTTCCCACAAGCATCGCTGGCGGTGTGGGGTGGTGCCGGATAAGGCGACGATGTTTGATTACTACCGGGGAGTGCTTAATGAGGTTCGTGAAAAATTCGGAGGGAGGGAGTTGGATGATAAGGAAGCCTATCTCATGCGTTACGTGATTCATCACCAGCAGATGCATATTGAGTCTCTTGTGTGGGCGAGGCAGACCTTAGGGTATCCCGCTCCGTCGTTTGCGACTTTGGATGTCGAGGTTCCGCAAGGCTCGGGGGTATCGGGCGATGCACGTGTGAAGGGCGGCGAATTTTTTATGGGAATGCCGCCGCTTGAGTGGGGCGAATTTAGTTTTGATAACGAGCGGCCGGGTCATCGAGTGACCGTGGATCCTTTCTCGATTTCCAAGACGTTAGTGAGCAACCAGGAGTTTCTCGAATTTCTCGAAGACGGTGGTTACGAGAATGAAGCCCTATGGGATTTTGGCGGGAGGTGTTGGCTCCTGGAAGGTGAGGGAGGGAAGCGCGAGAATCCGAAATATTGGCGGCTGGGCAGTGATGGTGGATGGCAGCATCGGAAGTTTGATCAATGGGAAGACCTCCCGCTCGATGCCGCCGTCTTGCATGTCAGTGTCTGGGAAGCAGAAGCTTTTTGCCGATGGGCGGGGCGTCGATTACCCACCGAGCAGGAATGGGAAGCGGCGGCACGTGGGCCGGGAGCGCGCACCTATCCTTGGGGGGAGGCAATGGATTCGGCGGGGGTGGATATGGATGGAACCTTTTTTGGGAAGGCTCCGGTCGATGCCTTCGGTGAGAGCGCCAGTCCTGTGGGTTGCCTGCAAATGATTGGCACGGCGTGGGAGTGGACGAGCAATCAATTCCTACCCTACGCCGGATTCGAGATCGATATGTATCACTACATGTCGGTCCTGCAATTTGGTGACCACCGGGTCACCAAGGGCGGGTCGTGCGCGACCTGCTCCAGCTTGATCCGTGGGAGCTATCGGCAGGCTTATCTCCCGGGAAGAACGGATGCCTTCACCGGATTTCGGACCTGTGCGAAGTAAGTCCAGCTTTGCCAATCCAGCGAAGTCTTGGTAGTCTTTGCGACGGGTGAGCTGGAAAAATCTGATAGGGGCAATTTTCTATGGAGTAATCATGAGTGTGGTGTTCCTTCGGATGATCGTGCCACGCCAGGAAACAGTTTATGTGACGCCTGACGCATCTGGGAATTACTCTGAATCCCTCGAAAGAAATTCGTTTCGGATAGAGGCTAATCAAGTTGATCAAATGCCTTTAGAGATCACGATTGAACCAGAAAAAGATACGGCCTCTTATTTGGCTCGTTCTGCGAGAGCTTTTTTGACTGAACGAGCGACCGCCTCTCCGAGGGTTTTTTGCTCCGTTTTTTGGTAGAAATGAACATTGGTGGTCTTCCACCAACTTTTGAATTCAGGTGCGTCGGAGACGAGCCCGTGTAGGTCGTTGATGATAATATCGGGGTGCTTGCTCATCACCTCCAAGGCGGCTTGGTTGAAGACTTTGGCGGCACCCTCGCGTCGTGCATACTTACTCTTGGTGTCGCTTTGCACGGGAGTGGTTTGGCACCAGATGAGGGTGGCTCCGGTCTTCTTAAGAATACCGATTTGTTCTTCGAGGTTTGCCTTATATTTGGCGAGGGGAGTGGCGTAGGCACCGAAGCTGTCGCTCTCCTTGTCGTAGGTTTGTTTGAGATCGTGAAGTCCGTGATTGAATTGAATGACGTCCCAGTGAAAGCCTTTTTCTTCATAGTTACCGAGCCACAGTTCCGCGTTGAGGACGCCGTGCCGACTTGCAAAAGAGTTCCCGTAATTGCGGTGGTAATTGGCGATTCCCTTCAGTGCGGCTTTGGCTGATTCATGGTAATTCATGCTGATAGAATCTCCGATCACGAGAACGCGCGGGAGCCTGGGGTGATCCGTTTTACGCGGATCGTCGACCGCGGTAAGGTCAAGGCGGGTGGCAAGAAATTTGCCGTTTTTCTCCACTCCGTTTATCTTTGTCCGCCAGAATCCTTTCGCAAGGTTTTGCGTGCTGACTTCCTCCTCTTGGTAGATCCGCCAGAAGCGTTTCCGCAAGGCGACGGGGACTTGCTTGCCTCCGATTTTAATGCGGCCCCCACGGGTCTTTTTTTCGCGGTCTGGCGTGAACCAGCCGATGATCGCTTTGTTGTCCGGCGATAGACCGGTTGGCTGGCTGGCCTTGGCGCCGGGATAAAGGGTTACAATGCGTGAGGTAAAGGGCTCGCCTGCCTGTAGGGCCTTGCTTTCCGTATCGTTGATCCCCCGGAATTCGGCGAGGACCTTGGCGGTGATTTGATCGAAGGATTTCAGCTCCTGCCGATGGATGATTTTGGCGTCGTCCTCCCAGTGGACCGTGAAGCGGGATCTTCCGATGTCGGTCTTCGGATCATATTCCGTGGCCTTCAAAAACTCGAAAGTTTGGGCTTCGGGGTCGACTTTTAAAACTCTCCCTTCGGCACCGTCGAGGGGTGCGAGTGATTCCGCACCCAGAGGACTGACGCAGGGCAGGAGGAGCAACGTGGCGCTGAGCTTTACGAGGCGTGATTTAAAAGTTTGGAGGGTCATGGCCCCTTTATGGTAGCGGTCGGCTTCATCGTCGTCGATGAGAGGATTTCGGAGAAAGATCCATCTGCCCCGAATGTAACCGAAAAGATCTCTTCTCAAGTGATCTTTTGCTTCCTAGCTTTCCCCCATGGTAAAGACGGTACGTAAGAGCAAAAAACCACTCACCGAATTGGAGCAAAAGATACGCGATTTGAAAAAGTCGCTCCCCGCAATGCAAGATTGGCGGTCGACGGACGAGCAGGAGATCGCCCGTCGCCAGCTTCGTGCGCTGGAGCAGCCTCCAGCCATTCGGAATCTCACTCCGAAGCATCGTATTTTCTCCACCTTCGAAGTCACCTCGCCCGAGAGTGAACTCACTTACTATGTCGAAATCCGCGAACTTGCGGGCCGCGATTTTCACTCGACCTCGCCCGATTTCTCTCACAATGGACTCGGCACCTGCAAGCACACCGAGGCGGTGCTCTTTCATCTCCAGAAACGCTTCCCCGGCCTTTACAAAAAAGCCCTCAAGGGCGGTAGCGGACGTTGCGATCTCGTCGAGGACACGGCCACCAAGACCCTCCGTCTCGTCATTCCTGCCAACGCGGATTTACCGCGTGGCTTTCGCTTGAACTTCGACAAAAAGGGTCTCCTTAAGCCCGCCAAAGATCCCCTCAAAGTCCTCGCCAAGGCCGGTGAAATTGAGGACGCGAATTTCCGTGTCTGCCAATCCGTGGTGCCCTTCCTCGAATCGCGTGCTCGCGAACGAGAAGCCCTCCAGCTCCGGCGCGACTACGAGCAGCGCGTGCAGTCTGGCGAGTATCCTCCGCACGAAACCAAGCTTCCACTCTTTCCCTACCAGCGGGAAGGCATGCTCCACCTCGCCTTCGGTGAACGCGCCATGGTGGCCGATGAAATGGGCCTCGGAAAAACTCCGCAAGGCATCGCCGCCGCCGCCCTCCTGCATCGCATGGGGAAGGCCACCCGCTGCCTCGTTGTCACTCCCGCCTCCCTCAAAACCGAGTGGGAAGAGCAGATTGAAAAATTCACCGAACTCCCGTGCGAAGTCGTCTACGGCTCCCGTCAACAACGTGTCGCGATCTATCAAAATCCCTCCGCTTTCTTCACCATCGTCAACTACGAACAAGTCCGCAGCGATGCCCTCGATATCAATGCTGCCTTCGCCGCTGACATCGTGATTCTTGATGAAGCCCAGCGCATCAAAAACTGGGCTTCCAAGACCGCTCGCGCTATCAAGCGCCTTGAAAGCCGCTATGCCTTCGTCCTCACCGGGACGCCCATCGAGAACCGAATCGATGAAATCTATTCCATCACCGAGTTCCTCAATCCCGCCGTCTTTGGTCCGCTTTTCCGCTTCAATCGCGACCACTATACCTTCGATGAAACGGGCAAGCCGGAGGGCTATCGCAACCTCGACAAAATGCGCGAAAAACTCCAGCCCGTCATGCTCCGTCGTCGCAAGTATGACGTCGAGACCGAGCTTCCCGAGCGCACCGATGAGATCCGCTTCGTCGAACTCACCGAAGGCCAACGGAGGGAGCACGATGAAAACGCGCAACAAGTCTCCCAACTTCTCGCTCGTGCAAAAAAGCGGGCCCTCCGCAAAGAAGAGCACGAGTTCCTCATGGTCCTGCTCGGGAAAATGCGCATGCTTTGCGACACCCAGTTCATCCTCGATAGGGAAACCCGCGTCTCTCCGAAGCTCGATGAATTGGTGGAAATCTTCGACACCGCCCTCGCCGATCCCGACACCAAGATCATCGTCTTCTCCGAGTGGATCGGCATGCTCACCCTGATTCGCGACCACCTTGAATCACAAAAAATCGGCTTCGCGTGGCACACCGGGAGCGTCCCGCAGACAAAGCGACGTAAGGAGATTACGGCTTTCAAGCAAGACCCCGATTGCCGTATTTTCCTCTGCACCGAGTCCGGCGGCTCCGGCCTCAACCTGCAAAATGCCAGTGTCGTCATCAATGTCGATCTTCCTTGGAATCCCGCCAAGCTTGAACAGCGAATCGCGCGTGCTTGGCGGAAGGGGCAAAGCCGCCCGGTCACTGTCATCAACCTCATCGCCCGCCAAACCATCGAGCACGGTATGCTCGAAACGCTCGCCCTGAAGCAGGGGCTTTCCGATGGCGTCCTCGACGGCCTCGGCAAGCTTAGCGAAGTCAAACTGAAGCGCGGTGGTCAGTCCTTCCTCACCCGCCTTCAGCAAACCCTCATGACCGGAGAAAACACCGTCATCAAAAAATTCCCCGGTCGCAAAAAGGTCTCCAAAGACCCCGGTGCCGACTTCGCCGTTGCTCTCAAAGCTACCCTCAAGGACAAGCTCATTTCCTGTGAGGAACAATTTATCACCGACACCGAGGCCCCACCTAAGATTGTTCTCGTACTTCAGAAAGACACTCCGAAAACCAGAGAGGGAATTATGGCCCAACTTAAGGAAGCGATGCCTTATCTCAGTGAGGCCTCGACCGGCGAAATTGAGCAACGCCTCCTCATCCTCGACGAGTCACAAGCAGCTGCCCTTGAAAAATTTCAGCGCCTCGGCCTCGTCCAAACCAAAGTTCGCGCCCGCCGCAACCTCCTCGGAAAAACAGAATCCGCTCCGAAGAACGAACTCTCCGAGGAAGATCAAAAGCGTCTTGAAGAGCTCGAAGCAGATCTTGCCAAAAAGCTCAAAACAGTCTCCCTCCTTCTCCCCGCCGATCTCTGGGAAGAAGCGATCCCAGCTCTCGCTGCCGCCCTTCTTGGCAAAGCGCAAATGCGCGCGATCAAGGAAGGCAGCCACGCCCCGAAAAAAGCAGAAGAACTCCACGACCCCGCCTACGCCCATCTCCTTGCAGAAGCGGAACTCACGGTTAAATTCCTCACTGACCCTGACTCCGAAATTGTAGAGAATCTTGCGAAATCTCTGAGCTAACACTTCCTAAATAAAAATGAAAGATCACCACCCCCTCGACGACCCGCAAAGCCGGGAAGCCTCCATTTCTTTGCGCACCGAGCTCAGGCATGATTTTTACGAGTCTGCCGATGAGGCCGAGGAATATATTCTCGATCTCACCTTCAAGGTCTTCGGCGAATGGGCTCCCAAGGGTTCATACGAAAATTACTATGAAATCGAGGCTGGTGAGGTCCACCTCCGAATCGTCCGCCTCAGCGTGGCGATGGACGAGACGATTCCTCTTGCCGAACTTTTTGACTACGATCAAGCGATGACCGACTTGGGTGATCTTTATGACTGGGAATCCCCGAACATCGATTTTTCGGCCCCGGTTCTTGAGATCTTCGATCTCGCCAATTCCTACTCTGACATTTTTAGCATCGAGCGAATGGAGCTGTATCCCTGGGCGAGGCGGCAGGGCTTGGGACTCCGTATCATCCAGCGCCTCCTCCGCCATTGGCAATCTGGTTGTAGCCTCGCCGTTATCAAGCCCTACCTCCTCGAAGCAGGCGTGCCTTCTAATGAAGAGGGCATTCAAAAGCTGACTCGCTACTTTTCCAAACTGGGTTTTCAGCCAGTCCGTAATTGCCCCTACCTCATCCGGTCTATCGAGATGATGGCGCCCAGCACCGCTCATGTTGACCTCCCGGATTTCCTGCTGGTGCCATCGGGCTTGGCGGAGGAAGTCGAGAACGAGAACTGAGTGTGAATTAGAAATCGTTCAGTTCCTCCATCAGCTCGATTTCGGTGATGGGGTCACGCGGGTAAACTTGCTTTGGGTCAAAGGTGCCGGCTTGGAGGTCGGCGAATTGTTGTGGGTCCATCTTTTCCGCCTTTGGGTGATCGCCCTCGATGAGCGCCATGAGGCCATGGATGCCGCCGCAGTCCTCGACCATGAGGGAGCCTTTCCCTTTGATGACTTCTAATATGGGAACTGCGGGAGAGTCCGAGGTGATCGATTTCTCAAACTTGATTTTGTGATCCCAGTAATCGCCGAAGTCGTAAACGTAGTTGAGCGACTCAAGTTTGTTGTGATGGAAAAACTCGCCAATTTGGATTTCGTATTCCTTGGCGCGTTGCCCTGTCATGAAGGAGAGGACCTCTCCTTCTTCGCCTTTCCAGTCGAGGGTGAGTTCAGGGCGCCTTCCCGAACCCCGGACTTCGAAGGCGTGAATGTGGAATCCGGACCAGCCGAAGACCGCTTGCATGGCGAGGTGGAGGTCGAAGAAGGTGGCATCATCCGGCACGGAGATGCGCCGCCAGATCGGGGGCTTGGCGCCGACGAGATCGACGCGGAAGACCATGCGGGTTTTGCTTTTGGGCTGGCGATAGTCAGGGGCGTTCTTTGGTCCGTCAGATTCTTCAGTTTTTTTAGGATCTTCCAGCGCGCCCATGTCCTTGAGGAAGGCTTCCATGACTTTTTCGCCCCCGGGAAGAGCGCTTAGTTTTTCGATAAAGGCGGCCGCTTCTTTCGGCGAGTCACCTTCCGGCATCTCGCGCATGAGTTGATTGATCCGCTGAACCTCCTCCGGTGCGATATCGGCGAGAGGTGAGTCTTCACCGTCGAGGAGAAAGAGAGGGGATTGCATGAGACTGTTGGCAATGTCATCGAAGAGAGGCATGGCTTGGTCTCCGGTTATCTTGATGCCTTTTGCCTTGGCCAGATCGGCGAGGGCCAATTCAGCGATGGGGCTGCCGACCATGATTTCCGCCGGAAGATAACCCACCGCTTCGACCGCCTTTGCCAAGGAACTCCGCAAGAGCTGTTCGCGTGGCTTGAGGGCTGAAAGCAACTCATTCCCTTCTGCCCGCGATGTTTCATGGACTCCGATGAAGGCCACGGTGGGATAGACGGGGCGGTCGTCTGCGATGATGGGTTTGGGTGAAAAAATGGCACCGAGTTCCCAGGTGGTATTCGGTCTTACCTTGAGCGATTCCAGCCGGGCTACGAAGAGGTCGTCGGGGAGAACTTGTGGTAGTTCCTTGGGGCCGGGAGCTTGGAAATTCTCCATCGCGAAGGTCCAGGCCTTCGGGTCATCTCGACGCGCTCCTTTGGGAAGGATGAAGGTGGGGAGATCGACGTTGTGGTCGTCCTCGTCGAGGGTGAAGTAAGCCCACTCATATTCGTCGAAGTGATCTTCATAATATCGGCGGACGAGTCGGAGGGTGTCGGCAATGCGGAGGGCGCTTTGTTCATCCGGGTGCCAGGGCGGACAGCCCGGAATGGTGGCGCGAAAAGTGACCGCGCTGAGGGTATCGAGATCTTCTTCGTCGAACCAGTCGTCAGGAGCGAAGCAATCATCGAGAACTTCGTCATGCTCATCGAGTTCGGAGCCATCGCTCCACTGGATTTCAAGATAGCGGTGGTCGAACTGGGCGTTGTGCAACGCCAGGGGAGACTCGCCGCCGAGGTGCATATTGGAATACCAACGGGTCCCTTCTTCCGGTTGATAGAGGTGGATTGCGAAGAGGGTGCCGGCATTCCCCATGACAACCGCGAGTTGGCGGTCGCCGGTCTCGGGATCGACAATGACGATTGTATGGGAGTCATACATTTTCCGCCACGGCTCGGCTTGCAAAAACCAGCCCGCCAGGGAGAAGAGCTCCTTCATGAGTTTTTCGGGAAGAGCGGGAGGAATGGGGCCTTGGTCAAATTCATCCGCAGGGGGCATCGAAATCATGGGTCAGGGTTGCCTTAAGCGGTGCAGGAATTCGATCTCAAATTTCCTTTTTCTGCCTTATCTCGGATGCATGTATTGTGGCTCAAGGCAGTATCAATCGACGAAGATGGACACACGTCCGAGGAGCTTGTCCAAAAGGTGAGGAGATGGTGGCAGTAATTTGCGCCGCAGCAATAACCGGAATGGAATTCCAAGGGCCTGGATCACGCGGTCGTTGCCGCCGTCGATGGGGATTTGGGCGCCGGTGGTGGCGGAGAAGGCAGGTTTATCGATTTGAGAGGCGGTCTTCGATTTTTTCCGGATCTTGGCGGAGGTCGAGGACAGCAAGAACGAGAACCCGACTTCCCGATATCGAATAGAAGGCCCCGAGGTGGCTTTCGGGGATGAGGATTCGATGAATGGGAGGTTCGCTGGAATATTGAGGAGCACTTTCGGGAAAGAGCATCAAGTGACGGAAGGCTCGGTCGAGGGAGGAATCGAAACGGTCTCCGTGACGGATGGTGATCTTGATGAGGTCGCTCTGAGCGCCTTGGAGGATGACGATCTCAGCCATTGGGGACGGCTTTCAGGGTTTTGCGGAAAGCGTCCCAAGAGATGGCTGAATCGGGATTGGATTGGTATTGAGCAAGGCGGTCGATGAGGAGTTGGAGAACCTTGGGATTAGGTTCTGCAACTTCATCGACGCCTTCCGCGTCTGCCCAAAGCTCGGCTGCCAGGAGGACTTTTTCCTCTTTGGTGAGCTTGGCGAGAGCTGGAATTCTTTCAGCGATCATTGGTAGAGTTTACCACAGATTGGCAGGTGTCGCAATCTAGATCACGCGGTCGTTGCCGCCGTCGATGGGGATTTGGGCACCGGTGGTGGCGGAGAAGACGGGACCGGCGACGGTGCTGATCATGGCGGCGACTCCGGCGGAGGTGATCTCGGTGCTGAGGAGGTTTTTGGTTTTGTATTCGGCGACGGTCATGCCGTAGCGTTTTGCCGATTTTTCGAGGGCTTCTTGTGACCAGATCTCAGTGTCGAAGACGGCGTCGGGGTGGATGATGTTGACGCGGATGCCATCGGGAGCGAGCTCGAGGGCGGCGACGCGGGCGAGCTGGGTGACTCCGGCTTTGGTGACGGAGTAGGCGGAGGCACCTGGTCCGGGAGCGGCGAAGTTGCGTGAGCCAATGATGATGATACTCGGTGCAAGGGTGCTCTTTTTGAGGTGGGGGATGGAGAACTTGAGGAAGCGCTGGGTCGCGGTGAGGTTAATCTTGAGATGGAGATCCCAGCTGTCTTCTAGGGCGTCAATGTATTCGCCCGATTTGAAGATGCCGGCGTTGGCGACGATGAGATCGAGGGAGCCGTGTTTGGCGACGGTGTCGTCGATGATGGTTTTCATGGCGGCGTCATCGGTGATGTCGCAGACGATGCCGGTGAGGCGCTCGCCAGTGAGATTTTTGACAACGTCGGGATTGATGTCGAGGCCGATGACGGTGGCACCGTCATCGCGGAGGCGTTCGACGGTGGCGCGGCCGATGCCGCCTGCGGCTCCGGTGACGATGGCTACTTTGTTGGCGTGAATTTGTGGTGATTCGGACATGTTGATGAGTGGTTTTGCTTAGTATGAGTGGTGTTTGAGGTAGAGGTTCTCGCACCTGATGGAGCATCGGTGGATGCCATAGGAGAAGGCGTAGATGATGCTAAGGAGAACGAGGTTGATGATGAAGTAGTGGTGGTTACTTTCTCCGCCGCCCCAAGCGAACGCGATCAGGAAGACTAGGGCGAAAAATAGCACGGACAAGATCCCCAAAAAACAGAGGGTCGCGAGGATGGCGAAGAGATTTCGCTTTTTGAGGAGCGATTCGGAATGGGGTGGGGACTTGGTGAGGAGGAAGTAGGCGAGGAGCCAAGATATCCCGGGGAGGCAAACGAGTCCGACAAGGGAGAGGATTGGGCTGCCGCCTCTGTATCTACGATAGAATTCCCACGTGAACCAGACTGTCAGAAGCGCATTCGCGGTGAGGAATGGATGCTCGTGGATGAACATGGATTTGCTTCGATTGGTCCGAGAATGTAGGGCCTTCGGCTACGATCCTAGAGCTTGGTTGAAGAAAGCGAGGTTTTCGATGGGGTCTTCGTTGTTGAAAATGGCGGAGCCGGAGACGACGAAGTGGGGCTTCATGGCTGCGATCTGGGGGATGGTGTCTTTGTTGACGCCGCCATCGATGCAGATGAGGAGCTCGGGTTTCCAGGAGAGGAGGGTTTCGATTTTCGCAGGGAGTTCGTCGAGGAAGACCGCTTTACCGCTGTAGGGGCCGACGCCGAGGAGGAGGACGTAGTCGATTTGATCGAGATATTTTTTGATGAACTCAACGGAGGTCCCGGGGTTGATGGAAACGCCGCGGACGATGTCTTCGTGTGCGGAAATACGAGCAAGAGTGTCGTCGATGTGGGCAGTGTATTCGGCCGAGAATGAGATGAGATCGGCACCGGCTTCTGCGAAGGCGTCGATGTGTTGTTTTGGTTTGTTGATGAGGAGGTGGACGTCTTTGAGGAGCTCGGTTTTGAGGCCGGCGACGAAGGGGGATCCGACGGTGATCTTGGGCCAGATGTTGCCGTCCATGACATCGAAGTGCAGGAGGTTGACCTTGTTTTCTTGCAGGATTTGCAAGGCGGCGTTTTGGTTGCCCATGTCGGCACTGAGGGTGGCGACGGAGAGTTGAGGGCGGCTGCGGATGAGTTCGATTTTTTCGGTGCGGGTCATGATTTTTTTTAAGGTTAGGGATACCAGATGGTGAGTTTTTTGAAGTAATCCCTTTGGAAGCCTTCATCTCGAGTGAGGAGGCGGTCGGCGTGGATTTCTGCGTGGGCTCCGATGAGAAAGTCGGCGACGATGCGGCCTCGCTGGCCTCCGCGTTTTAGATAGGAAGCGAAGGATTTTCCGGCGATCGTGGCGGCTTCAAAGGAGGTCGGATTAAATTGGATCGCGAAGTCGGAAAGAAAGAGGGGGAGTTGAGAACCGGTCAATGGACCGATCTCAGCAAGGACAAAGTCACAGATGATCAGCTTGCCTTCCATTCGTCCTTTTCGCAAAGCGGCGAGAGATGGTTCTTCGTGAACAGGATCCCGAAGAAGAATATCGAGAAGGACAGATGTATCTACGGCAGTGATCATCGTTCACGAATCATTGCAAGGTATTCGTCGGAAGTCCCCTTAAAATGAAGTTTGCCTGCACCTCGCCATTTTTCCATGGCGTCTTCGGGTGTTTTTTTTTGTGCGATGAGACGCCCGTGGTCTTCGGAGAAGCTGAGGATGACGCCAGGTTCGAGGCCCAACTGCTCGCGCAGTTTTTTGGGGATGGTGATTTGGCCTTTTTCGGAGACGGTGGCATTCATACTTTTAAAATACAGATTCCTACTTTTTGTGCAAGCGTTCGCGGGATGAAGTGAATTTGGAAAGGAAAACCCCGGGCGTTGCCCGGGGTTAGAGGATTGGCGGTGCGGTTGGAATACCCAAGGGGGCACCCCGACCGCTGCCACGCTTACGAGCCAGTGTTGAAGATTTCGATCGCTTCGGAGGGTTTGGCTCCGTTGTGGACGACTTCTTTCACGGCCTGCATCATGGCGAGAGGCTTCTCGGATTGGAAGACGTTGCGGCCCATGTCGACTCCGGAGGCACCACACTGGATGGCGTTGTAGCAGAGTTCGAGTGCTTCGAGCTCAGGGAGCTTTTTACCACCGGCGATGACGACGGGGACGGGGCAGGCGGCGACGACGTTTTCGAAGCCTTCGGTGTAATAGGTTTTAACGATGGACGCTCCGTTTTCAGCACAGACGCGGGACGCGAGGCCGAAGTAGCGGGAGTCGCGGGCCATGTCCTTGCCAACAGCGGTGACGCCCATGACGGGGATGCTGTATTTGTTGCCGATGTCGACCAGCTTGGAGAAGTTGGCGACGGTGATGGCTTCAGTGTCTTTGTCGCCGATGGCGAGCATGGCGGCCATGGCGGAGACGTTCATGGAGATGGCCTCGATCTCGGAGATGAGTACGTTGTGGTTCATCTCGGTGAGGATGGTGGTTCCGGTGTCGGTGCGGAGGCAGATGGGCTTGGTGTTCTCAGCAGGGATGCTGGTGCGAATCATGCCACGGCAACCCATGAGGCAGTCAGCTTCTTCGGCAAGAGGGGCGATATTGAGGTCGATGCGCTCAAGACCGGAAGTTGGCCCCATGAGGAAGCCGTGGTCGAATGCGAGCATGACGGTGCGTCCGGACTTACGGTTGAAGATGCGGGACATGCGGTTTTTTATGCCCCATGAGGCGCTGTGCATTCCTTTGAGGTAGAATGCGGATGTGTCTGCGGGTGTGTTGAGACCGAAGTTGTCTCCGTCTCTGATGTCGTCTAGGTCAGCCATGGTTTTATTTGGTTGGTAGGTTGGGTTGTTTTTGGAAAGTGATTATTTCTCGAGTTTGTCGATGAGGTAGGTGACGGCGCGTTCGACGAAGGCGTCGTCCTGGGCGTTGTTGTCCATGGCCTCGATTTCGATGGTGTCGGGAAGTTCTTTTTGAAGGGACTCCCAGTAGGCGGCGTCGAGCTCGGGATTGTAGAGTTCGCCACCCTCGGCGGAGTAGCTGGAGACGCCCTTGAGGGGCATGAGGAAGAGGGTGTCCTTGGTGGAGTGGACGAGTTTTTCGCCGATTGATTTGGCGACGCGGGCTTGTTCCTCGGCGTTGAGGCGGGGGACGAAGACGTAGGGAGAGTGCCAGGTGATTTGGTGGTCGGTCCAGCCGTCGGGGACGATGCTGGGCTTGTTGACGAGGATGCCGAGGTGCTCGGATCCGCCGGGAACGATGACTTGGGGGAGGCCGAGTTTTCCGGCGACGGTGAGTCGGTTGGGACCGCCGGCGCGGAGGACGCCCCAGACTCCGTCGGCGATTTCGCCGAGGCCGTAGTCGAAGACGGCGTTGATGATTCCTTCTTTCATCATTTGTTCCATGGCGTCGCCACCGGCGCCGATGGCGTGGAAGGTGATGACTTCGTATCCCGCTTTTTCGAAGAGATCGATGGCGTGCATCGCGCCTTTGGTGAGGACACCGAGATTGGACATGCCGATGACGCCTTTGGCGGTGGACTTGGTGATGCACTGCTCGGATTGAGCCATGCCCCAAGCGGCGGCGGCAGCGTTGGCGAGGATTTTGCGGGAGAAGACGTTGAGGCCGAGGATGTCGGAGACGGCGAACATCATGGTGATGTCCTTGATGCCGACGAAGGGCGAGGTGTCGCCGGAGGCGGCGGTGGAGAGCATGACTTTCGGGAAGCCGTAGGGGAGAGCTTGGAGGATGGGGGCGCAGGTTGAGGTGCCTTGGGTGCCACCGAGGGTGACGACGGCGTCGATTTTTCCGGATTCCTGGAGTTCGAGGAGGAGCTTGGTGGCTCCGGAGACGATGAAGGGGTTGGACTGCTCGCGGTTGGGTTTGACGAGGAGTTCTTCGAGGTTGCCGCCGCCTGCGCTAATGACTTCTTGTTTCGTGATGTCGGCTTTGAGGGTGGAGTCGCCGACGAGGGAGAGGTCGATGAGGAGGGCTTTGCCGCCGAGGGTTTCGATTTCGGTGCGCATGAAGTCGGCCTCGGCCGCTTTAGTGTCGAGGGTGGCTAGAATGGCAACGGTTTTCATCAGGAGGAGAGATACATGATGAAAAGGGAATCGTCTTGAAGAAAATGAGGTGTTTTTTGAATGAAATCGTCAGGGGGCCGGGGTGGACAAATGGATAATTTCAGAATGAACGATTTTCTCGGTTGAGGGGGGCTGAAAGAGAGGAAGGTTGAGTGGCTTGGATTGGGGGTTATTGACCACGGAAAGAGCGGAAGGGAGCAGAAGTTTGGTTGAGGGTTTCCTTTTGACCACAGAGGGAGCAGAGGAAACAGAGGCTTGGTTGGGGGATGTTGATGCCAATCTATTCTGGAGTGACTACGAAATTGATTTCGATGGTTCCGGCTTCTGCTAGGGTTTTGGTTGGCGGTTTGATGCGGTTGAGCGCTTTGGTTTCTAACCCATCTTTAACATGCCGAACTTGGATCCTTTTATTCTCAACGGTTTGCTGACATTAAAAATTCCTTCGGGCACTCCATTTCCTTCATTCTCTTAAATCCTCACTCTCTGGAGACCGCCGGGGTCGGGGGATAATCCGAGTTTTTTGTAGATGTCTCCAAGTTCTTCCTCCGGGCGGCTCGCTTGCCGGATGTGGAGAGTTTTTCCGGTGATCCGGCATTGTTGCTTGCGCTTTTCGCGTAAAGTCGCCCAGCTTTCGTTGATCCCGTGATCTTTGAGTTTCCTCCGAATCACCTGCACCGCCTGATAGGCCAGGACGGTGATAAAGAGGTGGCCATCGCATCGATCTTCCTTTTGGTGATAGACCGGGCGCATGCCGAGCTCGGACTTTAAACTCCGGAAAACCGATTCCAGATCGGTCAACATTGTATAAGTCCGCCAGAGGGTTTCATCGTCCCAATCGGTGAGGGTTGTCCGTAGCTTATATTTACTCTCCAAAAGTCGGTCCGAAGCGCGGTAGAGTTGCATCAAGGGCATCTCGGCGAAGTCGTACTTGAGAAGTTCACCCAGGGCGCTTTTTTCCTTCAACCAC
>JBLHUR010000075.1:0-27545 GCA_047629805.1 Akkermansiaceae bacterium | reverse complement strand
GCAGGGCCTACCTCAAGCTCACCAATTAACAGAAACCAAGAACAACCAACCTCAGAACCAAAATCATCCCCCTCAGAAAAAGTTATTTGCCACTTTTACAGAAAAATATTTGCGCGGCCTCATTAAAATATCTCCTAAGTGCTTTTGACAGATTGAATTAGTTAGTTTCGAGCTCATATTAGGACTGCAAAGGGTTATTAGAGAAGGCACAATACCTTCGTCATCGAGTAATCCCAAGAACTGGTCGTAGAGCGGTCGGCCCGACGGACTAACGCCATCGTTATAGCTCAGTCCGCGCCCTAGCCTACACGATAGCACAACAGGAATGAGTGTCGGCAGTAAGTCCTTGGGGATATCCGTAGATTTCGTGCAATACGAAAGAATCCCACTCATTATGGGAGGTTCATTGTAAAAATTGTCTCGACCATTGTGGGCATCGCTAAGCTGTGTAGCAAAGTTCTGTAGAACTACGATCCTAGCGGGCAGCGATTCAAATGCCCTACCCTCCACGACAGCCAGGAACTCTTGGCCACGCTTCAAACGAGCTTCATCGAGATTGGTGCGATATCCGTCGATCATGCTCCCGACTCGATACTTGAGACGGTCTTCGGAGTGGCTCCAAAGAAATGGTGCAAAAATAGAGATATTCTTCCGAAGGATCTGATCTGTATCTGGAGAGGCAAAAATCCCAAAAAATGTAATCAGGAGATTGTGAACATGTGGAAGTGACAAATTTTTCAATTCGCCTGCAAATTGATCTCTGGTGGCATCATCAACGATGGTAGTTCTCTCCTTGATATTAGTGGTAAGAGACCGAATCCGGATTGCAGAATCAGACGGCCTGTCCTGGAGGACGTCCTTCACGCAAGTTTGGAGCCAACCCAATAGTTCAAATCCTCCGATACTTTCGACATTTGGGTGAGACGCGGCAACTTCGTTACGCATTGTCAAAATATGATCAAGTTTGCGATATACCACTTCTGAAATTAGCTCGAGCTTTAGACAGGTATCCAGCAAGACGATATCCTTAATGCCGTCCAAGTTGGATTCGTCTTTGTATGCCGCTCTGTTCTTCCCTCCGACAGCAGCGTCAAAAAACAAGTCGATCCCGTAAATTTCCGTCTTCTTCCTAAGGTTGAGAACAACCTCATTCCAGATGTAATTGAGAGAAGCATCGAAAAGCCCGACAGAGGCCGCACCAACAAATTTGGCGAGATAGCGCGCATCACGCTTCTCTTCGGCTGGCAGAGTATTTAGGAAAGCAGGCAAATTCGTAGCTACGATCGAGCGTTCTTCTGTTGTGGCAATGATGTTGTCTGTGGGAAGCCCAACCTGAGCAAGATACGACGTGTATACGTTAGTCTCCGCCGCCAAGTCTGAGGGAGTGATGCGTGTCAGAGCGGTATTATCGTTACTCATCAGTGTAGGGAATTTATTCGTCGAACAATTATGTTATGAGACTATCCTGAGAAATATCTTCTCCAAAATGGTTCCTTTTTCGGGCGAAGCGGACACTTTATGGCAACCCACCTTATGAAGTGGCAATGCTCCACTTACTTCCTTACCTCGCCAAGAAAAAAGGATTTAAGTTCTTATGTTTTCGCGGTTTCCAGCCGCCTGGATAACTTCACACAATATAACTAATGCGGAATACGATGTTCATTTGAATACTTTTACCCTCTTCGCTGCTTGCTTCGGGCTCCGGCCAACTCAGGCTTATTTTTATTGTGCGAAGTTATGACGGGGTCAGGTCCGTCGTCTCGGGGACCCACATCATTTCAAACGCCTGGTTCGAAGAACAAGGGCTACTGAGTCTTGAAACAGAGGTTTTCCATTTGCTCTCCTGCGGGCTGCCCTTCGTGTAGGCCGCCTTCCTCCCGGTCGGCTTGTAACCCGGACGGCTCGAAAGGGTAACAAGTGGGGAATTGGAACCGCTGTGCGACAATGAGGGGGGACGAAGGCGACTTTATCCTTGGGATAATTAGGCTCTCGTGATACCAAAAGGCTAGAATTTTACGTCGATAAAGATCTCTGACATGGAATTTCTTTCACCAACTCGTTTGGATGATTTCAGGTAAGGCATGGTGATTTACCCATTGGGTTTAATCTGAAACCTAAACTTTTTTTATAATGTGCTTTCGGGATATTAGGTATTTAGTGTTTTTTCTGATTGTGATTCTTTCAATCGCGATCTTTTTCGTTTTTAAAATAAAAAAGGGAGAGGAGTCGGCGATGGTTCCCGCTGAGCATATTCCCAATAGTAGACAAAGAGCATCGCTTGAATCAAGATCGACGAGAGAGTTATCGGAACGCAGTGAATCACAGAGTAGGGTCGGCGGTGTTGAATCTGATAGATTTAATTCAGAGGTGC
This sequence comes from Akkermansiaceae bacterium, assembly GCA_047629805.1. Lineage (GTDB taxonomy): Bacteria > Verrucomicrobiota > Verrucomicrobiia > Verrucomicrobiales > Akkermansiaceae > SW10. The sequence continues at coordinate 25,174 of JBLHUR010000075.1, read as the reverse complement.
GACAAATAATTATAGATTTAAATCTTGACGAAAAGTCGAGAAGTCATGTTAAAAAATCCTATGTTTGGAAGGGAATTCATTATTTTGTATTCGATGTCGATGCCATTGGTGACGACTCTGCCCGAGAGCTTCTCTCGCAGTGTAAAACACTAGACCACCTGGAGACCGAAGGAGACGATGGGAGACGATTATCGTGGAGCGATAGACTTATAGAAGAGTATGGTTTGTCAGTCATTCTTCCCTTCCAAGTATCAATTTCCTTCGACCCTGAGAAAGACATTGTTCGATATCAGCGAATGGATTTAAACACAGATGGGGCCATGATCAAGTCAACCGGACGACAAATTAAAATTGATTCCAATTCTAATGTAAATGAAGGGTGGCGCTTTGCACACCTTTTAGAGATTGGACCTCAGGAATAATGATTAGATTCGGCCAGCCGCTCACAAGTAAGTTGCCCCAACTACAGCATAGACGCCGGGAAGGAGATCTCATTAATGACCTGATGAGAGACTACGGACTTTCCAAAGCAAGCGTCTATCGATACCTCGGAAAAGTGAGGGATGAACGATGACTCACCCAAAATTCTACGCCCAGATTGTGCATTTGGGGGGGCAAAGAACCCCATCTACGACGAACTCTTGCGCCGTAAGATGCTCAGAGATGAAGTTGTAGAGTTAGGTTTCCCGCCCGTTGCTCTGAACGCAGGATAATATATTTTATCAAAGGTTGCCTCTCATCCTCGTTCGCTCGCTTAAAATGGCTCAAATAGGGTGTAGTCTATTTGGACCATGATTGCCGCCTATGTTCGAGTTTCAACCAAAGACCAAAATCCCGATCTCCAACGGGAGGAAATCTCGTCCTGGGCGAAAGCCAACGGTATTAAGAAAGTGACCTGGTATGAAGACCGCACCAGCGGAGACAAAAGCTCACGGCCTCGCCTCGACGCGCTGCGGAAAGATATTTTCGCCGGGAAGGTGAAGACGGTCATTCTTTGGAAGCTCGACCGCCTTGCTCGGTCAAAGAAAGATGGTGAAGTCCTGCTCGCTGATTGGTGCGGTCGCAATGTGCGGGTGGTTTCCATTACCCAGCAAATCGACCTCTCCGGCGTGGTCGGTCAAATCGTGGCCTCGGTCCTCCTGGGGCTGGGTGAAATCGAGTTGAGCAACATTCGCGAACGCCAGGCGGCCGGAATCTCGGTCGCCAAGAAAAAGGGCGTTTACGAAGGCCGAAAGGCCGGAACTCTAAAAGCCAATCCGGCGCGAGCTCACGTGCTTCGATCTCAAGGCCTCAAGCTCAAAGAGGTTGCTTCTGCCCTGGGCGTTTCGACCAGCACCGTGAAACGGTATTTGGCCGCTGCATGAATTCCAGCGGAGCGGATTTCATTGGCTAGAATCCGGCGGGGCGGTGGGAACACGATGAGGTTCGAGGATTTTGGCTGCGAGCGAAGGATGAGCCGAGACAAAATCGGAGTGGCCTCTTGGTGTTCGGGGCTGGGTGGCCCGGAGGATGTGATGCAAGGTGACTCTCCAAACTGGTTTTCGCTATCTCTTTTGCCGAGTCAAAGTCATGGGCCCCGAATAGCCACCCAGAAAAGAAGCGGCCACCGCTCGCAAAGAACAGTGACCGTCTCATTTGGATTTCCTGCGGAAATTTTAACTTCGCCGTCTCCTCAACAATAAAGAAGTCATTCCAAGAAAGGCCATCATCGCAAAACTCGGCTCAGGCACAAAAGAAGTCGTGATTGCCTTCCCTGGTTCTGATTCGTAAGCCCACCCGTTAAGGATTGCTCCAGAACTCCCAATGTCGAGGTAGCCATAGTGCACTTCTCCTTCGATCTCGAATTCAAAGCCAATGAATGCGCGTAGGGGATCATCTCCCAATGCTGTGTAAAATGGACCACTACATCCTGTAGGAGCAAAACAACCGACTAGGGTCAAAAAAAACCCTTCATCTTCGGGGGCCACAAAACCATCAGTCAAATCGGTTGAAATAAATATCAATCCAATTGGGCTTTCCGTTAAACCAATCATGGTATTGTCCTGCAAAGGAAAAAGTGATCCTCCCAAATTGGGAGGAGTAGCAGGAGCCACAAGCAACTTGTTAGATCTTTCAGGACGAATTAAAGATCCAAAGCTGATTACTCCTCCAAGTTGAAAATCCGTGGAACCGTTTTGGTCAATATCCAGAGGGGTAATGACTTCTCCAGTAGGAGCATCTTCTTCGCGGTAAAACAAGATGGGTTCAGGAGGAGTAAAGATGACCACCGCTCCTTCCAAACAAGAAGAAGCGAGAGCCATCGATAGAATGACTAAATAAATTTTCATTGCGATCTTTTCAGGCGGAAGAATCTCTTGGGAACTGCGGTAAGATCATCAACCGTCACGGTATTCTCGACTCCCTCAGCCACGGTAATTCCAACTGTTGTCCAGCTTCCATTTTCCAAGGTCGTAGAAGTCTCGATGTCGTAGAAAGCACCGGGATCACTCCAGTAAGTGAAGATGAAATCGGTTTGATCTGGAGAGACTTCAATGGTGTCTATAACTGGAATTAGAGGGGCCGCATTTGTAGAAACCACAGAGACTAACTGTTCTCCGGCACTGGAGTTGCCATTGATGGCTCCTGAATGGGTGACCGTAACAAGATAAATTCCCGCTGGAGGTGCAGCGTTTGAAATACGTTCTACATTATTTACTGAATCAGGACCTCTTTGGGCGTCTTGAGATCGGACCGCAGCACTTTCACCTCCTAGATCAGGGTTCAGAGTCCAAGGCTCAAAAAGAGTCTGTGAATCGAGATGCTCGATTTGAATATCGATATCATTGACGAGAGCTTCGACAGTTGGATCATCTCCACCTGTTAAACCTTGTCCTGGCCCTGCTGGGTCACTCCAAGCCGCCGTGATGGCAAGAGGATCATCGCCTGAAACCGATACAAACCAAGAGACTGTTTCGCCGATATCGAGAGAGAACTCCTTGATCTGACTTCCTCTGCCTAAGCTATGGTCTTCATCGACCATTTCAACCGAAGTCCGGGCGTTAAATAGCCCGTGGCCGCGCTCAAAGTCAGGCCCAGGTGCTCCAGGATCATCAACGCCATTGATGGCAATTGCTTTTAAGGTCGAGGCCTTCCAGAGATCAATCTCTGGAATCTCTTCACCGGGAGCTAAGTCATCGAAGTAAAGTTCTTTACGTCTTTCAAGAACGAGGGCCAACCCAGCAGTCACTGCCGGAGCAGAAAAACTGGTTCCAGCTAAGTCTTCGGTAAAATAGGCACTATTACTAAGGCTGTCAGGGCTTACCAAGCTGTCTTGAACAGTTGCTCCGATGCTTTGACGGGCCGTTGGAGAGGCTTCTCCGACTGCAACCAAGTCAGGTTTTAAGCGTCCGTCATCTGTTGGTCCCGCTCCTGAAAATTCAGATCGAGTCACCACGGAACCAGAACGATACCCAGGAATGGTTGAGACGCCGTCATTGTATACAACATCGAGGCATGAACCCACGGTCAGAATATTTTTTGCAGTTCCTGGAGTGCCGAGGGAGTCGTAACCTCCTTCGTCGCCGTTATCCCAATCTTTGAAGGTTGTTCCATTGCTAGGCCTTCTTAAGGGAAGAAGGCCAGGTCCACGGTCAATCCAATATTCAAACGTATCATCTATAAAGGGCTGTCCTGTTGCGGGGTTAATGACAGGATCTCCAGTCGCAAGATTAATTCTAGTGACCGAAATTGGATGGTTAAAGGGTGCGTTAGGATTGGGCCCTGGTCCGTTTTGGCGATCATTTCCAGCAGAATGAATGGGGAGGTGATGTTTAGCAGTTACTACAAAATTATCTATTTCAACACAGTCGAAGGGCGCTGAAGAAGAAGATGTGTATCTACCAAGTGTGGGAGAATTACGCTCATTAACATCGATGGTTCCATTCCAAATCCATCTTGGTTGGGCGCGTTGAGGCACAAAACCCAATCTCCAACCATTTGGAAGTCCCCAAGAATTATTCCCCAAGGTGATTATCGTCGAGCTATTGCCGGTGCCACCAGCGGCAGCAATCCGCTCTTGAGCAAGAAGGCCTTGATTCTCATAAGCATCAATTTTCGCCTCGTAAGCGACTCCACGAGCTTCGGCATTTCCACTTCCTGATCCAATAATGACCCCAGCAACTGCTGTTGCATGACCGGTTGTATCGATACCGGCTCCATCCACCTGATTGACACGACCAGTCAGATCTCCATGAGAAGTTCTAACGCCACCTAAATCATTTGCTTCCCAAATTGCGATAGTTTGGCCCGCTCCGGTAAGTCCTAAACCACTATCGCCGGTAGCCCAAGGGATTGATAATGAGGAAGGCCAAAGCTCATCAGCCGCAATAGACCCCGCTCCAATTCGGTTGTGCCCCCTCGTTTTGAGGGGAATCCCATTTTCAAAGCCTTGAAATAGTTCAAGCCCTCCGTCCGAGTTAACAGACTCCATTGGAATCCCAAGTTTGGATGCTTGTTCCTCAATGAACCGCTTCCTTTTGACTTCTTCAAGACCCGCCTGCTTAGCTTTTTCCGAGAGGTCTGCTAGATGCTTTCTGGAAGCCTTTAATCGCCAATCTGTGATCTCGCATCCATGTTCACGAATAGCAGGTTTCACGCCCTGTTCGCGCAACTGGGCAACTGGGCAACTCGTGCGTCCCAAGCTTTTTGAGATTCGATGAGCTTCACTTTGGCAGCCCTTCTCGCCGCAACCTGGTCAACTGGAGGTCCTTCTTCAGCAAAAGGATTTTTCATCGCCAACATTTCTTCAAAGTCGGTTACTCCATCGTTGTCGGAGTCCAGCCGCTTATTCCGGTGTTCAACTTGGAACAGGTTACACCACAAGTCACACCAGCCGTCACCGTCGCTGTCATAGATTTTTTTCTCTTGAGCTTGTAGCGATGTGACTAGCGCGGCGGCCGTCATTCCAGCAAAGACAGCGCGAACTACGCTGATATTATTTCTGTTATTCATTTATATTATTTTTCTTTTGAGAGCCGAACCCCCTCGGCTCTCTAAAGCAAGGCTTTTCGCTCAAAAATGCCTATAGTCATATCCTGAATTTTTGATTTCACCTTGACACTTCGAGGCTATGAAACTCGTCATTAAGTGCCGGAAAGCCTCAACCTTCTTTTCAAAGCGCCTAACTGAGACGAGAGAAAAGGCTAGGCTATCTAAAAATCAGCTCTCGGAACGATCGGGATTGTCTCAATCTTACTTGGTGCGACTAGAGCAAGGTGAACGCAATCCAACGCTTGAAACATTAGTACGCCTGTCACACGGATTGGAAATCCCCTTGGTCGAATTGGTCGCAGGGATCGACGAAGTGACAAGCTAATCAATCCAATGAGGGGCCGGGGTGAATTTGAGCTTTTAAGGCCCGCAGGACATCATTCCAATCCTCTCCCCTACCCTGAGGAATCCGAATCGAAACAAGGCACGCCTCGACGACGACAGGGCAAAGCAGGGCTTTGATTTCATCGGCTAGCTTCTCCCCTGCTTTATCGTGATCGACCGCCAGAATTATTTGAGAACCTTTTGGAAGCTTTGCGGCGGCTTTGGCAATCAATTCGAGTCCGGTCGGACTGACTGCTCCCCCGGTGCTCACATAGCGGCTGGTTTCACTCGGATAAAGAGCGGCAAAGCTCAAAAGGTCAATCGCTGCTTCACCGATCACAAGCGCGTCATCGGCTTTATCAGTGCGAGAGCACCAAAGCCCTTTGCTCCCTCCTGGAGAAAACCCAGTAAATCCGGAATTCTTGACTTCATAACCGCAAAGTCCCTCCTGGTCATAGTGCGGGAAAACGGCATTCGATCTCTGGTCCTGGTAAATCCTCCCGGCAAAACGCTGGTCGCTCGTGATTGCCTCGGGCAACGAACGCACCTGGTTCAAAAACGGGGAACCCTTCACCATTTGCATTGTGGCAAGTCGTCCATACATGTCCGCCTTCTCCTTTGTGAAGAATGCCGGATCAAGGGGGGATGATTGAAGGACCTGATTCAACCCGTTGAGAGGCCCTCAGAACATCATTCCAGTCTTCTCCCCTACCCAGAGGCATCTGAACGCTCACAAGGCCCTCCTCGACGACGACAGGGCAAAGACGGGCTCTAATTTCCTCAGCCAAGCTCTCCCCTCCTTCATCATGATCGAGCGCAAGGATGATCTGAGACCCTTTCGGGAGTTTGCCGGCCGCCCTGGCAATCAATTCAAGTCCGGTCGGGCTCACTGCGCCTCCAGTGCTTACGTAGCGGCTTGTCGTGCTTGGATGAAGGGTCGCAAAGCTCAAGAGATCAATCGCGGCCTCGCCGATCACGAGGGCATCGTCGCCCTAGAGGGATTGATTGTTTCTAGGTGTGTATGCTGTCACGAGCTGATAGGGTGACGAGATGAAATGGGTTTTGCTGTTGGTTGTTTTGGCTCTCTTGATGGGGGCGTTTGTTTTTCGAAACGAAGCGCCCAGGAAGAAGGGGGAATCTGCGGTTGTGGAATCGGATCGAAGCTCTCGGTTTCAGAATGTCGCTGAGGTGATTGCTCGGTCAAAGCGCGAACTTGGATCAGAGTCACCCCGGAATCGGATTGCGGCCTTGCTGGCCCAAACGAGTGAAATCAGGGTGTTTTTGCTCCAAGAAAACCCAGAATTTTTGCCTGTAGGAGATCCAGTCGAGGACGAAAATCAGGCCCGTTATCGAGAGATCGAAACTCTCGCTTTTCATTGGGGAGTGATTGATGGAGCGGCAGTGATGTCGGAGATCAGGAATAAGGATTCGGAGGTCTCGGAGCTTGCCTCGGGATCGGTGGTTTATCGTCTCTTGAAGGGATGGATCTCTGTCGATCCTGAAGCTGCTCTGAAATGGTATCGGGAGGACTTTGAAGCCCGTGAGAGAACTGAGATTTCTATTGAGGAGTTTTTTCCGCAAGTTTTTGAGTTGAGTCCGGATGTCCTCGATCAATTCTTGAGCGGTCTGGGGGAATCGTATGGGTTACTCGTGGGAGATTATATTAAGATTCTCTCTCAATTGAGATTGAGCCAGGGGATCGCTTCTGCCGAAAAGTGGGCTCAAGGTTTGCCACTTGTGGAGCGCTCTGTCGCGACTGAGGAGGTGGTCTCTCATCTTGCGAAGGAGGATGCAGTGGCGGCTGCTGAATATATGAAGAGTGAGTGGCCGGAGGAGTTTTCCAAGGAGAGCCGATCGGCAGCCAATAATGCTGTTGTCGAAGGGTTGGCTGAGAAGAATCCGGAGTTGGCGGTGGCATTTTTGGAAAGATTGCCGAAGGGGGAAGAGCGGGACAGTGCGATCAGTAGCTTTGCTCTTACCGTGGTGGAGGATGACCCAAGGACGGCGATGGATTGGGTTGAATCGATTGAGAGTCCGGGACTGCGGGAAGATTCTATCTTTATCACGGGGGCGTTGTGGGCGAGGCAGGATCCTGAGGGAGCGAAGAGGTGGCTTGAAAACGCTCCTCTGGATGACAAGAGAAGAGAGAGGATTCATTCTCACATTGAAAGTGCGATTAGGAAAAGGGATGAGCCGGTTCGGGGATTCAGAAGTGAATATGTGAGGCCAACCAAGGATCGCGAGTGACTTGGGGTGGGATTTTGGGGATCGAGGATTTTACCAATTGTTTACGCTGGTTTGGATCGCGTTTGATAGGTTGTCGGCATGAAAGGGGTGGCGATATTGGTTGTGGTGGCGTTTCTCGTCGGGTGGGGGATTTTTTGGAAGGGGGTTTCTCGCGATGAGGTTCTGCTTGAAGTGGAGGGATCAGAGCGGGTGGCGAAGAGTAAACGGGAGCGGCAATTGGAGGGCTTGCGAGCGAAGTCATCGCGGGTGCTGAGTGCGGAGAGTGCGCAGGGGAAGATTGAGGGTTTTTTGAGTTCGAATGAGATGATGGGGGATTGGGATCAGAAGACGGTGGTGGGGTTTAATGAGCTGGCCTACTACTGGGGAGTGACTGATCCGCGTGGGGCGATGGAGGAGGCGGTGGCGTTTGTGGAAAGCTTGCCTTCCGGGAGGGAGAGAGAGGTGGTGGCGGGGAGTTTTGCGATAGCGGTGGCGAGGATGAATCCAGAGGTGGCGATCGAATGGGCGGAGACGATTACGGATCAGGCGAAGCAGGATGAGACGATGATCCGGACGCTGTTGCACTGGGCCATTGTGGATCGGGAGGCGGCCAAGAGTTGGGTGGAGACGGCTGAGATGACGCCGGAGGTGCGGGAGGTGATTTCGAAGAGTTCGCGTTTTGGGAATGGTGAGGGGGAGTGAGCTGGGTAGTCTTTTTGAATGAAGGAAGAGCCAAATTCAGACAGTCTCGATTTCCGGCGGATGTATTTTAGTCTACGCGATGATTCAATCGAGACGTTCTATCGAAGTTTTTGTGAGCGGTCTTGGTTCTTCCCGATTGGTAAATGCTTACCTGAATTTAGCTTGGATGATCCGGTAGTGGTGAAGGTTTATAGTGACACAGAGCCTGATGCGGAAAAGTTGAATTCGTTGATCTCGGATCAAATGCCATTGTTGGGCGAGAAATTTGAGCAGGCTCTCAGTCGTTACGTCGATGTCATCGAGGAAGATGAGCCGTTTTTATTTCCGGAGAAAAAGGAGGGTACGGGAATGACACTGTTTTTTGGGATTCATCCGAAAATTGGATCCAAAAATATGCTGTTTCTCCAGCCAAGACTAGCTCGTTTGGCTCTCGCAAAACGCGCGGTGTCTCAGGAGGTGGTCGCAGAGGATGAGGTTGGTCATGGCTTCGACGATGGGGACGGCGCGGGGGAGGACGCAGGCGTCGTGGCGGCCGCGACCTTTGAGCTCGGTGTCTTCCTTTTCTTTGGTGACGGTGGGCTGGGAGGACATGATGGTGGCGGTGGGTTTGAAGGCGACGCGGAAGAGGATGGGTTCGCCGTTTGAGATGCCGCCTTGGACGCCGCCGGAGTTATTTGTGGTGGTGCGGACGGTGTCGCCGTCCATGTAGAAGGGGTCGTTGTGCTCGGAGCCTTTGAGGGTGGTTCCAGCGAATCCGGAGCCGATTTCAAATCCCTTGGTGGCGGGGATGGAGAGCATGGCTTTGGCGAGTTCGGCTTCGAGGCGGTCGAAGACGGGTTCACCGAGTCCGAGGGGGCAGCCGCGGACGACGCATTCGATGATGCCGCCGATCGAGTTTCCTTCAGAGCGGACTTCCTTGATGCGGGCGATCATTTCTTCGGCGGCAGCGGGGTCGCCGGTGCGGACGATGTTTGATTCAATGTCGGCGGAGGTGACGGTGAGCGGGTCGACCTTGGCCTCGATGTTTTGCACGGTTTTGACCCAGGCGAGGGTTTCGAGGTTGGGTGCGAAGTGTTGGAGGACTTTTTTGGCGATGGCGGCAGCGGCGACGCGGCCGATCGTTTCGCGGGCGGAGGAACGTCCGCCGCCCTGCCAGTTACGGGTGCCATACTTGGCGTCGTAGGTGTAGTCGGCGTGGGAGGGCCGGTATATTTCGGCCATCTCGTTGTAGGCTTCGGGACGGTGGTCCTTGTTGCGAACGAGGATGGCGATGGGGGAGCCGAGGGTTTTTCCTTCGAAGGTGCCGGAGAGGATTTCGCACTGGTCGGCTTCGTTGCGGGGGGTGGTGACTTCGGACTGGCCGGGGCGGCGGCGGTCGAGTTCGATCTGGAGATCGGCTTCGGTGAGAGGGATGAGGGGAGGGCAGCCATCGATGATGACGCCGACGCCTCCTCCGTGGGATTCACCGAAAGTTGAGATGCGGAAAAGTTGGCCGAGCTGGCTGGACATGCGCGACAGTCTAGCAGGGTAATTTATTGGGGCAAGTGCGAGGCGCGACTTGAATCAGAGATGACCTGCGAGGAGGGCAAAGGTTAGGTCGTCGCGATAGCAAATCAGCGCTTCAAAGTGGCGAGTAAGGTCTGAGAGGCCTCGTCACTTAATTTCAGCACTTCTCCATCGACCCCATAGATGAGAACGACTTCGAAGAGTCCTTTGGCGAGGCCTTGTTGCATGAGGTCCTCGGCGGAGAGGGCGAGATGGCCGCTACGTTTGGTGAGTTCGAGTTGCCAGGGGCCGATACCGTGGAAAGAGCGGTAGACGACTTCGGTGCAGGCGAGGCGTTCGGATTTTCGGAAGTCGAAGATGAAGTCGTAGAGTTTGCCTTCGTGGGTGAGGGCGCGGGTTAAGGCGGCCTTTAATTCTTCGCGGGTGACTTTGGGGCGGAGGACGACGAAGGCATCGACGGCGAGGGTTTCGCGAAGTTGGCGGAGCTTGACGCCGTCTTTTTTTGCTTCGAGGACGGTAAGGGAGTCATCGCCTTGATCGGGGACGCCGAGTTCGCGTCGCTCGGAAGGCGTCCCAATATAAAGAGCGGCGTGAGGCCAGAAGCCGGGGAGGAAGAGATTGCTCAAGGCATCGTCATGGCGGGTGACGAAGACGTCGCCGGGTTTTAAAAGGTCTCTGATTTGTTCTCGGACTTCGGGGGTGACTCGTTTTTCCGAACCGGATGGTTTGACGAAGGGTTGCTTCATTTCAGCGATGGCTGATCCGCTCAATCGGAAGAGGTGAAACATGACTTTGGTGTAGCCGGACGAAGTGCGACGATTGAGGGAGTAGAGTCGGTAAGTGACGATGCCGGACCAGAGGGAGCGCTTGCGGGCATCGAAGTGGGGTTCCTCTTCTTCGAGCCAGGGGATGAGGTCGGCAAGCCTGTCCTCGGAGAGAGCTTTATGAATCGAAGTACGATGCTTCTCGTAGAACTTACGCGATTGCCGGTAGCGTAACCCCCAACTGGGAGAGCTGAGGCTTTGGTAGATCCGGGTGAAGGTTTTGCGCGGTAATCCGTAGCGGGGTTCCGCTTCGTCCAGCTTTGCCCAGACGACGGGACGGGCTTTCGCGAGTTCGATCACGAATCCGGCGCTGCGCATGAGCATGGAGGCTGCGGAGAAGGCGAGGGCGAAGATGCGCAGGTCTTCGCCTTTGAGATGGGGGCGGAGATCGTGAATCGTTTGCCAGAGGGTGGCTCGAGCTCCGAGGTATTGGCGGTAGACTTCGCGAAGGCGTTCGTCTTCATCAGGGAGGTAGTAGCCGCGTGTTTGGGCAGCGTCGGCATCTGCTAATTCGGTCAAGAGCTTGTCGTGTCGGGGCAAGGCGAGTCGCACTCCTTGCAAAGTGCGCCATGCCGAATCAAGTGCCTCTTTTGACATGTCGGTGATGTTCATGGAGGGGCGGCGCTGGGTCAATCTCCACTCTCTAACAGAAGTAAATCCTGATAGCGCAAGGGTTCTGCGTTCATCATAAAAATAGGGGGGGCGTCAACCCCTATAAATAAAGGGATTCAGCCTTATTTTAGCTTTACAAACTAACGATGGTGCGGATGATTCGCCCGCTATGAATAAAGGTGAACTCATCGAATCAGTACAAAAAGCCCTCGGAAAAGAAGCAACCAAACGCTCCGCTGAAGAGGCCGTCGCAACCGTGCTTGACTGCATTGCTAAGGGCGTGAAGAAAGACAAGAAGGTCCAAGTCATCGGATTTGGAACTTTCGAGGTGAAGAAGCGCGCCGCCCGTATGGGTCGCAACCCAAAGACTGGCGAGGCCATGAAGATTGGTGCTTCCAAGTCTGTTGGCTTCAAGCCTTCTTCGACTCTTAAGAAGTCCCTTTAAGCTCCCTGCCGGGTCCTTAGACTTCAATTTCGAGAAAAATTCAGCCCGTTGGCCTTCTTAGGTCACCGGGCTTTTTGTTTCCTCTCGTAATCTCACCGGTCCATCGTAGGATCCGCCCTCCCCAAGCTTCCTCCAAATGCCCTCCAGCACTGTCGAAAATTACCTCAAAGCCATCTGGTCCCTGCAAAATCAGGGAGAGCTAGGGGAATTGGTCCTAATTGGACAGGTCGCGGAAAAAATACCTGTCACTCCGGGAACGGCGACCACGATGATGAATCAGCTCTTAAAGAAGGGGCTCGTCGATTACATCCCGAGGAGGGGGGTTCGCTTGAGTGAAAGTGGTCGCTCGGCGGCACTCCTTGTTCTGCGCCGCCATCGTCTCGTCGAGACTTTCCTCGTTGAAGTGATGAAGTTGGACTGGGCCGAGGTCCATGAAGATGCCGAAGTTTTGGAGCATGTCATTTCTGACCGGCTTCTGGAGCGGATGGATGAAATGCTTCACCATCCTACTCACGATCCACATGGAGCTCCCATTCCCAATGCGGAGGGACAGCTCACGCCGGATGGAACCGCCAAGTTGGCCGATTGTCCTCCAGGGGCCTACACCTTAAAAAGGGTTCGTGAGGATCAACCTTCCTTCTTACATTGGCTCGCCGGTTTGGATCTGATGCCCGGAACCGATCTCATTCTCACTGAGCGAAATCTTGAAGCCGACACCCTCACGCTGGAGCTTCCGAATCGCTCCGAGCCAGTCCAAATCTCTCTTCCTGCCGCTCAATCCCTCCTTGTGACCTCCCCTGATTCCCCTGAAGTGGGAGATTTAGCTTCCACAATGGCATGAGAACCGCTTCGCTGCACCGCACCTACGACCATGAAAACCATCCTCACATTTTGCATACTGGCGCTATCGACCGCGCTGGTCTCCGCTCAAGTGAGTGTCGATATTAAAGTCGATCGCTCACAATACCTCGCCCATGAGCCCGTTACGGCCGTGGTGACCATTACCAACCGGAGTGGCCGTGCCCTGAGTTTTGTCAGCAAAGCAGAAGGTAGCATTGCTCACAGCTGGTTGGATTTCAGCATGCGAGACTCCGGAGGACGGGGGATGCAAAAGCGCAATAACAAAGTTTTTCAAAAAGCGATGATCCCAGCAGGACGTAGCATGGCCCGCCGCGTGAATTTGAGTAGCATGTTTAATGTCTCCCGCGTGAGTAACTATGCTGTCACTGCACACGTAAGTCAGCCCGGGTTGGATGATACCACCTACACTTCCAATTCCGGCCACTTGACCGTCGGAGGAGGGAATACAATCTACAGTCAGCCTTTCGGTGTTCCAAAGTCCCGCTCTTCGAAGCGCGAGTATAACGTCATTACCTTCAACGACGGGAGCAAGACCTCAATTTACGCCCAAGTGATGGATTCCACGACCGGCTACGCCCTCTCGACCTTCCGTCTCAGCGAATATCTCTCCTTTGTGGCGCCCCAGACAGCGCTTGATGGAAAGAACCAGCTTCACATTCTTTACCTTGCAAACCCGGAAATTTTTGTGCATGCAACTGTTAATCAAGATGGTGCGCATACCGGAACGAAGTATTTTAAGCGAGTCGGCGGTCGTCAGCCCCGATTTGTTCCCTTCGCCGATGGTGAGGTTGCCGTTTCCGGCGCCGTTCCTTATGACCCCAAAAAAGAAGCAGAGAAGGCCCCGACAGCCCGCCGTGCTTCAGAACGCCCCAAGTGATTCGTTCGAATTATTTTAAAAAGATTGCTTTAATTCTAGTTTTTTTTGAAAACTAACCTCCCTAAACCTTTCCACATGAAATCCCTAGTTACCTCCCTCATCCTCCTATCCGCCACCCTCCTCCAATCTGCAGCCGGATCATTCAGCACTGTTGTCATCGATGCTGGACACGGTGGTCGTGATGTCGGTGGCGCTTATGGTAAGGTTTACGAGAAGTGGCTCGCGCTTGATACTGCCCTGCGAGTGGAGAAGAAGTTGAAGTCCAAAGGTTTCAAGACGGTCATGACTCGTCGTAGCGATAACTTCGTGACCCTCGGCGGTCGCGCCAAGATTGGTAACAGCTACCCAAACTCTATCTTCGTGAGCATTCACTACAACTTCACTTGGAAGAAAAACGTTTCTGGTCTTGAGACTTTCTACTGCTCCGGTCGTTCAAAGCCTCTCGCCGATGCGGTGCAGCGTGGCATGCTTAAGGAGGTCAAATCTGTGAATCGCGGAGTGAAATTCGCCCGTTATTACGTGATCCGTCATGCTCAGAATCCCGCCATCCTCGTGGAAGGTGGCTTTGTGTCCAACTCCAAGGAGCGTGGTCGCACCAAAGAAGGTTCCTATCGCGAGAGCATCGCAGATGGCATCGTGAACGGCATTGTTGAATATAAGAACATGCGTCGCCGCGGCACCGCCCAGTAATTTTACAAAGCAAGATGTCAACTGATTGGAGCGCACGTTACCAGTCCGGTGAGACACCATGGGAAAAGGGGGAGCCTCATCCGGAGCTCCCTTTTTTACTGGCCAAGTATCACGAACTTTTGGCGGGTGCGAAACGGATCTTGGTTCCCGGATGTGGCTTTGGGCATGATGCTGCTTTGATCAATTCGGTGGCGCGGACCGAGGTGCTGGGATTGGATCTGGCTGAAGAGGCGATGGCACAAGCGCGTGGCCGTTATGATTCCCGAGGCCTCGCTTGGACGGTCGGGGATCTTTTTAAGTGGCCAGGTCAATATGATCTGGTCTTTGAGCACACTTGTTTTTGTGCGATTCCAGTGGCGCGCCGAACCGATTATGTCGCGGCGATGGCCCGTCTTATTCCGCCTGGCGGACACCTTTTAGGCATCTTTTTCCTCAATCCCGATCATGAGGGAGAGGAGGGGCCTCCGTTTGGGGTGACTCCCGATGAGTTATTGGCGTTTTTTAAGGGCAACTTTGAATTGGTTTGGTCAAAGCCACCTGAGAGAACCTTCGCAGGTCGGGCGGGCGAAGGGAGGGAGCTGAGTATGCTGTGGCGTCGTTTGGAAACCCTTTAATGATCTGCTGATCCGAAAAATGACCTGTGCAAGGGCGAGTTCGGGCAAGCGACAAACAATCGCTTCATAGGCTTCTACTACTTCATTGACCCGACTTTCGGTTGGCCGGGGAGAGGGATGTGTGACTCTTTGATGATGGCCTCCATTTCTTTGACGAGATCGGGCATTTGTGGGGCAAGGTCGTTTTTCTCGAAGGGGTCGGCGTCGAGGTTGTAGATTTCGAGGGGTTTCATGCCGCCTTTTTGGCCCTTGCGGGGTTTTTTAGATTCGCGGTAGGCTTTCCATTTTCCTTTGCGGACGGCTTGGGAAAAAATGGATTGTTTTTTACCTTTGCAAAACTCGAAGTAAAGGTGGTCGTGGGTTTTTTGTTTTGCCCCGGGATCGCGAAGGGTGGGAAGGAAGGAGATGCCGTCGTTTTGTTCGGGAGCGGGGAGTTCGAGGAGTTCGCACATTGTCGGAAAGACATCCCAGAAGGCGCTGATGTGTGCGGAGCTGCGGCCGGGGGCGATGACGCCGGGCCAGCGGGCAAGCATGGGAGTGCGGATTCCGCCTTCGTGCATGTCGCGCTTCATACCACGGAGTGATCCGGTGGAGTTCCAGAAGTCGGGATCGTGGCCTCCTTCGCGGTGGGCCCCGTTGTCGCTGGTGAAGATGACGAGGGTGTTGTCATCGATCTCGTAGTGTTTGAGGAGAGCGAGGATATCACCGATCTGGTTGTCGAGGTTTTCGATCATCGCGGCGAAGCCGGCGATGGGGTTGATGACGTCGGGGACAGTTTCTTTTCCGGCGCCATCGTGGACGCTGTATTTGCCCACGATGTGATCGAACTGGGGATAGACTTTGCGCCACTTATCGTGGAGTTCCTTGGGAGCGTGCATTGCGGCGTGGGGGACGGCGGTGGGGATGTAGCAGAAGAAAGGTTGGTCCGCTTTGGCGCTTCGCTCGATGAATTGCATGGCATTATTCATGATGACGTCGTGGACGTATTTTCCTTTTTCGAGGGGGATTTCCTTTCCGTTGTGGACGTAGGTGGTGGGGTAGTAGGTGTGGGCGATGGTCTGGCTCTTCCAGCCGCAAAATTCGTCGAAGCCGTGGGTGAGTGGGTTGGGTTTGCCTGGTTTATCGGTGTGGCCGAGGCCCCATTTCCCGAAGGCTCCGGTGGCGTATCCGGCGTGTTTGAAGACCTCGGGGAGGACGACTTCTTCGGGTTCGAGGAGGCCCTCGGCTTCGCCAATGTTGCCACGAACGGCGACTTTGCCTGGGTGTTGGCCGGTCAGGAGGACGGCACGGGATGGGCTGCAGACGGTATTGCCGGAGTAGTGGGCCGTGAACTTGATGCCCTCGCTACCAAGGCGGTCGATGTTGGGAGTTTTAAATTTCTTTTGGCCATAGATGGAAAGGTCTCCGAGGCCGAGGTCATCGGCGAGGATGTAGATGACGTTGGGCTTCTTTTCCGCGAAGAGGGCGGGGGTGAGCAGGAGGGACAGGAAGAGCTTTTTCATGGTGTTAGGAATCATCGTCGTCGAAGTGGCTGAGCTTTTGGTGTTTTTCGCGGATGAGGCGCGCGACGAGGGCGGTCCATCCGGTTTGGTGGGAGGCCCCGAGGCCTTTGCCGGTTTCGGCGTGGAAGTATTCGTGAAAGAGGAGGTGCTCATCCCAGAGGGGATTGCCGCGATGGGGATGATGGGCACCAACGAAGTGGCGTGAGCCATCGGGCCGAGGGGTGAAGAGTTTGATGAGGCGATCGCAGAGGTCCATCGAGACTTCCCGCAGCGTGAGAAGTTTCCCGGAACCGGTGGGGTATTCGATTTTGAAGTCGTCGCCGTAGAAATAATGATAGCGCTCAAGGGCTTCGATGAGGACGAAGTTTGTGGGAAACCAGATGGGGCCGCGCCAGTTTGAATTACCACCAAACATCGAGGTGACAGATTCGCCGGGGGTGTATTCGACGCTGTAGTTTTCTCCGGCGCACTCGAAGGTGAAGGGATCTTTTCGATGGGCTTTACTCAGTGAACGGATGCCGAAGTCGGAGAGGAATTCATTGCGATCGAGCATGCGTTTGAGGGTGGCGCGGAGCTTATCCTCGTTCGGAATGGAGATGAGCCATCGGTCGGGATTTTTCACGCCTTCGATGTGGCGAAATTTGACATACTTCATGATGTCGGGGCGGTTGGTGAAGAACCATTCCATGCGCTTTTTAAACTCGGGGAGTTGGTCAATCTGTGACTGTTTGAGGACAGTCGTGGCCATGATGGGGAGGAGGCCGACGAGTGAGCGGATCTTCATCGGGACGGGCGCGCTGCCATCGACCTCGAGTTGGTCATAGTAGAATTGGTCTTCCTCATCCCAGAGGCCGCTACCCCCGAGGGTGTTGATGGCGTCGCAAATCTCGATGTAATGCTCGAGGAATTTTGAGGCGAGGTCTTCGTAAGCGGGGCTTTTTTGGGCGAGCTCCAGCGCTATGGACAGCATGGTGAGGCAGAAGGAAGCCATCCACGCGGTGCCATCGGCTTGGTTCAAAGTGCCGCCGCCGGGGAGGGCGTGGGAGCGGTCGAAGATCCCAATATTATCGAGTCCGAGGAAGCCGCCGCCGAAGACGTGGCGACCGTTTTCGTCCTTGCGGTTGACCCACCAGGTGAAGTTGAGGAGGAGTTTTTGGAAGGCGCGTTCGAGGAAGAGGAGGTCGCGTTCGCCTTTTTTGTCCGCGATTTTGTAAACCCGCCAGACGGCCCAGGCGTGGACGGGTGGGTTGACATCGGAGAAATTCCACTCGTAGGCGGGGATCTGACCGTTGGGGTGCATGTACCATTCGCGGAGGAAGAGGAGGAGCTGCTTCTTGGCAAACTCGGGATCGATCGTGGCGAAGGGAATCATGTGGAAGGCGGAATCCCAAGCGGCGAACCAAGGATACTCCCACTTGTCGGGCATGGAGAGGATATCGCGCGCGTAGAGATGTCCCCAATTATTGTTTCTCCCGTACTTGCGGACGTCTTCGGGGCGGGTGGTGTCCTTGTTCCCCTTCAACCAATCGTCGATGATGTAGTAGTAAAACTGCTTGCTCCAAAGGAGGCCGGCATATCCTTCGCGGAAAATTTTGCGTTCATCGGGGCTGGAGCTTTCGGGGATGATCTCGTTGTAAAACTCATCGGTTTCGCGGATACGTTGCTCGATCACTTCGTGGGCCTGATCGAATCCCTGGATCTCGGAGCCGGCAGCGTGGAGGCGGCAGAGAACGGTGACGGTTTTGCCGGCGGGGACATTGGCGACGAAGTGGGCGGCTGATTTTGTGCCGCTTTCATTTGGCGAAACAGCGGCGATATTCTTGTCGATGACGAGTTTGTGAAAGGCGTCCTTGAGGTGATCGGCGTGGTCTGCGGTGCCGAAGAGGGATTGGTTATCGCTTTCGTTTTCGGTGAAAAGCCAGCAAGTTTCGAGGCCCTCGGACATGGCGTGGAATTCGAATTCTCCGAGTTCTTCGTGCCAGAGTTTGAGGTGATCGCCTTCCATCTTGATGGTAGGCTTTTCGAGGTTCGCCTCAGTGCCTGTTCCCTTTCGCCAGGTGTTACGGAACCAGACGGTGGGGAGGAGGTGGAGGGGGGCGTCTTCCGGGCCGTGATTGGTCACGGTGATGCGCCAGAGGAGATCGTTGTCAGTGCGTTTGGCGACTTCTTGGACGATGTCGAAGAAGCGGTCTTCTTTAAAAATGCCGGTGTCCTCAATTTCGTATTCGCTCTCCTCGCGGGTCCGTTTTTCGTTCGTCTGCCAAAGTTCGGAGTAGGGGTAAGCTGCCTGTGGGTAGCGGTAAAGGGCCTTGGTGTAGGAGTGGGTGGGGGTGCTGTCTTTGTAGTAATAGCACTCTTTGACGTCCTCGCCGTGGTTGCCTTGGTGACCGGTGAGGCCGTAGAGGCGCTCTTTGAGAATGGAGTCGTTGGTGTTCCAAAGGGCGACGGAAAAGCAGAGACGGCACTTGCGGTCGCACCAGCCTTGGAGGCCGTCTTCGCCCCAACGGTAGGCGCGGCGGCGGGCGTCGTCGTGGCTGAAGGCGTCCCAGCTGTTGCCGTCGTTGCCATAATCCTCGCGGACGGTGCCCCACTGGCGTTCGGAGAGATAGGGGCCCCAGCGTTTCCAGTTGAAGGTACGGTCAATGTCCTCCTGAAGCCGTTGCTTTTCCAAATTCATTGAAGGCGTTCTAGCACGGAATTACGAGTCTGTGTGGATTGATCGGAACGGATTTTCAAGTCCCACAGAAGGTCGCGCAAACGACCTCATCAGGAGCCGGAGTGGCCTGATAGTGCTCGAAGCCGGGCTGCTCTTGAAAAGGCTTCTGCAGAATTTTTTGGAATTCGTGGAAGGGGGCAAAGTCGCCCTTTTTAGCGGCTTCGATGACTTCTTCGACCCGGTGGTTTCGGGGGATGAAAGCGGGATTCATGGTTTCCATGAGCGCGGTGTCGGGAGTCCCGGCAGCTTGCCAGCGGGCGAGCCATTCGCGGACCGGATCAAGATTCTGGAAATGAGTGAGAAAGCCTTCTTCGGTTTTACTGAGACTCCGGAAGACGAGGGTGAAGTCGGCCTTTTGTTCTGCCATGAGATCAAGGAGGGCTTGAATGAGTTCCCAGTCGGTGTTGTCGGGCAGGCCGATTTTTTTTGAGAAGATTTTCAGGCGGGCTGCTTCGAAGATCGCTGGAAATCTTGCAAGTTCGGTTTTCGCGAGATCAACCGCCTTTTCCTGATCGTGGTCGATGAGAGGGAGGAGGGTTTCGGCGAGGCGGGAGAGATTCCACTGCGCGATGAAGGGTTGGTTTTGGTAGGCGTAGCGGCCCTGCTGGTCGATGGAGCTGAATTTTTGCGCCGGATCGTAGCGGTCCATGAAGGCGCAGGGGCCGTAGTCGATGGTCTCGCCGGAGAGGCTCATGTTGTCGGTATTCATGACGCCGTGAATGAAGCCGAGGCCCATCCAGTGGGCGATGAGCTGGGCCTGTTTTGCAATGACCGCGCGAAGAAGGTCGAGGGCGTTTTGGACGTCGGGGTAGTGGCGTTGTTTGGCGTAGTCGACGAGGGCGTGGAGGCTATCAAGGTCTTGGCGGGCGGCGAAGAACTGCGCGGTCCCGATGCGGAGATGGGAGCTCGCGACGCGGGTGAAAACGCCTCCTTTTTCAGGTGCTTCGCGCTGGACGAATTCCCCGCTTTCGACCGCGGCGAGGGCACGGGTGGTGGGGATGCCGAGGGCGTGCATCGCTTCCGAAACGAGATATTCACGAATGACGGGGCCGAGGGCGGAGCGGCCATCGCCGCGACGTGAGAAGGGGGTGGGGCCGGAGCCTTTGAGTTGGATGTCTTTGCCTGCGATTTCACCGAGGAGGATGGCGCGGCCGTCGCCGAGTTGCGGGGAGAAGCCGCCGAATTGGTGGCCGGAGTAGGCCATGGCGAGTGGTTCGGCTCCTTCGGGAATGGTGTTTCCGGAGAGGATGGCGAGGCCTTCGGGAGAGCGGAGGAAAGCGGGATCAAGTCCGAGTTCGCGGGCCAGGTCGTCATTGACCGCGATGAGGGAAGGGGAGGCGACGGGAGTGGGCTTGGTTTTCTCGAAGAAGGCTTCGGGGAGCTTGGCGTAGGTGTTTTGGAAAGGGAGATGCATGTGAGGGGAGGTTAGGGTGGGATATTCGTTTCGCGACCCTTGATTGTGATGGCAGGCGATAGCCCTCCTTTGGAGTGTGGGTGGCTTGCTCCCGCTTTTTCAGAGCAAAGACTCAGACCAAACTGCCGCCGCAGACCCCTCCATCTGGAAGAGCGAGAGCAAGCTCTCGCACTCCAGAGTTCCCGGTCGTCCGCAACACCGTGACATGAGGGATTTGCTGCTCCTGAATTTGTGATTTTGAAGAAGCTGATCTACTTCAAGCAGGGTGGGAGTTCGAAATATCTGCGCGATATTTAGGCGATGCTGGAGGTTTCGGGGGAGGACTTGGAGATGGGTTTTTTGGCTGAGGAGGTTGAGCGGTTGGGAGTCGGTGCTGAGTGGGTGGAGGTTCGGGGAGAAGATCAGATTCTCTAATTTTGGCGGAGGAGGTCGGCGCGCTTGTCGGCGATGAAGGCTCTGATGAGGGCGCGGAGGCTGAGGTGGTAGATGGCAATGACGAGGGTGAAGATGCTGAGGTTGGTGGTCAGGGAGGAGGATTTATCGAAGTCTTTTAAGGCGAAGAGGTAAATGAAGCCGAAAACGGGAGCGAGGAGAATTCCAATGATCAGGAGGGCTTGGATGAGGAAGGCCCAGAGGGCGGCGCGGCCTCGGCGGGCGGTCCAGCCGGTGATGGCGGCGTTCCAAAATTGGAGGCTGAAGACGTGGATGAAGAATGAGAAGGCGATGATGATGAAGGCCACGATAGAAAGTGGGCCGCAGGAGTATGATGGGATGAAAAATGGCGCGGCAGCGAGGGTGAGTGACATGAGGAGCCAGCGGAGGAGGCTTTCCTTCCACATGAGTTTTTCGAGGGTGGTGATGCTGAGCGGGAGGACCTGGAAGCGAGCGGCAGGAGTGGATGAACCGAGGGTGACGGCTTGGAGGTAGTGGGCCGGAGTGGAGCCGATGATCGGGTAGCGGGAGATTCCGGCGAAGAGGGCGAATAATGGGGTGACGAAGCGGAAGGTATCGATGGCTGCGGGCCAGGAGAACCGGGTGAGCCAAAGGGCAAGGAAGAAGAGGGCGCTGACTTTCGCCCAATTGGAAAGGAAGGTGAAGTCGGTGCTGCCGGCGGCTCGGAGGAGGGCTTTTTCTTTGAGGTCGAGAGAACGCCAGGTGAATTTTTCAAGGAGACCGGATGGGGTTTTTGAGGAGTTGGGAAGGGTGCTGAGAGTGAGGACGTCTTCCTGGTGTTCCGTGTCGTTTTGCAGGCGGGAATCACGGCCATTGGCTTCGAAGAAATGGCTGCGGTCGTAGCGGGTGACTTTGCTCCAGCGGTCTTTGGTGAAGAAGGCAACGGATGCTCCCACGATGACGAAGGAGGCGAGGATGAGAGGTGATGAGAAGGCTTGGAACCAAGGGGTTGCTTGAATCACGGTCGTGCCTATCGCTCTAAGCGAGTCCATGACCATGGCGGCAAAGAGAAGGGCCCCGGAGGCTTTGACGAGGACGGTCAGGATTTGAAAAAATTTCCAGAGGTAGGCAATGGTGAGAAAGCCCAAGAGGCCTAGAAAAATGAGGAGGGCTTGCAGGGCACCGGTGAGGGAAATCGTTTCGTGTGCTCCGAAGAAGCCAAGGATGGCGGAGAAGATGATGCCGAGAACGATGGGCTTGCGGATGCCATGGCGGATTTGGCGGGAGAGGGTGGCGTTGTCGAGGGGGAGGAGTTGGATGGTTTCATGAGTGTCGGGGATGGCCCGGATGCGGGCGGTCTTGAGGAAGACGAGGATGGCGATGGCGGGCAGGAAGACGGAGAGAAAAATGGGTCCGTCTTCTTTGGAGAACCAGAGGAAAAGGAGAATGATTCCGAAGAGCAGCCCGAAGGAGAGCTTCAGGAGAATGCTGGAGAGGGTGGCTTTTGGCGCGGATTTGAAGCTCCTCCGGGTAATGGCTTGCCACGAAGTTGCCGCTTCTTTGAGGCGCTGCCGAATGCTTGGGTTCCGAAATTGGCGGAGTTTCATTCGTCGGACTCGGAGAAGATTTGGAGGACGGGGTCGCCTGAGCGGAGTTGTTGATCGAAGTCGCTTGGGGAGCCGTCGAAGTGGATGGAGGAGTCGTGGATCACGAGAATGCGGTCGGCGAATTCGCGGGCGTAGGTCGCGAGTTGGGTGGTGTAAATGATGCTGCGTTGATCGGCGACGGCCTGGCGGAGGATCTTTCGCATTTCGCGGATGCCGGGGACGTCCATGCCGGAGGCGAAGGGTTCGTCGAAAAGGCCGAGGGGGGCTTGTGATCCTTGGTAGAGGACGAGGGCAAGTTTGTAGCGTTGGCCGCGCGAGAGGGTGGCGGTGAGGAGATGCGCTTTTTCCATGAGGTCAAAGCGGTCGAGGAGGGCGACGGAGGCTTCTTCGCGTTGGTCGGGTTCGCGGTGGTAGAGGGAGAGCCAGGTTTCGACGTTTTCGAGGACGCTGAGGTCATCGAAGAGGACGGGGAAGTCGGGGAGGAAAAAGAGTTTTTCGCGTTGGGTTTCGGAGAGGCGGTCTAAGGGGGAGCCGTCAATGCAAAGCTCGCCGGAGCTGAGGCCGAGGAGTCCGGCGAGAAGGCGGAGGAGGGTGGTTTTTCCCGCGCCGTTGGTGCCGAGGACGGCAATGAGTTCACCGCGCTCGATGGTGAGATTGATGCCGCAGAGGACGATGTTTCGTGAGAATGATTTAGCGACTGAGCTGAGTTGGGCGAGGGGCATAAAATTTGAAAGGGTGGGGTCGAGATGCTCGCAAATGACTGCCTGACGCCTTCGTCTCGTGAGAATGAGCTCTGCAAATTTTCTGGCAAGTTAAATGGGCGTAGCTATCCCGCCAGAAGGCAGCTTTGCGCAGCTAAAAAGGAGAGGGTTTTTCGCGTTCCCGCACTCTATTTCATTCGCTTGCGCCATTGGCCAGGCTCCTGATGAAGGTTGTTCACGGCAACGACTTGCCACGTTTCGTCATCGAGCAGACGGTAAATGATCCCGTATGGAAAACGGCTGATCAACTTGCGACGACAACCGTCTTCGACCCTTCCCCCATAACTCCGGCCAGTCTTTGAGGTCGCTTTCAGCCCGCTCAAATTCCTGGTAAAAGTCTGCCGCCAACCCTTCTTCACAGGAATGGTAGTAGCGCACGGCCTAAAGGAGGTCTTCGCGCCCATAAAGAAGGGAAACCAGGCGCATTAGCTAGAGAGGATTTTTTGAATGTCACGGTGCACCTCCTCGCTGCTGACAGATTGGGCTTCACCAGATTTGTGACGAGCAATTCTGTCTGCGATTTCTTTGCGCCATGCTGGAGAAAGTCCCGGCTGCTTGTCAAAGCTACCCAGGATCTTGGATACGATCCAAGTGCGCTCGCTCTCCGGCAACTCCAGAACATCGGTGACAATTTCAGCAGGCTTTTGCATGGTGTTAAGCTAGGAGTCTGTCGGGTTCTTTGGTAAATTTCTTTTAAATACGTGATCGCCACGGCGGTGTAGATGCTGGTGGTATCAAGTCTCGCGTGGCCGCGGAGTTACCGGATGACCCGGATGTCAGCCCCGTTTTCGTGTGCCGATTGTCTGACAACCTGAAATGCGAGGGGACTGGGGTGGCGCACCAGGCGCGCTGTCTACGACCAGGGCGCTTGCCGCCCCGCAGACAGCGTGACGCAGCGGTCGATTGCCGGGCGAGGGTGCTTGGGATTGGCGAATCACCGACAGGCTTCTCGCCCCGCCCGCCGACGACCTAACGAAACAGCCTTCACCTCAGATACAACGATCTCTGAAAATTGTCTGGCAATCTGAATAGCCTGGCATGTTTTTTTTAAACAGCCTGGCATGTTTTTTTTGGGGAGGTCCTTTGCCCGACAGGCTTTGGATTCACGAACACCGAAGAAGGCTTGGCGGAGGGATTTCAACGCCCTCGCAAGAGGCATTGCTATTAGCGTAGGAAATAAAACACTATGGATTTATGTCAAAATGGAGATCAATATCATCGTCATTAAACCCGACCCCATCTTCGCCGAAGCTACGTATCGAAAACTTCTTCTCCGTAATCTTAATAAGAAAAGGATTTTCCCACGCATCGAGAACCTCTTTCTTCCCTTCCCAAATCCCGGAATTTGGAAGATCATTCCCCTCTATGAAAAGATAAAGATTCTCTGGATCCATTCGCTCTAAATTCCGCGCATCACCTTGATTTCTAATAAATGATCTTACCGCGACTCGAAGATTCATTATAGCACGATTGGTGAGTGGGACACCTCTACCATGCTCTTCGATCTTACAAGAACTGAGGACAAGACATAACAAAAGACTTATCCCAAAATAATTACTTAAACATTTCACTTTGAGAAATAAAGGCGTTGAAATTAAAATCGTTACAGTCTTAACGCTTTTAGTGTGTAATATCAACCACAACATAGCGATGTCTGATTTCCCATGCCCATGTTTGGCCGAGGGCGTATTCTTTGCCTCCGTCGCCCTCTTCCGCAATGAAGCCTGAAAATCAGAATGTGCATTCCCGAGGCCTGTCATACCTAACAAATCCACCCTTTTCACGGCATTATTCCCAACCATTCCATACAGGTTGATCCCGCCATCTTCCCCAATCGGATCTCTGCTTGGCCAATCTCTGACCGGTTGAGCGACATAGGGGTAGATTGGGGGCGGCTTTTGCCTTCGAGGGGGCGGCTCTCCGGCTGGTGGACGTAGTGATAGCGCTGGCGATCCATGCCTACGAGGTTGTGGCGCATGATGATACTTTCGGGCATTGTCACGATCTACGCCTACGGTGGAGGAGGGGGAGGGGGAGGGGGAGGGGGAGGGGGAGGGGGAGATAGGCGTATC
>JBLHUR010000074.1:0-27714 GCA_047629805.1 Akkermansiaceae bacterium | reverse complement strand
TCCAGATCCACAAGATTCCTCTCCAAGTTCTCCCCATACGACGCGTGGGTCACCCCGTCGATCCCGGGGCTGGCCTTGCGTTTTAAGTGATGGAAGGCCTCGCTCAGAAGCTCGTGGTCCAACAGACTACGACGACGGAATCGAGCGGAGCGAGATGGACAGGAGCGGGAGCGACGTGCTCCGCAGGAGTGTGACTGGGGAGGAGCATCAAATTTATCTGCATGTCTCGATGGGGGCGCATGGGCTGGGGGTGGTGAGTCCTTTGGATGCGGTTGGATGATTCGTGCCATAGAATGGTGCTGTCCTTGCTGATCTGGGATTGGGGAAAGGCAGGTTTCTTTGGACTCCAAATGAAATCGGCCGATTCCTCATCCCCATCACCGCCAAATCAGGCGAAGGAGAAACCACCATCAATCTCACCATCAACGTCGTCCCGGACTCCCTCTACTGGCAGTGGGCAAGCGACTTTTTCGATCGCACCATCCCGGAAGGGATTTCGTTAGAAAACCTCCAACCCGACGCCAATCTGGATCAAGATGGAGTCAACAATCTCATTGAACTGGCCTTCCTCACCGATCCCACTTCCCCAACCGATCACAACCTACCGGTGAAGAGCGAGCTGACACAGATTGCTGGGGCCAAGTCCCTCACAATAAGCCTTGAGCAACGTTTGGGCGCCGGAAACCTATTCGAGCTAAAGCCCACCCGCTCCATCGACCTAGCCGATGGAGACCGTTGGATCGATATTCCCGAAAATGAATTCCAACTCAACATCACTCCGGCAACACGACCAGGAATCGAAGTCGTGGAATTTATCATCGAGCTTGATCTAACTCCCGCGCAGTATTTCCGAATCGAAGCTCGCAGCATCTCAAACCAATAACGATGGCGCTCCATCAGTCCCCCTCCAAAAAACTCCACCTCCTCCGCGAGATGATCCGCATCCGCCGCATCGAGCAGCGATGCGCCAAGGAATATTGTTTGGGTTCAATGGCCAGATGGCTCGTCTTATCCATCGGCCAAGAAGGCACGCCCGTCGCGGTCCGTTCCATCATGGGACCGGATGACCACACCATCTCCGGCGTCCGCGGTATCGGAGCTGCCATCGCCGCCGGATTGTCACCCGCTTCCATCATGGCGGAACTCATGGGCAAGTCCGGCGGTTGTTCTTCCGGCAAAGGCGGCAACTTTTCCCTCTTTAGTCCCGCGCACCGCCATTGGGGGTGCTTCCCCATCGCCGCCGCACAAACGCCTCTGGCCCTCGGCCTCAGCTTTGCGCTCAAATACCAGCAAACCGAAGGTGTCGTATTCTGCTACCTCGGCGATGGCGCGGTCAACCAAGGCGTCTTCCACGAAACTCTCAACCTTGCCGGCCTCTTCGACATCCCCACCGTCTTCGTTTTAGAAAACAACAAATTCGCGATGGGCACCAGCGTCCGCCGCTCCTCCGCCTTCAAGGACCACCTCGCCCGCCGCGCCGAGGCCTACGACATCGACTGGAATCTCGCCAACGGTTGGGATATGAACTCCCTCCTCACTAAACTCACCGAAGCCCGCGAACGAGCCCTTCAAAAATCTCGCCCCACCGTCCTCGAGGTTGCCACCTACCGCTACTACGGATTCAACATCGCCAACGCCAATCACAAGAAATACCGCACGCCCGAGGAGATCGATTTCCACAAAAAAAACCGCGACCCCATCCGCCATTGGGCCGACCAACTCGCTACCGAAGGCCTTCTCACCCCCGGGATCGAAAAAGAAATGCACGAGACCGCCAGAGCCGAAGCCCTCGCCGCCTCCGACTTCGCCAGCAACTCACCTCCCCCCACTCCCGCCGATCTCCTCGATCACGTCTACTGGGAAACCGACCACAGCACCCCTGCCAGCCAACAAGGCAGACACTTCTTCAACGACGAAGCCTGACAGCGCTCATTCTCGTGCTAAGATGAGACTATGGCATTCACCGATTTCACAAAACTCCCAAAGGTCCTCCTCCACGAGCACCTCGATGGCGGGGTCCGTCCCGCCACTGTCATCGACCTGGCCCGCGATCTTAAGTACGAGGAACTTCCGACTTCTAACCCTGCCGAACTGGCGAGATGGTTTCACCGCGGCGCCCAGCGCGGCAACCTTGGCGAATACCTCGAGGGCTTCGCCCACACCATCGCCGTCATGCAAACCCGCGAGGGACTCGAAAGAATCGCTTACGAATTCCTCGAAGACATGTCGCTCGATGGCGTCATCCACGCCGAGGTCCGTTTCGCCCCCGTCTTCCACACTTCCAAGGATCTCACCCAAGATGAAGTCATCGAGTCCGTCATCGCAGGGCTCACCAAAGCCTCCTGCGAATTCGGCGTCACCTGGGGCCTCATCATCTGCGCCATGCGCGATCGCCACGACTCGCTCGAAGCCGCCGAACTCGCGATCCACTGGCGCGACCGGGGCGTCGTCGGCTTCGACCTCGCCGGAGGTGAAGACGGCTTCCCACCAAAGAATCACCTCGCAGCCTTCCAAGCGATCCAGCGGGCCAACTTCAACATCACGATCCACGCAGGCGAAGCCTACGGCAGGGACTCCATCTGGCAGGCCCTCCAATACTGCGGTGCCCATCGCCTCGGCCACGGCACCCGCCTCCTCGAGGACCTTACCATCCTTCCCGATGGATCACTGAAGTTCGGAACCCTCGCCCGCTATGTCCTCGACCACCGCATTCCTCTCGAAATGTGCCTCTCCAGCAATGTCCACACCGGTGCCTGCCAAGATTTTTCATCACATCCTTTCCCCCTCTTCCTTCGAGCCGGATTCCGAGTCTTTCTAAACACCGACGACCGACTCATGAGCGATACCGAAATGTCTAAGGAACTCGCCATCGCCACCAAAACCTTCGGACTCAGCCTAAGTGACCTCGAAAAAATGACCCTCAACGCCGCCAAAAGCTGCTTTTCGCCCCACCAGGATCGCGTCGATCTTATCGACCAAAAAATCATCCCCCAATTCCGCGAACTTTCCAGCTAGTCTCCCGTAGAAGAACAGGGCATATTTTCATCTGATGACTTTCATCTTTCGCCTGTTTTTCTTTTTCCCAATCTGCCTTACCGCAGCTGCCGGAAAAATCAGCTTCAACCGCGACGTCCTCCCTATCCTTTCCGACACCTGCTTCACTTGCCACGGACCTGATTCCGAAACCCGCGAAGCAAAACTCCGGCTCGATCAGGAAGATAAGGCCAAGGCCGACCGCGACGGCTTCCCCGTCATCGTCACGGGCAAACCGCATGAAAGCGAACTGATCTCCCGCATCCTCCACGAGGACCCGGACGAGGTCATGCCTCCCCCCGATTCTCGTCGCCAACTGACCGCCGCCGAAAAACAAACACTCAAAGACTGGATCCAACAGGGCGCTAAATGGGAACAGCACTGGGCCTTTGTGAAACCCGAAACTCCAAAGCTCCCAACCATTTCCAATCCCGCTTGGCCGCAAAACTCCATCGACCACTTCATTCTCCACACCCTCGATCAAAAAAAACTCTCTCCTTCTCCCGCTGCTCCCCGTGAAAAAATCCTCCGTCGCGTCTCCCTCGACCTCACGGGTCTCCCACCCACCCTCGAAGAAATCTCCAATTTTCTCGGAGACAAAAAGCCCCAAGCCTACGAACGCGCCGTCGACCGACTCCTTGCCTCACCTCGCTACGGTGAAACGATGGCCCTACCCTGGCTCGAAGCGGCCCGCTTCGCCGATACCGATGGCTACCAGTACGATGGACCCCGTACTATGTGGCGCTGGCGCGACTGGGTCATCAATGCCTACAACGCCAACAAACCCTTCGACCAATTCACGATCGAGCAACTCGCCGGCGACCTCCTCCCCAACGCCACTCTCGATCAAAAAATCGCCACCGGCTTCAACCGTAACCATCGCTATAACTCCGAAGCCGGGCTCGTCGTGGAAGAATTCCTCCTCGAAAACGCCGTCGACCGTATCGACACCACCAGCACCGTCTGGCTCGGCCTCACCATGGGCTGTGCCCGTTGCCACGATCACAAATACGATCCCATCTCGCAGAAGAACTACTACGAGATGCTCGCCTTCTTTAACAACATCCCCGAATTTGGCCGCGCTGTCAAAGCAGGCAACTCAGAACCCTACATTATCGCCCCAACCAAATCCCAGCAAACGCAACTCACTCCACTCGAAGACAAAGTCACGGCGGCCCAAACCACCCTCAAATCTCTCCAAAAACCCGGCTGGGAAGAACAACTTACCCTCGACGAAAGCACTCCTCTCGTCACCCATCAACTCAACTACCAACACCTACCTAAAACCCTCAAGTTCGATGGTGAAAAATCAATCAACATCCCCAACACTCCACTTACCAAAAAGAAAAAAGGACCCGGTCGTTTCGAAATATTCTCTCCCCTCTCCCGCTTCTCAGTTTCCCTCTGGGTCAAACCCAGCAACACCGAATCTGGCACCATCATCTCACGCCAATCTGGCAACAATGCCCTCGCCACCGGCCTCAACCTTCAGCTCCGCGACGGCCACCTACGCTACAGCATCATCACCCGCTGGATCGCCGGAGTCGCCCAGGTCGAGACCATCGAAAAAATCCCCTCCGACAAGTGGACCCACCTCACCCTCACCTTCCACGGCCAACTCCGCGCCACCAACCAACACATTTTCATCAACGGAAAAGAAGCGCCACTGACAGTTCTTCACAACACCAACAGCAATACCGGCTCCGCTAAAAAAAATGCCCCCTTGAGGCTCGGTGGTTATCCAAAAGATTACTTCAAAGGCGAAATGCGAAACCTCCGCGTTTACCACCGCCCTCTCAAAATCCGCGAAATCCTCACCCTCTCTAACAACCACAAAGCAAAACTCCAATCGGCCTTTTACGAACAAGGCCCCGGTAAAGAAGCCTACCAAAAACTCCTCGCCGCCGAGGAAAAGCGCGATCAATTCCTCCGCACCCTTCCCACCACGATGGTCATGCAGGAGAACCCGACTGAAAAGGAAACCTTCCTCCGCAAGCGCGGCGTTTACAGCGACCTCGGCGAAAAGGTGACACGCAACGTCCCCTCCGCCCTGCCTCCCTTCCCCAAAAACCTCCCCCGCAACCGACTCGGCCTCGCCCGCTGGATCGTCTCGCCCGACAACCCACTCACCGCTCGCGTCACCGTCAATCGCTACTGGCAAAAATACTTCGGAACCGGCCTCGTCAAAACTTCCGAAGACTTCGGTGCGCAGGGCGAAAAGCCCTCCCACCCCAAACTCCTCGACTGGCTCGCCACCGAATTCATCCGCTCCGGCTGGGACGTCAAACACCTCCAAAAACTGATCGTCACCAGCGCCACTTACCGCCAGCAATCGCACCTCACGCCCAAGCTACTCGAAACCGACCCGCACAACCGCCTCCTCGCCCGTGGCCCCCGCCAACGGCTCCCCGCCCACGTCATCCGCGATCAAGCGCTCGCTCTCAGCGGACTCCTCGTCGAAAAGATCGGCGGCCCCTCCGTCAGCCCCTACCAACCGAAAAACCTCTGGATCGAAATGTCGATGGGCACGAAATACAAACAATCCCAAGGAAAGGACCTCTTCCGCCGCAGCCTCTACACCCTCTGGAAACGGACCGTCAACCCTCCCGCCATGGCCATCCTCGATGCCGCCGACCGCGAAGCCTGCTGGGTCGGCACCAAACGCACCAACACCCCGCTCCAAGCCCTCACCCTCCTCAACGAAACCGCCTTCGTTGAATCCGCCCGCAAACTCGCCGAGCGTGTCCTTCGCGAAAACCCCAACGACCCCGTCACCCACGCCTTCAAGCTAGTCACCCAACGCAACCCACGCCCCGACGAAAAAGAAATCCTCACCGCCGCCCTCGCCGAATACCTCGCCAACTTCCAAGCCAACCCCGACTCCGCCAAATCCCTCACCACCATCGGCACCTCTCCCGTCCCCAAAGACCTCGACCCCATCCTCCTAGCCGCCCACACCACCCTCGCAAACGTCCTCCTCAACCTCGACGAAGTCATCACCAAAGAATAGCGAACGCCGAACCGCGAACGTCCCATATTGAATTTCGAATGGAACAGAAGCCAAATTATGATCTCAAGCAGCGGCTTTTGAACTATGCCGCGAAAATTGTTGAACTCTGTAATGTCCCATACACGGTTTGTGCCGCTCAACACGTCTCACGACAACTCCTTCGATCAGGTACCTCGCCGCTGGCGAATCATGGAAAATCCGAATCTTCAGAGTCCACGAAGGACTTCATCCACAAGCTCAGCATCTCTCTCAAAGAACTCCGCGAATCAAACCGCTGGCTTCTCCTCATTCAAAAAACCAAAGTCTTCCCAAACGCACCCGACCTCCCTCACCTCCTCGACGAAACCGACCAACTCATTCGCCACTTCGTAGCTTCGATCAAAACCGCCAAGAAGCGCCTCTAAACTCACTTTCCCCCCATTGCTCTCTCATGCGTCCCCATTCAAAATTCGATATTGGAAGTTCGGCGTTCGGCGTTCCCTCCCGCCGCACCTTCCTATCCTCCTCCGCCCTAGGAACCGCCGCCCTAACCTCTCTTCTCGCGGCCCAAAAAGCCCCTCCCCTCCCCGCCAAGGCAAAGCGCATCATCTACCTTTTCCAAAGCGGCGGACCACCCCAGATGGATCTTTTTGATCCAAAACCCCAGCTTGAGAAACACCACGGCAAGGAAGTTCCGGCCTCCATCTTCAACGGCCAACGCCTCACGGGAATGACCGCCGGGCAAACCTCTTTCCCCGTTGCCAAATCCACCTTCAACTTCAAACAAGCCGGGCAAAGCGGCCAGTGGCTCAATTCTGATCTTCTCCCCCACCTCTCTGGGGTCGCCGACGACATAAGCGTCATCCGCTCAATGCACACCGAGGCCATCAACCACGACCCCGCGATCACCTTTTTCCAAACCGGCTTCCAGCTCGCCGGACGGCCATCCATCGGCTCGTGGCTTTCCTACGGCCTCGGCAGTGAAAACGCCAACCTCCCCGCCTTCGTCGCGATGACTTCAAATCGCTCCGGTCAGGCCCTCTACGATCGACTCTGGGGTGCCGGCTTTCTCCCGTCAAAGCACCAAGGGGTCCGCTTTCGCTCCGGTAAGGATCCTGTTCTTTACCTCAATAACCCGGAAGGAATCAGCAGCGATCTTCGCCGCAAAACGCTCGACCACATTGGCGCCCTGAATCAAATCCATCATCAGGAATTTTACGACCCTGAAATTGAGACCCGCATCGCGCAATACGAAATGGCCTTCCGCATGCAAATGTCCGTCCCCGAATTAACCGACGTTTCAAGCGAACCCGAGAGCACCTTCAAACTCTACGGCGAAGATGCCCGTAAACCCGGCACCTATGCTTACAACGCCCTCATGGCCCGCCGCCTCAGCGAACGCGGCGTCCGCTTCGTGCAACTCTTCCACCGCGGCTGGGACACCCACAGCGGCCTCGTCGGCCAACTCACGCAACGTTGCAAAGAAACCGACCAAGCCTCCGCCGCCCTCATCACCGACCTCAAACAGCGAGGCCTTCTTGACGACACCCTCATCGTTTGGGGCGGCGAATTTGGCCGCACCGTCTATAGCCAAGGCAGCCTCACCCCCACCGGCTTCGGCCGCGACCACCACCCCCGCAGCTTCTCCATGTGGCTCGCCGGAGGCGGTATCAAGCCGGGCCAATCGATCGGCGAAACCGATGACTACTCCTACAACATCGTCAAAGACCCCATAAGCGTCCACGACCTCCACGCCACCATCCTCCACCAGATAGGCATCGATCACAAAAAGCTCACCTTCAAATTCCAAGGCCGCCACTACCGCCTCACCGACGTCCACGGCGACGTCATCAAACCACTCATCACCTAGTCGAGAAGAGGTTTGTCAAAGTTCCAATGGGGCAAATTATCGTATCCCAAATCAAAGCGAAGCGGCGGCACGGGTTGGGAATCCACCACATAAGTGTCCCAGCCCATTGTTCCGCAGCCCCTGCAAATCTCCCGAAGGCCTCAATCTACTTCGCGATACAATAAACGGCCTTATTCGACCGCAGATAAATCGCGTCCTTCGCCAAAGCCGGTGTCGCATTGAAGTCAGATTCATCTCCCAACAAATTCACACCCACCAATTTCATCCCCTTGTTCGCCTCGAAGATAAAGGTGCCATTCCGGCGACTCACCGCGACGAGCTTGTCTCCCACTCTCAGCGTCGAAGCATAGAAGCTGAACTTCTTCCGCTTCTTGATCGCCTCCACTTCACGCTTCATCACGGTCTCTCCCTTCTCCAGATCCATCGCAATCACTTGGGCTTCATCGTTGACCCAAAAAAGAAGCCCGTCTTTGAAAACGGAACTCGGCACGTAGGAAAAGGTTTTACTCTTCCAGAGAATTTTATCGGTCACGTCTCCCGAACCACCACCCTTCACCGCAATCGCCCCCTTGCGCGGATACCCTCCGGTCGTAAAAAGAACCTCACCCTCACTGATCACACTCGGAGTGATGTTCCCCGGAATCTCGGACTCCGCCCACCAAAGCTTCTCCCCCGTTTTTGGATCGAGCGCAAAGAGTTCATCCGGCGCTGCGATTACCAACTCGGTCTTCCCTGCCTTCGGTGTATGAACCGTCGGAGTATTATAGGTTAGCTCCAACTGCTTCGCCTCATACCGCCACTTTTCATCACCGGTCGTTTTGTCAAAAGCAATGATCGCCCGTGCTTCGTCCGCCGCATTCACAATCAAAAGATTCCCAACCAAAATCGGACTCGCGGCCGATCCCCAGCGACGATTACTTGAAGAATCACCCACCTGCTTGCTCCAAACCTTTTCACCATCAACCGTGAAAGCATGGACGCCAGACTTTCCAAAGAAGGCAAAAACATGCTTCCCGTCCGTCACCGGCGTCGCACTGGCATAGCCGTGCTCGGTGAGATACCCGCGATAATCATCTTCCGGATTGGCAAGA
The DNA here is from genome assembly GCA_047629805.1 of Akkermansiaceae bacterium. Classification (GTDB taxonomy): domain Bacteria; phylum Verrucomicrobiota; class Verrucomicrobiia; order Verrucomicrobiales; family Akkermansiaceae; genus SW10. The sequence continues at coordinate 18,731 of JBLHUR010000074.1, read as the reverse complement.
GGCACCGACTTCTTCCAAAGAATCTTACCACTGGCTCGATCAAGGCAAAAAAGCATACGCCCCAGATCTTCGGGCTCTCCCACCGTCTTCTCATCGATTCCATATCCGGTGTAACAGGTCACAAAAAGTTTCTCTCCCCAAAAGATCGGACTGGAACTCCCCGGCCCCGGCAGCTCCGTCTTCCACTTCACATTCTTATCGGAACTCCACTCGAGAGGCAGCGTCGCCTCATCGATCGCAGCAACGCCATCGGCTCCCCGAAACTGCGGCCAACTTTCTCCAGCTGAAATTGCACACGACAGTAAGAGCACAGACAGACTCAAAACGACTTTTTTCATTCGCGGAGAGTAACCTCCCTGTCAAATCCTACAAATCAAACCACCAGCTGCCCGCAACCTGCACCCACATCAATCCCCCGCCGCTGACGAATCGTGACCGGCACCCCGCCAGAATCACGGACGATTTTCAAGAAGGCCAGAGTCCGCTCTGCCGATGGCGGACGCCCCTCAAAATCCTCGGTAGGATTCAAGGGAATAAGGTTCACATGAACCTCCATTCCTCGCAAAAGATCGGCCAGACGACGCGCATGATCGTCACTATCGTTCGCGCCTTCAATGAGGGTCCAGGCGATAAAGACCTTCCTTCCAGTCTCACTCGTGTAGTCGCGGCACGTCTGAAGCAACTCCGCGATCGGCCAACGCTTATTGACCGGGATCAAGGCTCCCCGCTCCTCATCGCTCGCACCATGAAGACTCACCGAGAGGGAATACTTGAGATTCAGCTTCGCGAGCTTCCGTATCCCCGGAACATGACCCACCGTGCTAATACTCACGCGTGCCGGAGAGAGGGCAGGACCACGCGGATCAGTCAAAATTTCCAAGGCATCGATCAGCGGCCCAAAGTTGTGAAGCGGCTCGCCCATCCCCATCATGACGATGTTGCGGACCGGATCCTCGCCATCCTGCGCCAGAATCTCATTAAGAAAATGCACCTGCCCCACAATTTCTCCGACCGTAAGATGCCGCAAGAAACCCATCTTCCCCGTCGCGCAAAAAACACAACCCATCGCACACCCCACCTGACTACTAATGCACGCGGTATGGCGTCCATCATAGCTCATCAAGACCGTCTCGATCTCCTTCCCATCGTGGAATCGCAGCACGAACTTCCGGGTGTTGCCATTCTCACTCGTCACTTGCCGCACCACCTCAGGCTGGCAGAGCTCCTGCCGCCCAAACCACTCGCGCACTCCCTTCGGTAAGTCGGCCAGCGCCACCGTCTTCTTATGCAGCATCCTAAAAACTGCCGAGGTATGATGCGGGCTCACTCCATCCTCCCGCAAGCGGACCTGTAGTTGGGGGAAGGTAATATCGCTCAGAGTTTTCATTGGCCGCTGTCTTGAACCACTTTCCCAGCCATTTGAAAAGCAAGGATTAAGCCGCCAGACCACTCACTCTAGTCAATCTTCGTCGGCAACGACGGAGGTCTCTCCGGCCCCGGCTTCCTCGGCGGAGGTTCCTTCAATCGCCTAAGCTCAATATCATCTATGACCGTCGAATAAGAATTCATAGACCGAATCTCCCACCCCGCCGGCACCCGGGCCTTATCAGTGACGCGACGAGCCTGGAGATAGGTGTTAAACGAATTGGGATGGACGTAAAAGATGAGAACTCCGCCTGACTTCACTCTCAGCCGATCCACGATCTTCACAAAAACATTATTCGGCTTCCCCAGCTCTTCGAGCGAAACCCCACCCTCCTTGAGGTCCGGAGCAACTCGTAACTTGAGTCGGGCATCCACAGGATTGGCATAAATATCCACCTTCTGCTTCCGCGAATTCTGAAAATCAAAACCCTGAAAGTGTTTCAGGATCGGCCCCGGTTCATAGATGTATCGATCCGCCCCTTGCCGCTTCACCCTCCGCTTGGGGAAATTACGCTTTTCAGCTCTAAACTCCTTTTCAAAAAGCGCGACCGGAGTATGCGGATCAATAAAATGAACCCGGTCGTGAATCACGATCGCTCGATAAATCTCGGCATTCTTAGGAATAGGCCGACTCGCCGGAATTCCCACCACCGTCGGCTCCACCTTCAGCACCGGAGTGTCATCCAGCAGAGCTTCCAAGTTGCCGATCTCATCCTGAATCTTCTCGGTCTTGCTGGCCTCTATATCGCGCTCACTCTCCGCTTTCTTCGCCAATTTTCTCAGCTCATCGAGTTCTACCAGAAGATCCTGCCTCTCCTTACGATCTTTTTCAAGCAGCGCCAGCTGACGCTTCTCAATTTCCACTTCCTCCGAACTTGGAGCCTTTTTCGAGAGGAGTTCATCGAGTCTCTTCTTCCTCTTCTCCAGTGCTCCCACCTCCTTCGTAGAAGCGACGACCTGCTCCGGTGTCGCGGGTTTCAACCCGTCCAAGAACTCCACCACTTTCTGGCTCACATCAGCCTGCACCAAAACCAATACCAAGATCAGCACCGCCACCACATTGGTCAGCGCGTCCATCAGCGAGTCTAGATTGACTCCCTCGGCTGAATTGGAATTGCGTCGTCTTGCCATCGTTTTTTAGCGTTTAAAGAGTGAAAGATCGATCGCCCCGTCATTCGGAACCGGCAACTTTCCCGTCAAGATCTTATACTTCACCTCAGCCGCTCCGGCAGCCCAGCGGAACGACTCATTCCCCGACTTCCGGATAAGAAATAAAACCATGGAGTCCTCGGTCTTTTTTACCTTATCGAGATACTTTGCATAAACCCCGCTCGTTTTGATCGCGGCGGTCGAAACCTTCTTCGACCCACCCTCGGCATCCAGCAAAACGATCCCGGTCGAGTTGCACTCCACAAAGAAAATCTCATCAGCCCCGCCTTCTCCCACGCCCCTCGGCTGCACCACCACCGACTCCTTTGGCTTCGGCGCCTCCTTGCGACGTTTCAACTCATCCCGTAACTCCTTCAGCCTCTTTGAAAGGGGCGGACGTTCCTTTCGAATCGCGACAACTTCCTTCTTCATATTTTCTACCCGCTTCTGGAATTCGGCATCAGTCTGGCTGGCATCTGTGGATTTCTTCAGCCCTTCCAGCTCCATCGTAAGCACGATCTTTCGATCCTTCAATTTGGCCATCGCCGCGACGGTCGTCTTTTCCTTCTGAATCTTCTCATCCCTCACCATGACCTCCTTTTTAAGAACCTCCGCTTCTATTAACAGGTCACGATTGGTCATCGCTCGCTCCATTTCCTCTTCAGTCTGCCCCGCCTTCTTCATCTGCTGGACCTGCATCATCACGCTAATCATAAGCGTCAAAATCCCAATGAGGCATGCCAGGATGCTCATGAAGGGAAACAGGGAAACCCCGTTCTCAGAATCTTTGGGTCGGCGTGGCACTCCTTCTTAAATCTAGGATTTCGAGAAAAAGCCGCGCTTCTTTTTCCCCTCATTGGGAATTTGTTTTTCACCGAGATCTTTAAGCGCGCGATTCATGGTATCGATCCCGGTAGCGATATTTTCGAAGCTCGTCTCCAGCTGATTGTTCGACCTTAAAAAGACATCGCGACTCGTCTCCGACATTTTGGTCACCGCTTCCATGAAGGTGTTCTCCACAATCTTCTGATGCGCACCCAATTTCACCTGCAAGAACTCAGCCGACTCCGTGAGCATACGAGTGGACTCATTCAAGTTCACCAAAAAGGTCTCATGCGCCTGCGCCAACGAAGTCACCAACTGCGGAATGCTGTCGGCCTGCTGGATCAATTCCTCACCCACCAAAGTCCGGCTGTCGTTCAACTTGGGCAAAAGCTTCTCCACACAAAAAGCGTCGATCAGCGTCAGCGTTTCATCCTCCTTCTTCTGCACTGCCGCGAGCGGAAAGCTCATGAGGATACTCAAAATCAATCCCAGCAGTGTCGTATCAAAGGCTGTTCCCAGGCCCTCGGTGAGACTGTTGATCGAAGCCTTTAAAGCCTCGGGATCGGCATTATCACCCATCGCCAGCGAGCCCACCGCAGCAGAAAGACCAATCACCGTTCCGATGAAACCCAGAATGGGAATTGCCCAAAGGAAGACCTTCACAATCGAGTAGGAATTCGTGGAACGGTTGGCATCAATATCCGACTGGGTGTTCAAGAAGTCGGCCACCTCACTATTATTCACGCGTGACTCAAAGAGCTCCAGAGACTTACGAATCCGGTTCACCATTAAGCTATCGCGCAGCTTGATCGGCGCATTGTAAACATTGTCGATGAAGGTCCCCACGTTGCTCGCATTGATTTCCCTCCCCAAATGCTGCGGAAAAAGATTGAGCAAAGTCGCACGTTCCTGGGACTGATTCTTTTTCCACTTCAAACCCAGAATGGTAAGGCCCCAGCAAAAAAGAAAGGTCTCCATCCAGTTCACCCAACCTCGATCCAAGAATAGATCTCCAAGGCGCGTTCCCAAGAAAGGAAACATCAACCCAAGAAACGCAATCGTGATCCCCACCCCAATCAACAGACTTTTCCCAAAGCTCACATTCGCATGATCCCCCTCCTCCCAGCCCATCCGCTCGGGGTGCTTCGGAGCCGAGGCGCCCTCAGCCGGAGCAATCTCAGACGGCACCGTGAGGCGGTTCTGACAAGCCGGGCACTGCACCTGGTGCCCCATGTGCTCAGGCGTGACATCAAGCGCGGTCGAACAATGAGGACAGGATATTTGCATGAGAAAAAACGAAAATTCACGCTCCTCAAACCATAAGGAACGATCCTTCTTACTCCGTGAGTCTCCTCATGCCAACTGACATTCTTAAAATCGCAACACGTGGCACAGCGCGCGCTCCCGACCTCCCCCTCAACTCATCCCCCAAGCATAACAATCCCCGCAAAGCGTGGACTCCCCAGACCCCTTTGTCCCCCAACTCAAAAGTTTAAGGCCCACCAGCCTCCGCGAGCGTCCATTTAAAACCCATCGTTTCCAGTCATCGATCTAAATCATTTTAAATCGACGGCGGAGCTCTGCCCCTTGCTGCTTAGCATTGCATACAGGAAACTGATTCAGGATTCCCCTTTGTCTGTTCAAGACAAAGGGCTTACCTTTCAGTGAAATGCCGAACAAAGCTTATCCAACCGCGATACGAATAGTGATTCCATTCATGGGCTTACTTTTCACCTCTTCGCTTACCCCGGCAAAAACAGTGGCACGAAAGTGGAACGAGGCAAACCTCGCGGCCATTCGGATCGACTTCCCCGCCCCCACAATCCATGCGCGCAACCTCTTCCATTTATCCGCTGCGATGTGGGATGCTTGGGCCGCTTACGACACAGATGCCATTGGGTATCTTCATAATGAACATGCCAACGTTCCAATGGGATTCACCCTCTCAGAAGCCCGTGAGGAAGCGATCAGCTATGCCGCGTATCGGGTCCTCAAACACCGCTATTCATTTTCGACCAATGCCTCCACCACCCTCTCTACTCTTAATGACCTCATGGTCGAGTTAGGGTATGATTCCACACAAACTTCCACTGCGGGAGCATCACCCGATGCCGTGGGGAACCGTATCGCAGCATCCATCATCAGCTACGGAACTGGAGACGGAGCCAACGAAAGCATAGACCCAGGTTACCAAGATGACACCGGTTATTCTGCGGTAAACGCGCCTCTCATTCTAACCACCAACGATACCGCATCACGCTACCCGAACGGCTGGACCGACCTCAACCGATGGCAGCCTCTGGCCTTCAGCGTGGCCTTCACCCAAAACGGACAGATCGCCTCCAAAGTGCAGCGATTTGTCAGCCCACACTGGGGAAGCGTAAAAGCCTTCGGACTCTATTCCTCCGACCTTAATTCGAACGATCTCTATTTCGACCCCGGCGAGCCTCCTAAGTTGGGAGAAGCGGGAGACCTCGACTACAAGAACAACGCAGTTGAGGTTCTTGAATATTCGGCTCTCCTCGATCCTGCTGATTCAACGACGATCAATATCTCACCCTCCGCTCGCGGGAATAATCCCCTCGGAACAAATGACGGGAACGGCCACCTGATCAACCCCGTAACCGGAGTGCCCTACTCCGACAACATCGTCCTGCATGCCGACTTTGGCCGTTGTGTCGCCGAGTTTTGGGCAGACGGACCTCATTCAGAAACTCCTCCGGGACACTGGAATGTCCTCGCCAATGACGTAACCGATACCATTCTCGGCGACCCCTCGCTTGATCTCAGGATTGCCAACACCGGCCCTATCTTGGAAACGATGGAGTGGGAATTGAAGCTCTACCTCGCTCTCAATGCAGCCCTTCATAATACCGCGGTTGCCATCTGGGGAGTGAAGGAACACTATGACTACGTGCGCCCCATTTCAGCCATTCGCTATCTCGGACGTCGCGGCGACTTGCCCATCGTTCCCGGATTGGTGGAACAAATTACAGCAGCCACGATTGGCAGCTACCATAGCCATCTTTCCGGAAATTCTGGGCAGATCGCCGTCTACACCTGGCCCGGCGAACCAGATGATCCGGAGACGCAGGCAGGTGGGCGTGAATGGATCCTTGCCAAGGAATGGCTGCCCTACCAACGAGACACTTTCGTCACCCCCGCCTTTGCCGGATACGTTTCGGGACACTCCGGTTTTAGCCGAGCTGCCGCGGAAGTCATGACCCTGATCACGGGAACCCCGTTTTTCCCTGGAGGGCTTTCCTCCTACACCATCACAGCCGGAGATCTGCTTTTCGAAGCAGGCCCGACAACCGATATCAATTTGCAATGGGCCACCTATTACGATGCCGCAGACGATGCCGGCGAGTCACGAATTTACGGTGGGATTCACGTCTCTCCCGATGATGGACCGGGCCGGATCATGGGGTCAAAAATTGGACGAGCCGCCTTCACCCACGCCCGAAAGTACTGGGATGCTTCGATCATCAAAAGTACCCCAATCACCCTCAAGCGAAACGGCGAAATCACCTACCGAACCATTCCCGGATACCACTATACTCTCGAGAGCGGAACCGACCTGACCACCTTTCCCACAATCGAAGCCACCCATGGAATCGCAACCGGACACGAGCAATCCCTTGTTGTCCCAACCAACGATCCCCGTCGATTCTTTCGAATGAAAATCATGACTCCGTAGGAGTTTTTCGCGGCCCTGACCCGCCGGATCTCGATGGCGGCTCCCATCATGATCCCTTCGTTCGTGCCAGCTTATCTCGTAGCACTTCGATCCCTTCCCGGAGCTGAAGTAAGCACACGTGAGTCGTCATCGCCACAAACTGCGCACTCGCAGAGGCCCGATCAATGAACGGCAGAACTCCGCCCAGCAGCCTTACCGTCTCTGGAATTTCACCAAATCCTCCCTCATAATTCAGATGGCAAAAAGCCCCCGCAATCTGCTCCTGCAACTTCAGCAAATCTCCATGCAACTCCTCCTTCTCCTCCGATCGATCAGCCGAATTAATGACAAACTCCTGCACGATTAAAAAACACTGCTCCTCCAACTCATGAGGCTCTGGATCATCCGCCACATAGCCCTCCACCATCTCCATCTCCTCCATAAAATCTTCCCAACTCTCCTCCCCTTTCGATAAAATTTCCTCCCGCTTATCATCCGCAATTTGCGCCCCCATCTCCGCCTCCTGCTCCGTCATCGCCCACACCATCTCCACCAATTCAACTGTCATTCGATCGCAATCAATCTCCACCTGGCCAAACTTCGGCGTGAACCACTCCAACTCCAACCTCGGAGCAATCTTCGTCGGCGGATCCCCCTGCGAATCGTCAAACTCCATATCCAAATGCTCCTCCGGCGGCAGCACCCCCACACTGACTTTCCGGGAATAGCTCATCCGCCCCGCAACCCCTTCCGAAATCGACGGTATGAAATAACATTCGGCGCCCGGCTTCTCACCCACCTCCGCAAAGGGATTCGCAAACTTCCACAGCGACCCTGCCAAATCTCGACAAGCATCCCCCTGCAATGTAATCAAACTCGAAGTGTGATTCGAAAAGTTCACCTTCAGGATCGTCTTCCCCCGCACCCGATTATCAATCGAGCCATCAACAATACCGATCTCCTCATAGTGGAATCCCATGGCTCGATTCTGCTCAATCCTAATCCAGAAAACAATCTCAAGCTCACACGCACTGACTCACAAAAACCGCTGGTAACAACCCGTCGTATGCCTTCACCCCCGGTTCATTACAAAACTCCTGATGCTTCACATGCGGCCCATGAGCTTCAATCTCATCAGCCGCCTGCGCCAAGAAACCCGCCAATAATCGTAGCTCCCGCGGCCCACCCGCAATCGTTAAAGAACATAACCTAGTTGACGATTCCACCTCACTCACCGGGCTCGCAAAAAACTGAAGATTCATCGACTTGGAAATACCAAAGCCCCGCCCAAGCTTCAAGCCTGTGTTTCACACAGAATTTTTCATCCTTTAGATCTCTTTCTCCCCTCAACCAGCCACCATCATCCCCATCACAATTCTGATCTGTCCATAAGTGATCTTTCCCTCTCCCGCTTCAAAGATCGGCTTCAGCGCCTGCGCTCCCAGCTTTTCAATTAACCCCCGCACCCTCTCCTCCTCAGCTTCACTCACATAGCCACGCGGATCAATCGCCTCTCCCTCTTCTATCAATTTTGCAATATGAGTTTCTACCGTGCTCAAACCAATCCCGCGGCTCTTAGAAATCTCTTCCGGAGAAAGCCCTTTCTTCACCAAGTCGAAAGTGGCGTAATAAGTCTCACTCAGCGGCTTGTTCAGCACTGGAACCAAGGTCGCCGCCGAAGGCAAATCACTCAACTTCTTCTCCGCAACCTCCGGATGATCCCCCAGATACTCCGCCAATCCCTCCATAAACGCCGGACCAAATTTCTCAAACTTCTCCTGCCCAATCCCATGCACCTTTAAAAATTCCTCCCGCGAATCCGGCATCAAGGCCGTCACCTGCCGCAGGGTCCGATCGCTCGCCACCACAAATGGCGGCACCGACTTCTCATCCGCAATCCGCTTCCGCAAAGCCCGAAGATGCTCAAAGAGCCCGCGATCATAATCGAAGTTTTCCTCCACCACCGCTCGCGACCGACCCGCCTTCTCCGGTTCCGCCCGCTTGTCCTGATGCATCTCAAAATCAGCCTCCCCCTTCATGATTTTCCAAGCCCCCGCCGTCAGCCCCGGGATCGAAAAATCACCCGGCGGCACTGCCACGATTCCCTCGCTCATCAAACTATCCATCAAGGACCGCCAAAAGGCCTTTGGTCTATCCTTTCCCATCCCATAAGTCTTCAACTGATCATGCCCCATCTCCCGGATCCGCGCCGTATTCGCCCCGCACACAATATCACAGACATGCACCGCCCCAAAACGCTCGCCACTCCGCGCAATCGCCGAGAGCAACATCTGCGCATCCCGCGTCGCATCCTTCATCTCAAAATTCCCGTCGCAAAAATCACAGCCACCACAATTCTCCTCCGTCAACTTCTCTCCAAAATATCCTAACAATCCCTTTCGACGACACTGCGGCACCGCCCCAAAATTCTCCATCGCCTTCAACAAAGCCAGCGACCTCTGCCGCTCCGCCTCATCCGCAATCTCATCGATAAAATGGCGAATCTTAAACACATCACCCGACGAATAAAGCAACAGACAATGCGACGGCTCCCCATCACGCCCCGCCCGCCCCGTCTCCTGATAATACCCCTCAATATTCTTCGGCAAATCCCCATGAATCACAAAGCGCACATCCGGCTTATCGATCCCCATCCCGAAAGCCACCGTCGCTACGATCACCTTACAATTATCCCGTAAAAATGCCTCCTGCGTCGCCGAGCGATCCACATTCTCCATCCCCGCATGATACGGCTTCGCATCAATGTCATTGCGACGCAGCATCGCCGCCGTCGCCTCCACCGACTTCCGGCTCGTCCGATAAATAATCCCACACTCCCCGTCGCGCGCCTTGATGAATTCCACCATCTGCCGCTCCCAATCCTTCTTCGCACGCACCTCATAATAGAGATTCGTCCGGTCAAACGAAGCCCGCACCTTCACCGCCTCCGCCAGCTGCAAGCGTTTCTCAATATCCGCCGCCACCTGATGAGTCGCGGTCGCCGTAAAGGCCGCCATCGGCACCCCCGGGAACTCTTTTTTCAACTTCCCCAGAAACAAATAATCCGGCCGGAAGTCATGCCCCCACTCCGACAAACAATGCGCCTCATCAATCGCAAAAAAAGCCGGCTGCCCCCCCGGACACTTCCGTAACTTGTCCAAAAAACCCGGCACACTCAGCCGCTCCGGCGCCACATAAAGTAAATCCAACTCCCCCTTCCCATAAGCCCGCGCCGCCTCCTTCCGCTCCTCCATCGACACCGCACTATTCACACAAGCCGCCCGAATCCCATTCGCCCGCGCGGCATCCACCTGATCCTTCATCAACGCGATCAACGGACTCACCACCACCGCGCACCCCTCCACACAAACCGCCGGCAACTGAAAACAAAGCGACTTACCCCCACCCGTCGGCATGACCCCAAAAACATCCCGCCCCGCCAAAAGCCCCCGCACCAAGCCCTCTTGATGAGATCGAAAAGCCGAGAAACCAAAGGTTTCTTTCAGGACGGATTCAGGTAAAAGTGTGTTCATAGTCATATGTGTGGTTTGTCCGAGAAGGTCGGACAAGTCTGACCCGCCCGACGAGTCTGACGTTTCAGATTGCGTTCACCTGAACACTTACTAAAGTGAGCGAATGAACACCAGAGAAAAGTCACTCATTAAAAAATCGAGTGGATTTCCCAACTCAGCAGCAAACAAGGAACTCCCCAATCCGAAACCGAATGGAAAGCCCTCGTCAACCGAATCGTCATCAAAGTCCGCTCCGTGATGTCGGACTTGTCTGACCCGTCGGACGAGTCCGAAAAGTCCGACCTCCAAGCGCGAAAGCCCCCAACCATCTTCCCTCATTGACCTCCCCCATAATTCCCACACCCTCCCCCAATGAAAAGAATCCTCGCCCTCCTCCTCGCTGCAGCCCTCCTCGCCGGGGCCGCCCCACCCGAAGTCACCAACGTCCGCGCCGGGCAACGGGCTGGGACGAAGCTCGTCGACATCACCTACAATCTCGCCAGCCCGGATGGCGGCGTCTCCACCATCCAGATCGAGCTCTCGCTCGATGGCGGACTCACCTGGCGCGCCCCCGTCAACACCCTCACCGGAGCGATCGGTGAAAACGTCACCGCCGGAAACAACCGCCTCCCCACCTGGAACGCCGGAGTCAATTTCGAAACAATGAGCATCACAGAGGAGGCCTCTGAAGAGATGATCAGGGCCACCTACAAAGTTTTAGCGTGGCGCCGACACCCTCTCTCTCCCTCATCGCTGAAACATGGGCACCGCTGGTGAATTCATTGACGTCAGCAAATATCAAGGCCAAATGATCGAAGTCCTCTTCGGCTTCAGCGGACAAACCGCATCCGAAAGCAACATCGCCGTGAGAGGCCTCCGCTTCTTCACCCGCTGGTCCCACAAGCCGTGGCGCCCTCGTTACTCGGGCCGCTGAAACTTGGTCTTCGTAACAGGACCCGGGCTACACAAGTGGCGAGGGCGCCACGTCTCCTTTCAAGATTGTCCTAGAAATACTGCAAAACCTAAACGGCATGACCCTCGAAGTCTCAGAATCCCTCAAAGAAAATCAATGGGGCGACCTTGAAACATCAGCCATCGAACGAGACGGACCCACCCTCCGAATGACCTTCGTGCACAATGACTTCCAAAAGTTCTTCTTCAGATTTGCTCAACCAGAGTGAACTTTACGCCAACAAATCGACTGCACTCGCCGAGTGAGGTCATCCGAGAAGCTATGCCGCTCATCGTTGATAGAGATCATAAAAAAGAGCTCCTCAAAGAGGCCGTCTCCCATCGCTTCCAGGAAATCAACGAAGGTGACTTTATCGATGTCAGCACTCGCTCTGAATTTCTGGCCTTGGCGCGGCAACCATGATTTTAAGGCTCTCAAAGAGCGCCAAACGTGATCTCAAGGAGATCTCCAAATCCACGAAGGAAAAATGGGGCACCCTGAAAGAAGGGCAATATCTCAACGCCCTCTTTGATCGCTTCGAGCAGATCGAAGAAGACAAGTCTCGATAGAAATTCAGACACGAACTTTTCCCCGATTCACAATCTCCGCTTCAGCGGGCAAGCATCTCATCTTTTTTAAGATTGATGGCAAGGTCATCCAAGTCGCTCGTACTCTCCACCAACAAATGGACTTCGCCCGCCATCTTGAGGCTGACGATTTCCAAGCAGGGTTTTAGCTATCAGACTTCTTGAACCAAGGCCCAATGACAGCGAAGCTCTCTGGCGCTACTCTTCCCCGGCCCCGAAAATCTCCTCTACCTTCTGAAAACCAATCGCCTTCACGCCATCGCTGAAATCCATTCCCTCTCCATGAGAGATGAAAAACTTCCGTGCTAGCGGGAATCGCACTCGGTTAAGCGATGGCTAGTCACCCATTAGTTCGCGCACGGTCCGCCGAAAGTCGTGTGGCGAAGGCCTTTGAGTGCTCCGAGAATCGGAGCTTTCAACCTGAACCCAAGCCGCGGCCTCCCGAAAAAGCGAGAAGCCTCAAAGCTCAAAAATATCCTCATCAAAGCCCTCCCTCTCAGGCTCCCAGTCCACCAAAGGTTTATCGTCTTCACGGAAAAGATAAGCATCCTCCATTCGTCGATGAAGCCCATTCAAGCGGGGATAGCGCTCCTTCAAACCCACCACCCCTTCCAGATAGCTCTCCCACTTCCCTTCGTGGCACCCGAGAAGTTTGAGCACCGCCATGACCCTCACTGCGCCGTCATAGCTTTTCGTATTTTTCTCACTGATCAACTCGTCCGCGCGATCCCAAAGCCGCTCTTCCCAGGGTTTCACCTTCGCCAAAAACCCAACGCGCCGCGCCTCCTTTTCCCGCATATTTTCCTGAACCTTCTCTTTCTCAATTTCCTCGGTTCGCTTTTCGATCTCTTCAAACCTCACTCCCCGTTTCAGCACACAATCGTCGCCCACTCCTTCGCGATGATTTGCCCTCATCATCCGGTAATACACTCCCAAGCCCTCCCAGGGAGAAGACGACAAGGAGGATTTAATCTCCTCCCGATCCCGTCGACCCATTCCCAGATCCCATTCATCCCACTCCCTAAACATCCCCTCATCATCATACGAAGGAGCCAGTTCCACCGCCGCCTCCACCAGCTCCCGCCGGTTTTGAAAAAAGTCCACCAACTGCCAGTGCCGCTCCTCCAGCTCATCCATCTGCTGTGGAACCACCGGAGTTTTCTGAGATGGCTTCCCCGGATAAGATCCCCCTTGCGACGATAGCCAACACACATAAAGCCAGCGGAAATCACCCCGCAAAGTCTCCTCATAAAATCCCTCAAAGGGATTTCCCCACGCCTCCACGAACTCGCACCACTCGCCGGGACTTTCACTGAAAATGCTTACCTCCACCAGGACACCATCTGAATCAGAAACCTTAATATCACCCTCCACCTCATACTCCTTTAACCCTTTTCTCCACACCGCACCACTTGGAAAACGAAAGGCAATCGTCCCCCCAAACCATTGCCAAGTGAACAACATCGCATCGAACCCTCCTTGCCCATCTTTCAACATCGACTTCCAATTCTTCCCCCCGCCATCGTAGTGATACTCCACATACGCCTGCCGCCCCCTCACCTCAATCCGCGATGAAAAACCGTCCGCAAACTTCCCCTCTGAGGGTTCCAAAATCCGCGAATATCCCTGGAAAAAATAACTCTCAAATGACGACATCTCTCCTAGCATTGCAAAGCCCACTCTCCCTCTCCTCAAGATCAAAATCCCGCACGATTGAAAATCACCCCCAATCGTGCATTCTTAGACTGCCCCATGCCCGTCAGCCACACCTCGCCCGTCTCGGAAAAGATCGCCCTCTTCCGCTCGCTCTTTCGTGGTCGCGAAGAAGTCTACCCCCACCGCTTCGTCAGCAAGATGACCGAGAAAGCGGGTTATTCGCCGGTCTGCGGCAACGAATGGGTCCGGGGCATTTGCGAAAAACCCCGCATCAAATGCCACGCCTGCGCCCATCAAAACTGGCTCCCCATTACCGACGAAGTCATTCGCCACCATCTCTCGGGCGACATCGTCATGGGGATCTACCCCATGCTTCTCGACGAATCCTGCCACTTCCTCGCAGTCGATTTCGATGGTGACGGCTGGGCCGACGACGCCCTCGCTTACCTCACAACCTGCGCCGAAAAAGAAATCCCGGCCGCCTTAGAACGATCGCGCTCCGGAAACGGCGCACACGTTTGGTTCTTCTTCAAAGAACCCGTCCCCGCCACCCTCGCCCGCAAGCTCGCCTCCCACCTCCTCACTGAAACCACCGAACGTCGCCCCCAAACCAAGTTCACTTCCTACGACCGCTTCTTCCCAAATCAAGACACCCTCCCACGAGGCGGCTTCGGAAACCTCATCGCCCTCCCTCTTCAAAAAACTCCCCGCAACGAAGGAAACAGCCTCTTCATCGACGCACAACTTCAGCCCCACCCCGACCAATGGGCCTTCCTGAATTCCGTTGAAAAGATCACCAAAAAACAGCTCCACGCATTAGTCGAAGCAGCCGAATCAAAAGGACGCATCATCGGAATTTCCATGGCCCCGTCCGACGAAGAAGACAATCAACCTTGGAACAAGCGGCCTTCAAGAAAACCAAAAACCAAGATTGTGGGCACAATGCCAAAGTCGCTCGCTCTCCTCTCAGGAGACCAACTCTACTTCGCCAAGAAAGACCTCCCACCCTCACTTCACAACGCCCTAGCCAGGCTCGCAGCATTCCAAAATCCCGACTTCTACAAAGCGCAAGCGATGCGCCTCCCCACCTACGACAAACCTCGTATCATCGCCTGCGCCGAAGACCACCCGCTCCACCTCGCCCTCCCACGTGGCTGTCTCGGAGAAGTCCTCGCACTCCTCAAGCAACTGAAAATCAAACCCAAGATCGACGACCAACGCCACCCCGGCGAGCCCGTTGAAACAACTTTCCAAGGCACCCTCTACCCCGAGCAAGAAACCGCCGGAAAAGCACTGCTCGCCCACGAAACCGGTGTCCTTTCCGCCACCACCGCCTTCGGAAAAACCGTTCTGGCAGCCTGGCTCATCGCACAACGCGGAGTCAACACCCTCATCCTCGTTCATCGCCAACAGCTCATGGATCAATGGGTCGAACGGCTCTCCCAATTCCTCAATCTCGATAAAAAAGACATCGGACGCCTTGGAGGCGGACGCAAAAAACTCACCGGAAAGATCGACGTCGTCATGATCCAAAGCCTCGTCCGTAAGGGCGTCGTCAAAGACCTCGTCGCCGACTACGGACACGTCATCGTCGATGAATGCCACCATCTCTCGGCGCAAAGTTTCGAACTCGCGATCCGCCGGACCAAGGCCAAATTCATCCTCGGTCTCTCCGCCACCGTCACCCGCAAGGACGGGCACCATCCCATCATCTTCATGCAATGCGGTCCCATTCGACACACCGTCGATGCCCGTCAGCAAGCCACTGAACGCCCCTTCACCCACGAAGTCATCGTTCGCCCCACCGGCTTCCAAAACCCCGGCGAAACCGAAGAAGATCCCCGCCTCGCCTATCAATCATTTTGCGATGCTCTCTATCAAGATCACGCCCGTAACCAACTCATCGCCTCAGAAGTCCTCAACGCCCTCCGCTCTGGCCGCACTCCCCTCGTCCTGACCGAACGAACCGAGCACATCCAACTCCTGACCGACCTCCTCAAAGAAGAAGTCCAAAACATCATCACCCTCAAAGGAGGCCTTGGAAAAAAAGCCCTCCGCTCCGCCCTCGAACAACTCGCCAACATCCCCGCAGACGAACCTCGCGTCATCATCGCGACCGGTAAATTCGTCGGCGAAGGCTTCGATGACTCCCGCCTCGACACCCTCTTCCTCACCATGCCCGTCTCCTGGCGCGGGACCATCGCACAATACGCCGGCCGACTTCATCGCCTCCACCACGGCAAGCAAGTGGTGCAAGTCTACGACTACGCCGACCTCAACATCCCCATGCTCTCCCGCATGTTCGACCGCCGCTGCGCCGGCTACGAAGCCGTCGGCTACACCATCCTTCTCCCCGCGAGCGCCCTCCCCGGCTGGCCTGTCGAAGTCCCCCTTCCCCTCGACCCCCAATGGAAACAAGACTACGCCGCCAGCGTCCGCCGCCTCATCCGCGACGGCGTCGATCAACCCCTGGCCCAACTCTTCGTCCACGCCACCGACCAGTCCAAGGGTCCAAACAAAACCCGCAGCGCCTCCGAAAAATTCCTCTTCGAACGTCTCCAAACCCTCCCCGCCACCCAAGATCAATTCCAGCTCAACCAACCCCTCCCCATCCCCTTCAACGACCGCAGCACCATGGAAGTCGACTTCCTCTGCCCCCACCTAAAACTCGCCCTAGAACTCGACGGCGACCAACACCTCAACGACCCAGCGGCCTACCGCCGCGATCGCCGCAAAGACGCACTCCTCCAAGAAAACGGCTACTTCATCCTCCGCTTCCTCACCACCGACCTCGGCAAAAACCTCGACCAAGTCCTGGATCGAATCCAGAGAACGATGGCGCATCTCAGACAGAAGCAAACACCTTGACCTTGCCCTCCCGAACACGATCGCTACATCTGGCTTCTCTAAAATATGCGGCTTCAGATCATAGCTCGCGCAGGAGGGCGACTCTCGCCTTATCAAATTCATCGTGAATCTCTTGAAGGTCAGGAATCACGGCTTCCTCAAAAAACTCAGTGATCGTGCCCACTTTCCAGTCGTTTCTCCGAACGATGAAGAGAGCATCCTCCCGGTCTTGAGGGTCGTCCTTCATCAGCTTGCTGAGGAAAAGGTCTTTGTCGGAAAGTCTGGTGAGGCAAAGGTGCTTCCAAGCTCCCGATATTGAAACTCTTTCTTCCCTCCAACCCTCGGTGAGAATCACCTGATTCTCCTCAAAAAGATGACTCATGTATTAACCTTCCGATTCGAGGGCGAGATTGGTTTCTTCAAGGGCTTCCCAGAAATTTGTGTTGGCTTCCAACTCATCGGCCTGGCCAAGCCACAAGATCGCATCGACATCAAGGCTTTGCGAAAATTGAGGAGGAGGGTCAGGAAAGCCGAGAAAGAAGGCCGCTCTTCCCTAGAGTGTGAGTTCGACTGGAGAGTCCAGATGGCGATCGAGCTCACTCAGGATGCGATGGGCATAGATCATAAGGCCAGTGGGCGGTAGGGGATGTGGGATTTTCTGGAGCGGCCGTCGGCACGCTTGGAAGTAAGCCGAGTCCAATGAATCAAAGAATCGGAAAGGGGCTTGGCATCCTGAAACTCTTCGGAAAGGAGTCTCCATAAAGGATGATCTGCTTCGGCGATCAACGCCTGCCTTGAAAGTGCGGCCAGGATGCGGGTGCATCGTTCGCGTTTTGCCAGAAAAATAAGGGCCTTGGGATCAAGATCCTGGCGTGAAATCAGTTCCGCAGCAGCACGGAGCCATTGTGGACGGTCGAGATTCTGAGGCTGACTGATCGCGATGACCAACTCGGCATTGGAAAGCTCATTCAAATCAGGAGCGGGCCAGGTCGAGTTTCGATGCTCATGCGATCTCGAAACAGAGCGCACTCCTCGAAGATTCGCCAGATCAAGAAGCCAGTCTTCCAGGCAAGAGGCATTCAAGCCAGGGTCACGCGCCATGAGGCGGCGGAGCTTCACACGGAGAGGAGACACATGGACACTTTGCCCAAGCCGCATCGCCAATGTTCTCTCCCCAGCCATGAGGACAGCTTAATGTCTCAATACCAAAACCTCAAGAAGGCAAAAGCGCCGCAATGAGCCTCTTCGCGGAAACGAGGACTCATGCTTTTCCCAGTCGAGCACGCAAACAGGAGAAAATTTCATTCCTATCCAACCAGCGAGTTCGGCGAATGCATCATTCCCTTCGAAGTCAAATATCAATATGAGACAGTCACCCAAGGCGATGTCATGGGCCTCCGCCTCTTCATCGAAGACAAGTCGCTCGACCGTGGCTACGTCATCACCCAACGCAGCAACGACTTCGGCCCCATGGAAGCCCACTCCGCCCGCCCGAGAAAAAAATCAGATCCACTCAACGGACGAATCATGAAAATTTCGGCCCCGCTGGCGTGCTACTGGCTCTCACAATCCTAAATCCAAAGATCAACTTTTGAGAGCCGAGCTTTTTACAGAAAAAAATTCACCGGCAAGGGTCCAAATAGACTACACCCTATTTGAGCCACTGTGAACCCCCTCGTGATCCTTAAACAATGGGACCATTTCAGCGCAGATTTCAGCACCACCCTAAATGCGCCATTTTCGGGTCAGAACAGAGTGCCTCTAGAAGGCCAAGAATGCGGTCGGTTATCCGCCACGGGATCGTATTGAGGTAGAGCAACCGGTTGCCCGGAGTGCCCCCTCGCAGATCCCGGCGTGCGGTTTTCCCGCACCGGGCTCCTCAGGAATGCTCGCTTTGCACTCGTGCTTGTTTCTAGAAGACTAACCATTGCTGCTCTGACCTTTCGACGTTCGGATTCTGCTCGGTGATTCGCGGAGCCGGGATCGCGAAGTCCGCAAGGCAGGCCATGAGGCCTTTCCATTTGTAACTCCGCTTGTGGCTCCGACGATTCAGCCATTTGTATAGCAATCCCAGGACAGACCACCAGTATTTTCCGAGG
>JBLHUR010000073.1:0-27857 GCA_047629805.1 Akkermansiaceae bacterium | reverse complement strand
TTTCCTGCGCCTGTTTCATTTCTTCTGCGGTCCCAGCGGTGGCGATCTGTCGTCGTTCTTCCGCTAAGTCAGGCATCGAATCTGCAGCGGATTTCGCGACGGCGAATAGAGACGCGAGAGCGATGGCGACCAAGATGAAGGAGGCGATGGTGGCTCCCATATAGAGTTTGAATGAGGTTTTTTTGACGAAAGGAGCCGGGTAGCCATTTGCCGCGGCAGGAGTAGCGTAGGTTGCCGGAGCATTGTAGGGATTTTGTGCTGCTGGAGCTGGAGCTTGGTTGTAAACTCCTTGAACTTGGCTGGCGGCGGTCCAGTTGGGCATGCCTTCGGTCCAGATGAGGGTGGTGGGCTGGATTTGACCGCTTGCGGCAAGTTGTTGGACTTGCGCGAAGGTGACGGGGCCCAGCTGTTGTTGCTGGGCGTCGGAGTAGAACCATTGTGCGTTGGACATAATAACTAGGGGGGAACTTGCAAAAGAGAGGTGGGCTTGGCGAGGAGATTTCGGTTGAAATATGTGGTTTGAGGTTGGAGGACGGGCCGGGATTGAGGATGGTTTGGCCATGCCCCAGCTTGTGTACCTGACTGCGAAGACGACTTACGGAACTGCCGTGATTGATTGGTTGTTGGAGAGGAAGGATGAGCTGCCGGGGTACCTGGTGGTGGTGCCGACGGCGCAGAGTAGTCGGCGTTTGCGGCAGGGTCTGGCGGAGCGGGGTGGTTTGTTGGCTCCGAAGGTGATGACGACGGGGGGATTGTTGGCGGTTGAGGATGCGGCCCCGGATTCGGTGGAAGTGTTGGCTTGGACGGAGGCCTTGGAGGCGGTGGAGGACTGGGAGAATTATGGAGCGATTTTTCCGACGTCGCCTGCGAGTGAGGGGGCGGGTTGGGCTTTGGGGTTGGCGAAGGCTTTTGTAGATTTGCGGAAGAGCCTGCAGGAAAATGGGCTGATGTTGTCGGCGGCGGCGCGGGTGGTGGCTTCTTTGGAAAGCGAGAGGTGGGAGCAGTTGGCGAGGTTGGAGAATGTGGTGGAAAATAATTTAGAAAAGTGGGGGTATGTCAGTAAATCGTCGCGATTGGCGGCGGAGCGTATGGAACTAGCGGAGGGGGTGACGCGAGTCGTGATTGCGGGGGTCTTGGATTTGCCACCGGTGGTGACGCGATTTTTGGAAAAGGGGGGCGTGCCGGTTTCGGTCTTGGTGCCGGATGAGCGGGTGGACGCTTGGGGGAGGCCGACTTTGGAGTGGAATGAGGCGGAGATTGGCTGGCCGGAGAATGGGAGCGTGACTTTGACGGGGGATCCGCGGCAGCAGGCGGATTTGGCGGTGGAGATGGTTTCGGTGGCGGGGACGGAGAGTGATGCGGTGGGATTGGGAACGGGTGACGAGGAGGTTTCGGCCGAGTTGGTGCGGTCATTTGCGCGGGCAGGGTGGGCGATTCATGATCCGGGGGCTTCGTTGCCGTCGTCGCTGGCGGGGTGGTTGAGTTGCTGGAAGCGTTATTTGCAGAGGCCGGGGGTGAAGGAGGTGATTGATTTGTTGGCCTTTGATCAAGGGAGGTTTTTGGTGGAGGGGATTCGGGCGCAGCAAGTGGAGGCACTTTCGTTTTTGCTCGATTCGCATTTGGTGCGGTCGCTGGAAGATGTCGGACGGGCGCGGGTTTTGCTTGAGGAATCGCTGGAGCGGGCGACGACTGAGAGTAAAAAGAAGCGGCTGGGGCATCAGGTGAAGGCGGCGCTGGTGGCGGAGGCGGCGATGGAAGATTTTGAGGGGCTGCGGAAGCGGTTTTTAGGGCAGGGATTTCATGCGGGGATGCGGACGCTTTTGAATAAGGTGGATCGTGATGATGAGGCGGGTTTGGAAGATTGGCTGGAGGTGACGGCGGAGGCGGCCAAGGCGGTGAAGCGGTCGCCGGGGTTTTGGATTGATTTGCTTTTGCAGGATTTGGGGCCGGTGCCGGAGGAGGCTCCGGATGGGCGGGTTTTGGATGTGCAGGGGTGGTTGGAGTTGTTGCATGAACCGGCGGGGCATTTGATTATTTGCGGGATGAATGAGGGGCGGGTGCCGTCGCGGGCGAGCAGTGATTCTTGGTTGCCGGAGAGTGCGCGGGAGTTGTTGGGGCTGCCTTGTGAGGAGAGTCGGGCGGCGCGGGATGCTTATTTGTTGAATGCCCTTTTAGAGATGCGGCGGGAGAGTGGGCGGGTCGATTTGATTGTCGGGAAGTCATCGGTGGGTGGCGATGTCTTGATGCCATCGAGGCTGCTTTTGACGGCGAAGGGGCAAAATTTGGCGCGGCAGGTGAAGGCGCTTTTTGCGGATGTTGAGCCGGCGGATTCGGGGGTCGCTTGGACCTTGGAGGATCATTGGAAGTGGAAGCCGCGTGAGGAGAAGCCGAAGCAACGGATGTCGGTGACGGCCTTTTCAAAATATCTGGCGTGTCCCTTTCGATATTATCTGCAACGGGTCGTGGGGATGAACTCGCCGGAGCCGGAGCGGGTGGAGTGGAACAATCGCGATTTTGGAAATGTCTTGCACGATGTTTTGGAACAATGGGGACGTGATGAGACGGCGCGGGATTCAGCGGAGGTGAAAGTGATTGAGGAGTGGCTTTTGAAGGCGCTCGATGATTTGGTGGCGCGGCACTTTGGAGATGAGTTGCGGTTGGCGGTTTCTTTGCAGGTGGAGTCGATGCGGTTACGGCTGGGATGGTTTGCGGAGAGGCAGGCGGTGATCCGGGCGGAGGGGTGGCGGATTGTTGAAGTGGAGAAGGACTTTGAATTGGAGATCGCGGGGGCGACGGTGACGGGGCAGATCGATCGGATTGAGAAGCATGAGGATGGGCGGGTTCGGGTGCTGGATTACAAGACGAGCAAGGAGGCGAAGGATGTGGTGCGGGAGCATCAGCGGAAATTTAGAGATGATCCGCCGGAGCATTTGCGCGGGGAGGAAGTGGAGGCTCCGGGTGGGGCGATTTGGACGAATTTGCAGGTGCCGTTTTATGCCGATGCCTTGGGGGAAGTTGATGAAGTTGGGTATTTTGCGCTCGGTCAGGATCGCGCGAATGTGAAGATCACTCCTTGGGTGGGATTTGGCGAAGAGGAGAAGGTTTCGGCGCGGAAGTGTGCGGAGTGGATTGTGGGGCAGGTGCTGGGCGAGGTCTTTTGGCCGCCGGCCGAGAAGGTGCAGTATGAGGATTTTGAAGACCTGGGATATGGTCGTGATTTGAAGGACGCGTTTGATTGGAAAGGAGAGACAGCATGAAAGATATTTTAGCAAAGAACCTTTTGATTTTGGCTTCGGCGGGATCGGGTAAGACGTTTCAGTTGGGGAACCGGGTGATTGGGAAGATTGGGAAGGAGGGGGTGGAACCGGAGAAGATGGTGGCGCTGACCTTTACGCGGAAGGCGGCGGGGGAGTTTGCTGATTCGGTGCTGACGAAGTTGGCGGAGGGGAGCTTGGATGCGGAGAAGGCGGCGGGGATTTGTCGGGATGTGAAGGCGGAGATCGATGTTGCGGGGGTCTTGGAGAAGGTGATCAAGGCGCTGCCGAGATTGCAGCTGACGACCTTGGATGGATTCTTTTCGAGGATCGTGCGAGGTTTCCAATATGAGCTGGGCTTGAGTGGGGGGACCTTTGATCTTTTGGAAGGTGAGAGGTTAAAAACGGCTGAGGGGGAGATTTTACAGGGAGTGCTGCGGGATGGCTTTGGGGATCGGCAGGACTTTTATCATGCCTTTCGAAAGGCGACGCTGGGGCGTGGTCAGCAGGGGGTGCAGCGATCGTTGGAGGACTTTATTGAGACGTGGCATCGGATCTGGAAATCGGGTGCGCGGAAGGCGGCTTTTGGAAATGCCAAGGTCTTTGCGGAGTTGCCGAAGGTGGATGATTGGTTGGTGCAGAAGGACGGACTGATTGCGGCCTTGCGGGATGAGAGCATGCCGAAGGTGTGGGAGGTGCAGTTGGAGAATTTTGAGAAGCACACGGTGGGGACTTCACTGAAGACGAATACCTTTGGGGCGCGCTTGCTGGAGATGCTGGATGAGCCGGGGCCGGTGGAGATTAAGGTGGGGACGAAGATGCTCACGATTCCTTACGAGCAGTGGGTCAATTGGCAGGGGCTTTTTCGATTGGCGATCAACTGTGAGATGGCGAGTGCGGTGGCGAAGACACAGGCGGTGGGTGAGTTGATGGAACAGATCGATCACGAGCATGCGGAGCAGCTGCGAAAGCGGGGGATGCTGAGCTTTGATGATGTGAAGATTCTGCTGGGGGAGTGGAGTCAGGATGAGGAGGCAAGGTTGCGGCGGGAGTTGATCGATTATCGGTTGGACGGACGGTATGATCATTGGTTACTGGATGAGTTTCAGGACACGAGTCGCTCGGAGTGGCGGGCGCTGGAGCCGTTGATCGATGAGGCGGTGGGGGATCCGGAGGGGAGCTTTTTTGTGGTGGGGGATCGGAAGCAGGGGATCTATGCGTGGCGTGGGGGAGATGTCAGTCTTTTTGATGATGTCCTGAATCGTTATGAGCACGGTTTGGAGGTGGAGCCGATGGATGTTTCTTATCGGTCGTGTCCGGCGGTCTTGGCTTTGGTGAATGCGGTGTGTGGAAACTTGCCGCTGATGGAAAAGATGTTTGGGAAATCGGTTGCTGAGCAGTGGCGGTGGAAGGATCATGAGTCAGCTGAGCCGGAGGTTTTGGGTGAAGCAAAGGTCACGGTGGTGGCGAAGGATGAGGATGGCGAGGTCTTGGTTGAGGAGTTGCGGCGACTGGGGATTGGAGAGAAGAAGTTGAGTTGCGGGGTGCTCGTCAGGACGGGGACTTTGGTGAAAAAGTATGCCGATTTACTGCGAGCGGAGGGCTTCGATGTCATTGAGGCGGGGCAGCGGCAACCGGGGACGGATCATGCGGTGGGGGTGGTGATTTCTCATCTGATCAAGTGGCTGGCGAATCCGGCGGATGACTATAGTCGGGGAGTTTTGGAGATGTCGCCGTTGATGGCGGGATTGGAGAAATATGGCGAGCATTGGGGCACGCGATGGGATCGGGTTTTACGCACGATTCAGAAGACGGGATATGCTCGCTTTGTGAGCGCTTTGGTGGAGCCGGAGTGGGGCCGACTTGCGCTTTATGGACGGCGGAGGGCTGAGGATTTGATTGCTTCGCTGGCGGAGTTTGATGGGACGGGTGAGGCCTGTCCGAGAGCGGCGGCGGATTGGATACGGGATCTCAAAGTGAACTCGTCGCCGGGGGTGGCGGCGATTCAGGTGATGACGATTCACAAGTCGAAAGGGTTGGGGTTTGATGTCGTAATGTTGCCGGAATTGCCGGATCGGACGCGGGTGCCTGATGCGACGAAGTTCAAGGTAGCGCGTGGGGTTGATTGGCTTTTGCAGGTGCCGGGGAAGTGGGCTTATCAAGAGCATCCGGAGACGCGGGCGGCCTTTGAACGATGGGGTGAGTCGCAAAAGTATGAGACGATGTGTTTGCTTTATGTCGCGCTCACGCGGGCGAAGCGGGGGCTTTATGCGTATTTACCGGAGGAGCCGAGGTCGCGGAAGGAGAAGGAGAGTTTTGCGACGCCCGGGAATTTGCTGCGGCAGGCGACGGGGATTGAGTTTCCGGAGTCTGATGCGGATTGGACGAAGGAGGTTGTGGCGATGGAGAAGGCGGAGCTGAAGGCTTTGCCGGTGCTTTCGAAGGGGAAGGAGCAGCGGAGTCGGACGAGTCCATCGGCTAAGAAAGAAGAGGGCGTGAAGGGGGGCGGGAGTGGTCGTCGCTTTGGTTTAGAGGTTCATGGTTTGTTTGAAAAGATTGGATGGTTGAAGTCGGGGGAAGGGCCCAAGCAGCCGTTTTCGGCGGCGGGGAAGAGGGTGGAGGATGCTTTGAAAATCCCGGCGATTCATGCGGTGTTTGAGGAGGGTGGCGGGGAGCTTTTTCGGGAGCAGGCCTTTGAGCTGATCCATCATGGGAAGTGGATGAGCGGGGTGGTTGACCGGATGCATGTGTATCGCGAGGGCGATGCGGTGACGAAAGTTGAGGTGATTGATTTCAAGACAGATGGGGTGAAATCGGGTGCTGAATTGGTGAAACGGTATGCCGGGCAAATGATGAGTTATCAAGCGGCGGTGGCGGAGGTTTTTGGGGTTGGACCGGAGCGGGTGGAGTGTCGGCTGGTTTCGACACATTTGGGGGAAGTGGTTGAGGTGAGCGAGGTGAACACGCAGGGAGAGCTGGACTTATGAAGGACGAGATTGGTTGGTCGTTTGTGGCGATGAAGGATGGGGAAGTGGTGTCGGAACGGCATGAAGGATTTGCGGATCGGGATCGCACGAAGGCTTGGAAGGCGGAGACGATGGCGCCGGTGTGGTCGGCGACGAAGGGGCCGATGGCAGTGTGTGTGCTGATGGCGCTGCATCGGGCGGGGATGGATGGGGAGTCGATGGTGGAGCGAGTGTGGCCGGAGTTGCGGGTGGGGAGTTTGACTTTTGAGGAGATGTTTTCGCATCAGGGTGGGCTGGCGGGGCTGCATGAGAAGTGCTCGATCTGGGATCGAGAGGCGGTGGTGGCTTCCTTGGAAAAGCAGGAACCGCTATGGGAGGTGGGGACGCATGGGTATCATCCGCGCACGATTGGTTTTTTGGCAGATGAGGTGGTGCGGCGGGTTGATGGGCGTGGCTTGGGGACGTTTTGGCGGGAGGAGATTGGGGAGCCGGAGGAAATTGATTTTTGGATTGGGCTACCGGAAGAGGAGCATGAGCGGGTCGCTCAGTTGGTGCCGGCGAGGTTTGGGAGAGCGGGTGAACCAAAGCCATTTTATGAGGCTTTGTTGAATAAGAACTCGCTGACAAGGCTGGCGTTTTCGTCGCCCTCGGATCTGGCAGGGGTGAGTGAGATGAACCAGCCGAGGGCTTGGAAGGCGGGGTTTCCGGCGATGGGGGGGGGGGGCTCGGCGAGGGGGCTGGCAAAGTTTTATGACTGGCTGCTGCGGCAGGATTTTCTGGAGGAATTGTTGAGGAAGAGGGTGAAGGGGCTGGATGTCATTCAGCGGGTCGAGAGTTCGTTTGGGTTTGGGATGATGCTGGGCCTGGGGCCGGAGGGGGACTGTTTTGGGCATCCGGGGGCGGGGGGGAGCTATGGGCTGGCGAATGTGGAGAAGGGGATGAGTTATGGCTTTGTCATGAATTATTTTGAGTCGAATTTGTATCCAAGTGAGGAGAGGTTGGCGTTGGTTGGGGGCGTGGGCTAAGCCCGTAATTTACGAAATCGACGAAAGCTTGCTTGAGGGGGCTTGGGCTCTGCTGCTCAGAGTGACGTCGAAGTTCCGTTAGGCTTGCTTGGTGGTGAGGTCTCGGATAGGGAGTGGTGACGATGTCTGAGTTGCCCAAAGCTTACGAGCCCACTGAAGTTGAGAAGTCCTGGTATCAGGCTTGGTTGGATGCGAAGTGTTTTGTGGCAGATCCTGATTCGGAGAAGCCGCCGTATTCGATTGTCATTCCTCCGCCGAATGTGACGGGGATTCTGCATTTGGGTCACGTTTTGAATAATACGATTCAGGATATTCTGGCGCGTCGGGCGAGGCAGAAGGGTTGCGAGGTTCTTTGGTTGCCGGGGACGGATCATGCAGGAATTGCAACGCAGACGAAGGTCGAACGACAGTTGCGTGATGAGGAAGGGAAGACGCGGCGCGATATTGGACGTGAGGCTTTCCTTGAGAAGGTTTGGGAATGGAAGGAAAAGCATGGGGGAATTATTATTAAGCAGCTGAAGCGGCTGGGGTGTTCTTGCGATTGGGATCGGGAGCGGTTTACGATGGATGCCGATTATTCGAAGTGGGTCGCGAAGGTTTTTGCGGATCTCTTTCATGACGGGTTGGTTTACCGAGGGAAGCGGATGGTGAATTGGTGTCCGGTTTCGATGACGGCGCTTTCGGATGAGGAAGTGATTCCGAAGAAGCAGAATTCTAAGCTTTTCTATCTGAAGTATGAGCTCGTGGAGGAGCCCGGAGTGTTTTTAGAGGTGGCGACGACTCGTCCTGAGACTCTAATGGGTGATGTGGCGGTGGCGGTGAATCCGAAGGATGAGCGCTATGGGAAGTATGTCGGGAAGATGGTGAAACGGCCGTTTCCTTATGCCGAAATTCCGGTGGTGGCGGATGATCATGTCGATCCTGAGTTTGGGACCGGGGCGTTAAAGATCACCCCGGCGCATGACAAGGCTGACTTTGAGATTGGGATGCGGAATGATTTGGAAATTATCGATGTCTTTCACGCGGATGCGACCGTGAATTGTCCGGAGGTGCCTGAATTGGATGGGCTGGATCGCTTTGTGGCCCGTCGGAAGGCGACGGCGATGTTGGAGGAAATGGGCTTGCTTATTAAGGTGGAGGAGCATGAGAATAGTGTCGGCTTTTCGGAGCGGGCGGATGTGCCGATTGAGCCGCGTATTTCGATGCAGTGGTTTTTGAAGTATCCCTCGGCTGAAGAAGCGGCGAAGGCGGTGGGTGAAGGGGATCTATCCTATCGTCCGGCACGCTGGGCGAAGACGCATGCCAACTGGATGGAAGGCATTCAGGATTGGTGTGTTTCGAGACAGCTTTGGTGGGGGCACCGCATTCCGGTTTGGTATCGGAAGGAGAAGGTCGAGGCTCTGCAGGAAGCGGAGTCGTTAACGCTGGATGATTTGTCGGCGGGTGATTTGCATGTGAGTGCGGATCCGCCAAGTGACCCGGAGAACTGGGTGCAAGATGGCGACGTGCTGGACACATGGTTTAGCTCGTGGTTGTGGCCATTTGCGACGATGCAGAATGTTGATGAGGACTCGGACTTGGCGAAGAAATTTTATCCGACGACGGATCTCGTGACGGGGCCGGATATTATTTTCTTCTGGGTAGCTCGGATGATCATGGCGGGATATCGCTTTAAGGGAGAGGCGCCGTTTAAGAACGTCTTTTTCACCTCGATTATCCGCGATAATAAAGGGGACAAGATGAGTAAGTCGCGCGGGAACTCACCTGATCCGATTGAACTCATGGAGAAGTATGGCGCCGATGGTCTGCGCTTTGGCTTGATGCGGACGGCTCCGATCGGGGCGGATTTGCGCTTTGATGAGTCGCAGGTTGAGGAGGGACGCAACTTTGCAAACAAGATTTATAATGCGTGCCGATTCCGTCGCATGGCGGGGAGTGATTCCAAGGTGGATTTTGTGCCTGCAGATTGTGAGACGCTCAGGCCTTATCACCTCGATATTCTTGCGAAGTGCGATGAGTTGGCGGTGACGCAGGAGAGCGCTTATGCGGAATATCGTTTTAACGAAGTTGGGCAGCAGCTCTACGATTTTCTCTGGGGTGAGTTTTGCGACAAGTTTCTGGAGGCGGTCAAGGGGGATCTTCGTGATGAAGCGACCGAGGCGCAGCGAGAGACGACTTTGGGCGTCTTTGATGTGGTGATGGCGAGGTATTTGCAGTTTCTGCATCCTTACATGCCACATATGACGGAGGAGCTGAGTTCGCGGATGGGATACCTTGCGAAGGGTGACTTTGTGATGGAGAAGGAGTTGCCGAAGGCGGGACTCCTTGAAGGGGTCGATGCGGCAAGGGTGACGGCAGGATGTGAACAAGCCTTGGCGGTCTATGAATCGGCGGCGAATTTACGAAATCTCAAAGCGGAGTATCGCCTGGCGGCCCGCAAGGATGTTCGCTTTGTGGCCAAGAGTGGGCCGGCTTGGCTGGAATCGGAGGCTGACATTTTGGCCCTGCTTGTGGGATCCGAGGGGGTCACTCGTGACGAAGCCTATCTTCCAGAACAAGGAACTCCCGGGGCGGTGACGCCGATGGGTGAACTTTTCATGCCGCTTGACGGATTGATCGATGTGGAGGCTGAAAAGGCGCGCCTGGATAAGGAAATCGAGAAGATTCAAAAAGAAGTGGAAAAATCCAAGGGGAAATTGGGGAACGAAAGATTCGTCGCAAATGCCAAGCCAGAAGTGGTAGCGGTTGAGCGTGAACGACTTGAGGAGTGGGAGGTAAAGCTCTCCCAGCTTCAGGAAATGCGAAATAATTTGAGTTAGAGAAACTCTGTTATTTGTGACCGCCTCCAAAATGTGTTTATTTATCGCCGAAGATGCAATCAGCTGAATTATCTCAGATTGAAAACCTCAGTGACAGTTCTACGGAGCTGTTGAGTGCGGTTGGGGTGGAGAATCTTGTTTCGCTCGCGCAAAGCGATGAACAAGGTTTGTGCGAGGAACTTAAGCAAGCCAACGGGCATCTTGAGTTGGAGGAGGTTAGTCCTTCCGAGGATGAGGTTGTAAGCTGGATTTTAAAGGCTCGCAAGATCATGGAGGAGAAGGCTTCGGAAAACGTCGTTCGCTTGGCAGAGGTGGTTGAGGAGGTGGTCTCGGTTCCGCTGGCGATGTTGGTTGAGAAGGACTATATTTTAAAGCATGAGATTTCGGTAAGCGATGTGCCGGTGATGGAGGAATTTGTTGAGGAGGAAAAACGGGTGTCGCGTCTCGTGGTCGAGAAGCCCAAACCCCGGAAGGAGGAGCCTAATATTCGGCAGATCAAGCCCCGAAACGTTCGGCAGAAATCGACCTCCTATGAGAATAGAAAGCAGCCGGAAGAGGAAAAAAGGGAGCGCCGGGTGGTGGAGCCTCTGAAAAAAAATACGGGGTTCGATCTTCGTAAAACAGCGAGGGCGGCGTCGAATAAGGGGAAGAAGATGCATTCGCGGGGCTATGTTCGCGGAGTGTTACACCCGCAGCTTGGGAAGGTAAGGTTGGCGGCTTTTGTGACGTTTATGACGTTGATTCTATTCCCCGCGAGTTTTGTGGCTGGCGGTTTGGTGATTGCGAAGGACCTCCTTCCGTTTGAGGTTTCGCTTTGGGTTTTGGTAACGCCCTTGATGTTTTTGATCTTCAGCTTTCTTTATCTGGCCATTGCGAGGTCTTTGAAATGTCGCATTTGCGGACAGCCTCTGTTTAGTCCCAAGGCGTGTCACCGGCACGTGAAAGCGCACCGCTTTCCGATGCTGGGGAATATTTTTCCGACGTGCCTTCACATGCTTTTCTTCCACTGGTTCCGTTGCGCTTATTGCGGGACCTCGGTGAGGCTGAAGGAGTGAAGTCATCAGGTCCATCGGCTTCTTCGATGCCGAGAAGGATGAGGAAGCCGTGGGTGATCTTTGAGATGACGGTGCCTTCGACGGTGACGGAGGCTTGGCTGACTCGTTGGAGGATGACGCGCATGCGGGAAGGTTTGGTATCAGAGGATTTGTTTCAAGCGATCTTGGTAGCGATTGTAAACAAAGCCGAGGCCGAGGAGTCCGAGTCCGAGGGTCATGAAGCTGAGAATGCGGGGGAGTGGGTTCAGTTTGATGAGGTCGATGAGCATGAGGTGACCGAGGCTGGCGGCGAGGATAATGAGTCCGATGAGTCGGAAGCAGCGGCTTTTGAGACCGAGGCCGGTGAGGAGGAGGACGGTGCCGGTGATGGCCCAAACGGCGGCGAGTGGGAGCGGTGGGGCATCGCGGGTGAGTTGGGCCCAGAGAAGGAGGAGCGAGATGATGGCGAGGGCTTGGTGTTTGGAGGTGTCATTGTGGAAGCTACGGAAGAGGTGGAGGGCCAGCGGTGCGAGAAGGCAGAGGTAGAGTTCGCCGGATTGGCCGAAGAGGAAGGCCAGGGCGAATCCGGCGGCGAAGAAGGGGACTGAGATGACAGGAGCGAGAGCGGGGGCGAAGAATCGGGACGCGAGGAGGAGGGCGACTGCGGTGAGAGTCATGGGGAGAGCGGGGTTTGCGAGGACTTGGACAATCCAGAGGCCCCAGAGGGCAGCGGCGATGAGGAAGAGGGCTCCTTCGAGGAATGGACGGTCATCGAGGCGGTGATATTTTCTGATGAAGGCGAAGTGGATGATCGTGATGATGAGCCCGATCATGAGGAGGGACCCGTCGAGGAGGGTGTTGAGGCCGAAGTGGACGAGAGCCACATGCATTGCGAAGGGAACGAGGGAGTGCGCGAGCAATCCGGTGAAGCGGGCGGTAATGGAGCCAGCAAGGGGGATGAGGAAGATGATGGAAAGGGTGAGGGCTTTAGGCAGGTCGCTTTGATCAAGGGTAAGGCCGATGAAGAGGAGGGAGAGCGCGAGGAAGATGCCGGAGAGGAGATGGAGCGGAAGGGCGTCGTCGGGCGTGGTTTCTTTTTTGCAGAGGAAGACGAGGGGGACGGAGATGAGGAGGGCGAGGGCAGCGGAGATGAGAAGGGTTTGGTTCGCGAGAGTTGGAAGGGAAAAGAGGCTGATGAATGCGACGAGGGCGGCGAAGTGGATGACGATGAGGGCATCGAAGGCGTGGGTCCGGAATTTTTCGCGCAAGGCCAGTCCGGTGGTGATGGCTCCGATGACTCCAAGAGTGAGGACGCGGTCGGGGTGGGGCCATCCGGACATGAATCCGAAGACGAGAAAGGCGATGGCGATGACGGCGGCGACGGCTCCTCCGGGATGGAGGTCGGGGGCACCGTCCGTGCGGTCGGTGAATCGATGGAGTGCTCCCATGGCGAGCCAGCCGATGACTCCGAAGATCAGGGCGATGGAGGGGATGTCGGCGAGAGGAGTGGTGGTGAGGGCGAGGCAGGAGAGGATTCCGACGATCCAGGATGCTCCAATTTTTAGTGGGTGGGGGTTCTTGAGATTCAGCGCCATGAGCACGATGGCTTCGATGAGGAAGGCGATGAAGAGGTGGTGTCCGCTGAGGAGGAGGGCGAGTCCGAGGGTGATAAGGCCTGCTCCTTTGACGAGGTGGACGATACGGGTGCGTTCGGGGAAATAATTTCGGGTGGCGAAGGCCATCGCCATGAGGGTGGCGCCGAAGATGAAGCAGAAGAGCCAGTGGCGCTCCATCCATTGACCGGTTTCGATTTGGAAGGAGAAGAGAAAAAAGAAGGCGGCATTGTTAAAGCTCGAGAAGAAGAGATGGCGGTCTTCATCCATGTCCCGACGGGCGAGGATGGAGGCTCCGGCAAAGAGAATCCAATAGGCAATGAGGAACGATTGGCTGATCGAGCTATCTCCTTGGGATACCGCGAATTGCCACCAGGTAAAGGAAAGGTAGCTGCCGATGAGAACGAGAAATCCGACTTCGACCCAGCGGTAGCGAATCATCATGGTGATTCCGAAGGCGGCGAGGATGACGGCGGAGAGGCAAGCCATCCAGCCGATGGGATTGACCGAGATACTATAAAAAGCGAGGGCGAGGCTGGTGCTGAGCATGACGCGCGACTCTTTCCAAAGGGAGGCGGCGCAGAAAAGGGCGGCACTGAGGGTGAGAAGGACGGAGGCGATGACGGGGCTTTCAATGACGCGGAGGGCTTCGACATTGTGAGCGGCGAATCCGCAGTAGTAGATGGCGGCGAGGCCACCGGCGGCAACGATGCGGCCGTAGCTTTTGAGCGAGTCCTTCCAACCTTCGCAAAAGAGTCCGGCAGCGGTGAGGGCGAAGGAAAGGAGATACATCAGGGTGAGGCGGATACCGGGACCGAGGTCACGGATGATGTTGTCGTAGGTGTAACGACTGAGGAAAACGAAGCCGGTGGTGAGGAGGAGGATGCCAAGGCGAACCGACCAGACGCGGCCGAGTTGCATCTCGATTCCGGCGACTTCTTTTTGGGTGAGTGATAGGGTGGGTTTTTCTAATGGGGTGGGCTCGATGGTGATCGCGGCGATCACTTCTTCGGGAAGCGGGGGTGGGGTGGTTTTGTCGATGGGTATTTCGACGGAGATGATGTCGGGAATGACTTTCGGTTGCTCCGCAAGGTGAACCTCTGTTTTGAGATCGGTGACAGTTTGGGATAAACACCGGGCATCGCGCTGGAGATCGGCGAGCTGGGATTCCACGAGTGAGATTCTCCGGGACAAGGGATTCATGGCGGGAGTGTGTCAGAAATGGGGGGGCTTGTCGCATTGATACGTTCTTCGAAAACATTGATTGAAATGATGAAGGAGACTGTTATTATGGGAAGCCATGAACATCCATCACCTTGAACTCTTCTACTTTGTGGCGAAATTTGAAGGGATCACGGCGGCGGTTCGTAAGATGCCGTATGGAATTCAGCAACCGGCGGTGAGTGGTCAGATTTTGCAGCTTGAGGATAAGTTGGGCGTGAAACTTTTTAATCGCCGTCCCTTCGCGCTGACTCCGGCGGGCGAGGAGCTTTATGATTATATCTACCCCTTCTTTTCGAGGCTGGGTGATTTGGAAGAGAAGCTGCGGGGCGAGGAAGGGAGGCATTTGCGATTGGCGGCGACGGCTTCGGCCTTGCGAAACCATCTCCCGGATGTTTTGGAGATTCTCAAGAAGGAGGAGCCTCACTTGAAGCTTTCGCTGCGTGAGGTGGCTCCCTCGGATGTCCACGGGATGGTGACGTCGCAGCAGGTTGATGTCGCGATTGGGGTGCTGGGGGGGAAGATGTCCGAGGGGTTGAAGTGCGAACCTTTGCTGAAAATTCCGACCGTTCTTTGGGTGCCTTCGAGTTCGAAGGCGAAGACGTGGCGGGATTTTATTGAGAAGGATCCTTATTCTAAAACGGGTTTGATTGGAAAAGAGCCGCTAATCGGGCTGCCGCCGAATGAGGTTTTACAGCAACTCTTTCAGCGTGAATTTGATCGGATGGAAGTGAATTGGCCGGTTGCGGTGGAGGTGAACTCGACTGATGTCGTCCGCGACTTTGTGGGGCGTGGCTTTGGAGTGGGGATGGGGATATTTATCCCGGGGCTGGAACCTCCCAAAGGGGTGAAGCCGCTTCAGATGAAGGGGTTTCCGCCGCTCGTGATTGGGGCGATGTATCAAGGGCGCCCGAAGGGGGTGGTGGAGGACTTTTTGCGGATCGCGAAGGAGCACGTGAAGGGTCTCGCTTGAGTTTTTTGGCAAACTAAGGCAAAGAGCGAGCCATGCGCGAAGGTCTCATTCTCAAAATCTCCTGCCCCGACAAGCCTGGCTTGGTGGCGCGGATTGCCAATCACGCCTCGGAGTTTCAGGCGAACTTGGTGGAATTTACCCAGTTCATTGATAAAGGTCGGGCAACTTTTTATGCGCGGCTGGAGATTGATACCGGGAGTTTAGAAATCCCGGTCGATGATTTCATCGGGAGTTTCGAGGTGCTGGGTCGGGCCATTGAGGCGGACTGGCATTTTCGTCGACTGCCTTATCGCATGCGGACGGCGGTCTTGGTGACAAAGACCGATCATTGCTTGAATGAGATTCTTTGGCGGACCGGGTTGGGGGAAATGCCGATTGAGATCACTTCGGTGATTGGAAATCGTGAGGAGTGTCACGAGATTGCGGAAAATGCGAAGCTTCCGTTTCATCACATTGAAATGAAGGAGGACAAGGAGGCTGGCTTTCGAAAGATCGAGGCTTTGTTAGAAGAACAAGATGTCCAACTGGTGGTGCTGGCTCGCTTTATGCAGATCATCCCGGAGTGGATGTGCGAGAAATATCAGGGGAAAATGATCAATATTCATCACAGCTTTCTCCCGGCCTTCATCGGAGCAAATCCTTACCGCCAAGCCTATGAGCGCGGGGTGAAGTTAATTGGGGCGACTTGCCACTACGTGACCAGCGAGCTGGATGCCGGGCCGATTATTGAGCAGCAGGTTGAGCGGGTGCAGCATCACCACAATGTGCAGGATCTGGTGCGTCTGGGTCGCGATTGCGAGCGTTCGGCGCTGGCGAAAGGCATCCGTTATCACGTTCAGGACCGGACGATTATTGATGGGCGGCGGGCGATTGTCTTTCCTGATTAAATGGGGGCTTTACCTCCGGTTTCTGCCCGCTAGCTTTTAGCGAACTAACAAATGGCATTTCCGGCGCGGCGTATCGATACATTACAAACGGTTGAACTGGCCGAGGGGATGGAAATCCATCTTCGCGCGGCGGGACCGTTTTTGCGGCTGATTGCTTACCTTATTGATTTGTTGGTGGAGATTGCGGCGCTGATGTTGGTGGGCTTTGTGATTGGGATCATCTTTCCCGTGGTGGGTGAGAATGTGGGGCAGGCATTTTACATGCTTTCGCTATTTTTTATTTGGTGGTTTTACCACGCCCTTTTCGAGATTAGCCCGTGGGGCGCGACGGTGGGGAAGCGGGCTCTGGGCCTGCGCGTGGTGAATGAGGCCGGTGGCGGGGTGACGTTGGGGCAGGCCATGATTCGGAATTTTATTCGTGGGGTGGAGATTGTTCTGCCTTTTGTTCCGCTGATTGTTTTTTTCAATCCACGCTTTCAACGTCTGGGTGATCTGGCGGCGGGGACCTTGGTGGTTTATGCGCGGCCGAGGCTGGATCCGATCATTCCGGGGCCGCCCCCTTTGGAGCGAGTGCCGGTGAATATCACGCTGACGCGGGAGGAGGAGGCGGCTTTGTTGTCATTCCGCTATCGGAGCGGGGGATGGTCTGAGGCGCGGCGGATGGAGTTGGCGAATCATTTGAGCAAGATGACGGGCGAAGTCGGGCCGAAGGGCGTTTCGCGGGTGATGGGAATGGCAGACTGGCTGGAGGAACAACGATGAATCGACAGGAATTTGAATCGAAGAACCAGCCGGAATGGCAGGAGTTTGAGAAGAACCTGGAGACTTCTGAGAAGGGGAAATTGACGGGGAAGGATCATGAGATCCCCTCGAAGTTTCGGAAGGTCTGCTACGATCTTTCGTTGGCGCAGTATCGCATGTTCGGGCAT
Organism: Akkermansiaceae bacterium; assembly: GCA_047629805.1. GTDB lineage: Bacteria > Verrucomicrobiota > Verrucomicrobiia > Verrucomicrobiales > Akkermansiaceae > SW10. The sequence continues at coordinate 11,136 of JBLHUR010000073.1, read as the reverse complement.
CGAATTTGTGACAAGTTGAATGGACTCGCGATCCGGGGATACCGCCTGATTCACCGGAAGCGGGGGGCCTTTGGCGAAGGAGCCTTAAAGTTCGTGCTGGGGACCTTTCCGCAGACCTTTCGTCGGGAGTGGAAAGTTTTCATGGTGGTATCGATGGTTTTCTGGATCCCGTTTTTTGCGATGTGGTGGTCGGCCGAGCGGGAGATCGAGTGGGTCCAAGCGCTGCTAGGACCTGAGAAGATGTCAAGCATTGAAGGGATGTATGGGAAGGACGCCGATACGGTGGAGCACCTTCGGAGTGAGCATGGGTCGAACTTTATGATGTTTGCCCACTACATTAACAATAACGTGGGGATTGATTTTCGTTTGTTCGCGGGAGGGATCTTTTTCGGGATCGGGACGCTCTTCTTTTTGATTTACAACGGGCTCTTTTTTGGGGCGGTGGTGGGTTACGTGGAATATGCAGGTGATCCGGAGTTGCTTTGGCGCTTTGTGGCGGGGCATTCTTCGTTTGAGTTTCTGGGCATGCTGGTGGTTGGGATGGCGGGGCTCAAGATGGGTTTTGCCTTGCTGGCACCGGGTCAATTGAGTCGGGGAGATGCGCTGACCAAGGCGGGTCGCGATGGTCTTCCGCTTTTGATCGGTGGGGCGCTCATGACGGCCATGGCGGCGGTCGTAGAGGGGTTTTGGTCGGCTCAGCCCATTCCGGTGGACCTCAAATATACGGTGGGAATTGCCTTCTGGGTTCTGCACCTTCTTTACTTCGCATTTGTGGGAAGGAGGTTCTATGGAGCTTGAGAAAGTGACGGCTGAGATTCGCCCACGGACCCAGTGGGAGGCGATTGATTTAGGGGTGAGTCTGGTAAGGGCTCATGCTTCAGCCCTCTTGAAAGGGTGGATGGCTTCGGTCTATCCGCTCTGTTTGTTGATCCTGGTGTTGAGTTGGAATTCGATGGGATGGGGACTCTTTCTGATCTGGTGGCTCAAGCCGGTTTGGGAAAGGGTGGCGCTGTATCCGCTGAGCCGCAGTCTCTTTGGGGAGCACCCAACGTGGCGGGAGACAATGAAAGTTTTGCCGGCGGAGCTGTTGAAGAACAAGGGACTCGTGATCATGGGCGTGGTTCTGACCCTGACAGGGGCTTTGATCTCCTCGATCGATGATCGGATTTCTGGAGCGGGATTTACGGTTCTTTTTTGGCTGACGACGATTGGCCTTCTTTTTTATCGTTCGGGGTTGAGTCGGAGCCTTGTTTTACCCGTGAAGTATTTGGAGGGCTTGAGTGGAGCGCGCTATAAGTCGCGAGTTCAGATTTTGTCGTATCGGAGTTCAAGCTCGGCGGTTGGGCTGACCTTTATTTGTCTTTTGATGGAGTTTTTGCTGATGTTGAGCCAAGTGCTGTTTGTCGCTTTCATGATTCCGGAGGGGATCGATCTGGAGCAATTTTCATTCTACTACGCCTTTACGGAAGGGGAGACGGGTCTCCTGCCAAAATGGATCTACCTTGTGCTGGCGCTCTTTTACCTGAATGCGATGTCTGTGGTGGCTTGGTTCTACACCGGTGGAGGTTTTGGCCTCTACGTCAATACCCGGACTTGGACCGAGGGGTGGGACATTGAGCTAAAGTTCAAGGGGCTGGGTCAGCGCTTGGGGATCATGGTGTTGGCGCTTGGACTTTTCGGAAGTTCACCGAGCTTGGAAGCGGATGAGGTCGTGAATCAAGAGGCTCAACAGGTCTTGGAGGGCGAGGAATTCAAGGTGGAGACGCGGGAGGTTTTTGCGCCGAAAGAAAAGAAAGATAAGAAGAAAGATTCAACTTCGGATAGCGATTCCAGCCGTTCTTACGATCATGGGGCGGGAGTCTTTGCGGGGATCGGGCATCTTCTTTTTTACGCGATTTTGGCGGTGGCTATCGGTGGCTTGGTGTGGATCATCGTGGCCAATGCCCACCTTTTTAGGAAGGGCGGACCAGGGGAGGAGGCCCACGATTCAAAGAAGGTCACCACGGTGGCGGGGATGAATGTTGAGCCTGAGAACCTGCCTCCGAATCTCCTGCAAGTGGCGCGCAGTCTCTGGGATGAGGGACGTTATCAGGAGGCTCTGGGTTTACTTTATCGAGGAGCCATTTCCTCGTTGGTGACGGATCGTTTGGTGGAAATTGAGGAGAGCGATACCGAGATGGACTGCCTTCGCCGGGTGACCTCGAAGGGAGAACAAGCCAATGCCTCATACTTTCAATTACTGACAGGGGCGTGGATGTCGCAGGCCTATGCGCAGCGACTTCCTGATGAGGAAACATTGGAGCAACTTTGGCAAAAGTGGCCCTATCCAGAAAGGAGGGGCGCATGAGGTGGCTTTGGGTAGTTTCAGTGCTTTTTCTCGCGGGGTGTCAGGATCCTGATCGTGGTGAAAAGGTGAAGGATGTTCCGACGGGATATACCGGTAAGGCGCGGGTGAATCCCTACTTGGCAGCTGAGCTTTATCTCACAAAGAAGGGCTGGAGTGCCAAGAGTTCGCGGACGTGGACGAATTATGACTACGAGACCAGCATCATATTCATGCCGGTGTCTTTCCTTCAGACCAAGGGGATGGGGATTCGGGCTCTCGATTGGGTGTCGAATGGCGGCACGCTGATTTTAACGGTCGAAGGGGGCGAGCCGGCGCGTAACGATTTCACCGCGAGTTCATCGGGCGATGGTGTTCCCTACGGTGGGCAATTCACGGGGATGGATTACGTTTTCGAGGAACTAGGCGTCGAGGTTGAGACGGTGGACTGGAGTGACTTCAGCGATGCCGAAAAAGAAGAGGACGGGCATCTAAATCGCTCATGGCATGTCACCCGACTGGAGGAACACCGGGGAGGTTTGCATTTTGAGCAAGAGGGGCAAGTTGCTCTCTCGATTGCGAACGGCTGGAACTGGGATCTCGAAGTGGGTGGATTTTCCCGCATGGTGGGGATTGGTTACGGGAATGGAGAGGTGATGGTTCTGGCGCACGCCCGCCCGCTGCGCAGTCCCTATCTGGCGCGTTCGGATCATGCCGCTTTTTTGGAAAAGATCGCGGATGACTACGGGAATGGGAATATTGTTTTTCTTTATGGTTCGGGGAACTCCTTCTTCGGCCTCCTCTGGAAGGAAGGCCGCATGGTCGTGATCGCGGGGCTTTTGCTTCTCGTAGCCTGGCTCTGGATGCGGATTCCACGATTCGGTCCGGTGTTGCATGATGCCTTCAAAAAACCGAAGCCTTATGGTGAGGAACTGAAGGCTTCTGCTCGCTTCTTGTGGCAACGCGGACAGATCGAGCACCTTCTCCGACCCTTGCGGGCGCGGCTTGAGAAAGAAAACCAAGGCGACCCGGAGACTCTCTACGACCGCCTTGCGGAAGAATCAGATTTAAAGCGTGATGAAGTCGCCGAGGCTCTCACTACCGACCCTCCCAAAGATCCGGGCCACATTCTAAAGATGGTCCAAAAACTCCAAGCTCTCTTGAAACGATGACAGAAAACGATCCCTACGCTCCAACTCCCGCTCCCACCGAGGTGATATTATCCAAGGAGATTCAAGCTGAATCCTCCGAGCCTAATCTTAGTCAGGTAAGTCTCCTGGCCGAGAGTTTGCGGGCTGAAATTAAGAAGGTGGTTTATGGTCAGGATGAGACAATCACCCAGGTGATCGCGGCCTTGCTTGCGGGTGGGCACGTCCTTTTGGAAGGAAAGCCCGGCCTTGGAAAAACCCACATGGTTTTGGCTCTCGCGAGCACCTTTGGCGGAGAGTTTGGACGACTCCAATTCACGCCGGATATGATGCCGTCCGATATTACCGGTTTCACTTTGTTCGACATGAAGAGCCAGTCCTTCCAGACGCGGAGAGGGCCAATCTTTACCAATCTATTGCTCGCTGATGAGATTAACCGGGCTCCCGCGAAAACGCAGGCGGCCTTGCTGGAAGTCATGCAGGAACAGCAGGTGACGATCGATGGGAATTCTCTCCCGGTCGCTCCGCCCTTCATGTGCTTCGCGACGCAGAACCCGATCGAACAAGAGGGGACTTACCCGCTTCCCGAGGCGCAGTTGGATCGTTTTTTGATGAAGGTCATCATCGATTACCCAACGATGGAAGATGAGCTTCAAGTGGTCACAAATGTCACCGCTGCGGCTGGAGGCAAGGGCTTGGATCCACGAACCGTCGAGCAGGTTTGCGACTCTGCGATCATCATCGAAGCGCAGCGTCTTACCGCTACGGTCAGAGTGGTGCCCGAAGTCATCGACTATGCGCTGCGTCTCACGCGGCACACCCGCCAAGCCCATGGCATGAGCCTGGGGGCCGGGACGCGGGGAGCAATCAGTCTGGTTCAAGTGGCTAAGGCCTACGCGGTCATGGGCGGGCGTGATTACGTCATTCCCGATGACATCAAGCGGGCTTCGTTACCGGTCTTCCGTCACCGCGTGCAGATTTCACCGGAAGTAGCGATCAGTGGGCAAAATATCGACGATTTACTGACCTCGGCCTTGGCTTCGGTGGAAGCTCCGCGGATTTAAAATTTACCCTATGCCGTTACGTCCGACACGTGCGCTGATCGCGCTTTTGATCCTCTGGGCCCTCCTGGGCTTGGCTGGATCACTTTGGCTTCCTGCCGCCCGATGGTGGTCGCTGATGGGATTCCTTATGGCCGTGGTAGTGCTTTTTGATGCCATCATCGCCTTTGCCCTCAAGCCGCCCAAGGTCAAAAGAGTTTTGCCAAGCCGAATGGCGGTGGGGATTGAAGCGGAGGTGGCCTTGAGGCTGATCAATCCTACCAGTCGTCACCTCCATGTCGCGGTCTTCGACGGGATTCCTCCGCACAGCGAGTGTGAGATTTTCCCCTGGCGCGGTTGGATTCGGGGGAAGGGATATCTTGATCTTAATTATCCCATCACGCTGCATGATCGTGGTGAAATCGGTTTTGATCACACGCATGTTTTGCTGACTTCATTGCTGGGGCTTTGGGCGCGCAAGCACTTGCTTGGAGAAGAATCAGCGGTGAAGGTTTACCCCAATTACCAACCTGTTTTGAGCTACGCGCTCCTGGCAATGGCTCACCGCCAAGAGCATACCGGGATTATTCGCAAAAATCGGGCTGGGTTGAGCCGTGATTTCCATCAATTGCGCGACTATCAAATGGGCGATTCGTTGACTCAGATTGATTGGAAAGCCAGCTCCAAGCGGCAGTCCTTGATCAGTCGGGACTTTCAGGAACAGCTCGACCAGTCGGTCATTCTCATGCTGGATTGCGGACGGCGGATGCGGACGATGGATGGCGAGATTAGCCAGTTCGACCACTGTTTAAATTCCATGCTCCTGCTTTCTTACGTGGCTCTTCGACAAGGAGATCAAGTCGGTATTCTTAGTTTTGGAGGGACGGATCGTTGGCTTCCACCGGTGAAGGGAGCGAGTGCGATGACGACGGTTTTGAATCATCTCTATGACTACGAAACCTCGCCATTCCCGAGCGATTTCAGCGAGGCCGCGGAGCGGCTTCTGAAGCATCAACGGCGGCGTTCCATGGTCGTGGTCATGACGAACTTACGAGGAGAGGATTCCGAGGAGCTACGTGAACCGTTGCGGAAACTGCGTGAGAAACACGTGGTGGTGTTGGCTAGCCTGAGGGAGACGGGAATTGGCGAGATGCTGGAGAAGGACCTCCATAGCTTCGACGATGCCTTGGGGTATCTTGCGGCGGAGGACTACGCCGCTGAGCGCGAAGGAGTTCTGGCTGGTCTGCGCGGGGATGGCATTGTGACTTTGGACGAAACGGCCCAACAATTCCCAGTGGCCCTCGCCAATGTTTACCTCGATACGCGCCAAATCATTTAGGACTTGGAGCTAAAGAGGAGTTGCCTTTTTTTGCCGGTCGATTATCAGACAGGTGCGATGAAACAATTTACGGTTCTTTTGGCAGTGATCGGTCTTGGCTTGTGCTCTTGTGAGCGTCACGAGTGGGAATCAGAGACCCCGAAGTCCAGTGATACCATCAACCTTTTCAAGCATGATGATCATTCTGGGGAGCACAAAAAGGATGAGCACAAGGCTGATGACGGGCATGAGCATGCCAAGCCTGAGGCTGAGGAAGCAGCTCCTGCGGGAGAGTAGACTCGCCATTAGGGGGAGTTTTATAAAAGGGATTCCCATCCTGAGTCCAATTTGGCAGGTTAGACGGGCGATTATGCGTCAACCTCTAGCCGGTTCAGATGTCTCTCTTTTGAAATGAGGGTGTGTGTCCAGATCTCCGTCTTTGGAGGTGCCTTGCTTTTGGCATGGGTATCCAAAACTCAGGGGTGAGGACATTTCCAGACATCCGCTAATTCGGCCAGTGAATCCCGGTAGCGAAGGCGTTTGAGCTGGCCGTCGCGCAACCAGCGAATGAAGCGAAGAGTCCGTTGCATGGCCCGTGAGAAGAAGTTGTTGATGTAGGAGATCGGCAGATTTCCCCGAAATCCGGTCCCTTGTTTTTTGGTCTTATCCCGGATGATCTTTTTCTTCGATTCCACGCGATCTTCCATCTTTTCATTGATGCGGAGGTTTTCCTCAAGAAGTAGCATGAGGTTATGGGTCACAGACCACACTGCACGAGAAAAAACAAGAGTCTAACTCGCTGACAATCAGCAAAAAAAGGCGAAAAAATCATTGGTAAGTCTTATCTTGGTCGAGGGCCCTTCAAAATTGGGGTGCTAAATACCAAAATCTACCAAGCTCTCGAAGGAACGATAAGCGGCAACGCCGCACGACTCAAGTGCCTCTGTTGAATCGTCCATGCCATTGTCGTTGGCCATGTTTCCATTCCAATCATTTGGGCGATTCTCCCCAAGAAGAGCAAGTGTGGAAATTCAAATGCCGCCCAACGGAAACGCCTGACCAAAAAGCTTCTCGCCGTCCTGCCTGCCAGTGACATCAAAGTCCTGACAATGGGCCGGGAGTTCATGGGAAAGAAATGGCTTCAGTGGCTCGATGACCAAGATCTGGCCTATTAAAAAGAAGGTGTGGGTCGGAGAGCACCAAGCCGTCCTCCTTGCCCGGAGACCGGGTCGTCAAAAATTAGCCCGCCAGAGCATCTTTGAACTGACTCTGTTTTTCGCCTCAAAATCGACGAGAGGAAGTGGCCGGGATGGACCTCTCATGGTTGTCAGCAACCGCTTCAGCGGAAAAGAAGCACTCAAGATCTACCGCCAGGGTTGGGGGATTGAGCGTCTTTTCGGGCACCTCAAGAAAAACGGATTTGACCTGGAAGCCACTCATATGACTGGTGCCCCAAAGCTTGAGATGCTCTTTGCTATCACGGTTTTGGCCTTCCTTTTCAGCTTTGCGTAGGGCTGTCGCTTGCGGGAAAGCACCCGAAAAATGACTGCAGCAGCGAGCCGCAAAAGTGTCTTTCGCTTGGGTCTGGAAGACCTCATGAATCTGTTCGATCAAAGCAATCCAGACCCATCTCAGGAGGCGCGTCGGAGCGAATTTTGGCTATGGCTCCCGTCAGAGACCTTCCCCTCAATTTTCCTCGTGTCGTGTGCAACCCGACGAAGGAGGCACACCACGAAGTTGGGCGCACCGACCATGCCTTCACACAACACTCCGTAATCCACTCGACGAATGCAAGGAGGGAGGAACCGGCCGACTGGAATGGTGCCCGGGTGGAAGGGCTGGGCGCGGATGAGCGACTAAGGTTTGGGGAAGGACCCACCCGATTAAGGCACGGCGACGGATTACGGATGTTGTGAATCGAAGCGGAGCGGAGATGGACACTCCGCAGGAGGGCCCGCAGGGCGAGGCGAAGCCGGAGTCAAATGGCCATGGATGCTGGAGGCGTGACAGCACGCACGCTCTGACAATTCGACCGACCAACGGGAGGCTGGTCTTGAAAACCGAAACGCTTTGAAACCCCAAACCACGCACCACTACGAAAAATCTGCGCCAACACGAACGGCCCAGCCCATCGTAAGATCATTACAGTGAAAAGGATGAGAAAGCTTCCCCTCAAAACATGCCTGACATTTTTTTTCCTCAGGAAGACGAGGGGTTCTTCGGATTTTGTGCGACGCCAGTAGACCTTGTTGAATGGGGCCCATGAGGGTGTTGCCCAGCTTTCGTCCGGGGCGTGGTCCGATGTGGGGGAGGCCAAGGGCGTGCCCGAATTCGTGAATGGTTCCTTTGATGGCCATGTTGTTGAGTTCGGGGAGAGCGGCCCGGCCGGCCGGATTGAGGAGCGTGCCTTTGACGACGGAGATTCGAACGTTTCCCTTTTCGTTGCGTGCGAAGATTTGGGTTCGTTTGACGGGGCGTTTCCAACGTTTGAGTTCGCTGGAGAAGAAGGCTTCGGTTCGGAGTGCTAAGGAATTGAGGCGTTCCTGGTAGTTCTTCGCCGGTTCGGATCCTTCTTCGATGAAGAGGATGATTTGCGCGAAGCGATCATTTGGTGCGGCGGATGAAAGAGCCGTGGTGACCAGAAGGGGGAGAAAAATGAAGGGGCGGATCATGGTTTGTGAGACTGTGGAGTTACTGCGATTTTTTGGCTTTTCCGGATCGAGTGCCGGATTTAATCATCTTGGGGTAATCGTTGATCGCTTGGGCGAGCTTCTTAGGATCTTTTCGGACGTCGAATGCGGGCCGGTTGTGGTCGTTGGTTTCGACCATCCAGTTGCGGAGTCGTTTTTGAAACTGAGCGATGACTTCCTGATGCGCGGGTGAGTCGATGAGGTTTTTGGTGGAGCCGGGATCGTTTTCGAAATCGTAGAATTCTTCGACGACACGGTGGCGAAAGAGGTCGACGCGGGCTTGGATTTCGGGCTTGGTTTTCCCCTCTTTCTGCATGGCCTTGAAGGTGAGGCCTTCGTTGTTGTTCTTGTATTTGAATTTCCCGTCGGAGAAGGCGTTGAAGATGTAGGCGTATTTCTCGTTCTGGATGCAGCGCATGGGTTTGGGCGGGCCGCCGATGGTGTAGTCGATCTGGGTGAAGACGACGTCGCGTTTGTCCTGTGATTCGCCTTTGATCAGAGAGACGAAGGAGCGTCCGTCGAGCTTGTCGAGAGTGGGGAGCCCGGTCGCTTCGGTGAAAGTGGGGAAGAAATCGACTTCAGAGACGAAGTGGGTGTTGTCCTTTGTTCCTGGTTTGGTGACGCCGGGCCAGCGGACGATGAGGGGGGTGCGGGTGCTGGCGAGGTAGGTGTTGGCTTTTGCGAAAGGAAAGGCGGAGCCGTTGTCGGTGATGAAGAGGACGAGGGTGGAGTCGGCGAGGCCGGAATTTTTGAGGGCTTCCATGACGCGGCCGAAGGTGTCGTCGAGGCGACGGATGGAGTTGTAGTATTGGGCCAGTTCTTTACGGACTTCGGGGAGATCGGGAAGGAAGGGTGGGACTTCGATTTCGTTGGGCTTGAAGAGTTTGGTGGGCTCTTCGGCGTTTTCCATGGGTTTGTTGGGATCGTGGAAGGGACGGTGTGGGTCGTGGGAATTGACCATAAAGTAGAAGGGCTTATTTTCCTTCTGGGAGCGGTTGAAGAACTCGACGGAGTAGTCGTGGTATTTCTTTGGGCTGCGGCCATTGCCGAGTTCTCGATAGTCGCGGGCGAAGTCCCAGGTGAAGGTGGTGTCAGTGGTGGAATGGGGCACTTTTCCGAGGATGCCGGTGAGGTAGCCGTTGTTTTGGAAGTGCGCGAAGACGGTGGGGATCTTTTTTGGGAGGGGATTGAAGCCGTAGCAGCCGGAGTTGTGACCGTAGCGGCCGGTGGCGATGATGCTGCGGCTGGGGGCGCAGATGGCGATGTTGACGTGGGCGCGGAGGAAGGTGTGATTATTGGCGGAGAATTTCGAGAGATTCGGGGTGACCTCGGGGACGCCGCCGCCGTGGAAATCGAGTTGTTCGTGGCCGAGGTCATCGGCAGTGAAAAGGAGGATGTTAAGGGGGGGGGCTTTGCGAACAGGAGAGAAGGGAGGAGGGAAATAAGGGTGAGGAATTTCATGACGTGTTATTTTTTTGAGTGCGAGGAGGAGAGCTCGCGGATGAGTTTGGCCTCGGCTGCGGGGAGGTTGGCGGTGAAGGTGAGGGTTTTGGAGTCCTCTTTGAAGAATGTTTGGTAAAAGACGCAGGCGGCGAGGTAGGCTCCTTTTTTGGAGGGGTGGCTGCCGTCTTTGGCGTAGAGTTCTTGGCCGAGTTTGGGGTTCTTTTTTCGGAGGCTGCGCCAGGTATCGCCGACGGGGGCGAGGTTGGCCTTACAAGCTTTTGCGGTGGAGGCGTAGCTTTTGCTGAGGGCCTTTTGCATCGAGCTGTAATCGGGGAAGAGCTTTTTGTTTTGCTTGTCGCCATCGCGGCGGCCCCAGGTTTGGTAAAAGACGGTTTGGGCACCGGAGGCGTCGATGATTTTGTCGAGGCCGAGGGCGGCGGCTTTGAATTTTTTGGGGAAGAGGGCGGGGGTTTGGCTTTGGTCCTGGAGGACGACGAAGTCGAAGTTTCCAGTTTTGATTTTTTCGATGGTCTTGGGGTTGGCGAGGTGGAAGGCGAGGGTTTTGCCGCCGGGGTTGATGAAGGTGAGTTGGGTGTTGGGGTGGGGGGAGGATTTGATGAGTTCGGTGACGGTTTGGCGGATGCCGCCGGTGTAGCTGTTGCCGATGAAGAGGATTTTTTTGGGCTCCGGGGGCGTCTGTCCAAAGGTTGCTGACCTTTGAAAAAAGAGAAGGCCAAGGAGTATGAGGACCGAGCGAGAGTTCATTCTCGAACTCTATCGAGAAAGAGATGGGGTCGCAATGAAGATGGGGCGGGAAAGAGTGCCGCAGTGGTCGATTTTCCCGACCAAGGTGCTTGGGTCTTTCGAACTACCGAGAGGCTCATGACCTCGCTCACCCCAAAATACGCCCAAATCTGCCCCGAATTACTCCGCTCCACCCCGCCGTAAGACCATTGAAGCCAAATGGATGCAAAGGATTCAGTGTCGTAGTCTGCCCGGCATGTTTTCTCACGAGCATCGAAAACAAAGCGCCGTCGCTTTCCACTCCCCCAGCCTGGTGCTTTCAAAGCAATCCCACCGCTTCGCCATAGGAGCACCATCGGTAATCCGCCGGATCTTTACAAATCCCCGCCCTCACCGGATTGAGATCAATGTAAGCCGCCATCGTGCGCGA
>JBLHUR010000072.1:0-27882 GCA_047629805.1 Akkermansiaceae bacterium | reverse complement strand
GGATGGGGATCGTGCTTTTGTTGTGCCGTTATCTTTATAAGAAGGAGGTCTTTTTCCGGATCTAGGTGAACGAGATGAGTCTCCCAAAGCGAGGGGGGGGTGGCGCAAACCAAGGCACTATCCCTACCGCTCTCGTGGTCCGGCAGAGCACTCTCCGGGGGAAAGAGACACAAAAAAAAGCGCGTGAAGCCGGAGCCGCACGCGCTTTTTGATGATTTTTAGGAGGGAGGGAGATTACTTCTTTTCCTCGGTTTTGTCCTCTGGGGCCGCCTCAGTTTCTTCTTCCTGGGCCGCTTTTGCTTTCTTGAGATCCTGGAGTCGGGTCTCCTTGAAGCTCTTCACTTGCTTACTAAAGTCGGACTCGGGATCGACCGCGATGATTTCATCAGCCACTTTTTCGACGGCTTCGATGTTGTTCCCTTCCATGAGGACGGTGATCTTGATCGAGAGGGTTTGCTGCTTTTGAGCGCCCTCGAGTTTCTCTTTTTCAATGAAGTCATCGACGAGCTTCAGAGCCTTATCGGTGTCCTTGGCTTGCATGGCGGCTGTGAGTGCTTGCTCAAGACCGGCCATTTTCCCCTGAAGGGCGGCTTCAGAAGCGGCTGCGTCTTCCTTCTTTTTCTGATCGGCGATCAAGCCGGTGCTGTCTTCGGGATCGCTCTTTTTGATCTCTGCGATGACCGCGTCGTAGTGGCCGAGGTGATCGGCAGGGATCGCTTTCAGACCGGCGTAGAGGGCTTTCGCCTTCTCAACTCCTTCAGCTTTCTCAGCTTTGGCGAATTCTTCGTCACGAGTGGTCTTGCTTTTTTGAAGGTCGGCAAGGTGGCTGAGGTATTCCTCAGGTGTGCCCGGGCGGTGTCCGGTCTGCCCATAGGGACGGCCTTGGGCATCGGTGAGGAGGATGGTGGGGAATCCTTGGATGCCATACTCTTCTACGAGGATGTCATTCTGTTTGATCGTCTCCTCGGACATGCCTTCCTTGTCATTTGGGAAATCAAGCTCGACGAGAATGTAGTTCTTTTCAGCTCCTGCTTTGAAGGAATCCTGTCCGAGAACCCGGGCGGTGAGATCCTTGCAAGGAGGGCACCAGTCGGAGCCGGTGAAGTCGATCAAGAGGTCCTTCTTTTCATCGGCGGCCTTTTTCTTGGCTGCTTCAAAGTCGTGCATCCAGCCTTCGCCTCCTGCATAGGAGAATACGGTGGATAGAAGGGCGGCGGATGCAATAATGGGTGAAATTTTCATAATTGTGTGTGTATGAGAACGTAGCAAATCCTTTATTCCGTGCAAATTAGGCTGATTTTCTTGCACTTAGTGGTGGTGTTCAATTGACTCCTTTCCATGACTCCCATCGACCGTGCGCGCGCAAAACTACAGGAAGTCTTTGGATTTGAGGACTTTTTGGACGGTCAGGAAGGGGTGATTGACGAGATTCTTTCAGGTCGTGATGGCTCGGTGGTGATGCCGACCGGTGGTGGTAAATCGCTCTGCTATCAACTTCCCGCGCTCTGTCGCGAGGGCGTGACCCTGGTGGTAAGTCCGCTCATCGCCCTGATGAAGGATCAGGTCGATGCGTTGGTGGCGCGAAACGTCAAGGTGACTTTGATCAATTCCACCCTCACTTGGCCCGAGCAACGGGAACGGCTTGAGGGCATGAAAAAGGGAGCTTACCAGCTTGTGTATATCGCGCCGGAGCGCTTTCGCGCGGCTTCCTTTATGGACGCCCTGCGCGGTGTTAAAATCGAGATGGTGGCGATTGATGAGGCTCATTGTCTGAGCCAGTGGGGGCACGACTTCCGGCCCGACTACATGCGTTTGGGCAAGGCGTTGGATGCTCTCGGGCGTCCGCAGTGTGTCGCCTTGACCGCGACCGCCACGCCCATCGTGCGGGACGATATTCGCAAGGTCCTCCAGCTTCGTGAGCCTTTCGAAAATATCAGTGGCTTTGAGCGGCCCAACTTGAGTTTCACGATCACGGCGGTGGAAAAAGTGGCGCAAAAGTATGTGCGACTTAAGAAAGTCGTGACTGAACACAAGACGGGTATTGTCTACTGCGCGACGCGGAAGAAGGTCGATGAAGTGGCGGAGACGATCCACTCGTGGGGTCTGAAATGCGTGGCCTATCACGGGGGCATGAGTGACCGGGAGCGTGAGCGGGTGCAAAATAGCTTTATCTCCCGCGAGGCTGATATCGCGGTGGCTACCAATGCCTTCGGAATGGGAATTGACCGTTCCGATGTGCGTTTCGTGGTTCACTTTGAAATCCCGGGGAGTGTCGAGGCTTACTACCAGGAAGCAGGGCGCGCGGGGCGGGATGGCGAGGCTGCCTTTTGCGAACTTCTTTTTAATTATGCCGACACGCGGACGCAGGAATTTTTTATCGATGGAGTGAACCCCGGGGCGAGCATGATCCGCGATGTTTATCAATTCTTCCTCAATGATGCGGACGAGAACTACGAGGTTCATCGTACTTTGGACGATATCAAGGAGTCGATCGGGGCGAAGAACGGGATGGCCATCGGGGCCGCTCTGGGCACCTTGATGCGGGGGCAGTGGATTGAGCGCTTTGATATTCCCGGCTCACGGGCCAAAGGAACGCGGCTTTTGAGGCCTGAGGTTCTCACGCGTGACCTCACGATTGATGAAGCGGCTCTGGAGGAGAAGGAACGGCGTGACCGGGAGAAGCTCGAGAAGATGGTCCAGCTTTGCTATGCCAATACTTGCCGGCAGCAGTGGATTCTGGAATATTTTGGGGAGGAAAATGCTCCGATTTGCGGGAGCTGCGACGTTTGTCGGGGTGAGGAAAGCAGCGAGCGACGGGCGCCCACGGATGAGGAGGGCTTGATCGTGCGCAAGTTCCTTAGCGGGGTGGCCCGCATGTCGCGCCGGACTGCGACGGGTTGGGAGGGGATCTTTGGGCGGGGTCGCATTATTCAGATGCTTGTCGGGAGTAAGTCACAGGATATTTTGCGGACCCGACTTCATGAGCTGAAGACCTACGGCCTTCTCAAAGATCGTGGCACGGCTTACCTGAATGCTCTGGCCCGCAGCCTGAATGATGGGGGGCTCATTGTGACCCAGATGGGCGAGTATCCGCTCGTTACGCTCACGGCGCGCGGCGATCAGGTGATGAGGGAGAAGACAAGCTATGCGCTGGAGTGGCCGGCGAAAGAGGGGATTTCCAAGACTTCTGATGATGGGGTGAAGCTGAAGGATATGGGATTTGATGGGCGTCTTTTTGATCGGCTTAAAGATGTCCGGAATCGTATCGCGAAGGCCGCGCAAGTTCCTGCCTACGTCATTTTTTCCAATGAGACTTTAGAGCACCTTGCCCGCCTACGACCGACCACGATGGATGCGGGATTGCTGGTAAAGGGGATTGGTGAGGCGAAGGCCGAAAAATATTTGGAGCCTTTCTTAAAGGTCATCCGCGAGGTCGATCAAGGCGGATAGGGCTTCCGCAGGGGACATTTTAGAGGCGTGGTTGAGCGTGATTCCTTCGAGGTCCATCTTGGCCGCCTTGATGATACTTCGATGGGCTTCCTGATGACGGTCGTTTAAGATCCGAGGCGGGGGAGAGGGTTTGCGGAAGTGCTTGGCGAAGAGATCTCCGGCGAGAAGGAGTTTTTCTTCCGGAAGGAGAATTCCGCAGTGGCCCACAGTGTGGCCGGGAAGACCGATGACTTCGAGCCCGTTGATGGTGTCACCGGGAGAGAACCATTGATCGACTTTTGGGATTTGGAAGAGGAGAAAAGCGCGGCCGATTTTCTCAAGCCAACCACAGATCCGGCTCCAACCACGGTAGCGATGTTGGGCCTCAACGTGATCCCGGTCGAGCCTCGGAGCGTAGACCCGGCAACCGGTGAGTCTTTGAATTCGAGCTACGTTGAGGGTGTGGTCGAGATGTCCGTGAGTCAGGATGATGCTTCGGACGTCGGCCCAGGTTTTTCCATGGTGTGCGAGGGCTTTTTTAATCCGCGAAATCCCTCCGACAAATCCGCCATCAATGAGGTCAAGGCCTTCATCAGAGACGATGAGATGGTGTTGAACAATGAGTCCTCGAAGTTGAACAACTTTGCGCACATAGGGAGTCTGCCTTTTTTTTACGAAAAACCAACGATGGATGCTTTCTAAGCCGTCACGTGTGTGATTCACTTTCCCTACAACTCTATGAGTGACGATACTCCCCAAACTCCTGATGATAATGGAGCACTTGATTTGTCCGGATTGAATTTCGGCCCTGCGTGGGCACGTGATCCTTCGGAATCGAAAAACCTGAAGAAATACAAAGACCGCGGTGATCGCGATGATAAGCGGGGCGGCGGAGGTCGTCGTGATGATCGTCGCGGTGGTGGTCCGCGTCGTGATGATCGAGGCGGCGGCGGCGGCGGCGGATTCCGTGGCAACCAAGGTGGTGGAGGTCGCGGAGGTCGGCGTGATGATGATCGCCGTCCGCAGCACCAGGAAGTGGAGCCTCCTGCGGGAGTCAACATGCGCCTTATGCCCGCCGAGGAGAGTCTCGATCTTCTCGCCAAGCGGGTGGTCGATTCCGGGCAAACGTTTTCTGTTTTTGATCTCGCAAAGGTTCTCTTGCAAAGCCGGGATCGTTTCCGCGTGACTTTTGACTCACCGGAGAAGACCTTTTTCAGATGCCGTGAGGACCAGTCGATCTGGCTGACGCGCGATGAAGCCCAACGTCACCTTTGGAGTGCGGAATGGCTCGGGAAGTATTATGAAGAAGTGAAGGTTGAGGGCGACGCGCCGAAAGGCAGTTTTTCCTCCGTGGCCCGTTGTGGCTTGAGCAATGAACTTCTGGGGCCGCCGAACTATCACGGCTATCAGGAGAAGTTGTTGGCACTCCATCGTGAGCGGTTCTCCAATATGTCGCTCGATGGCTACAAAGCCAAGGTCCGCATGGAGCGCGGTGAAGAAGCGGTCGAGGCTTGGCTGGAAAGTATGAAGATGGTCACTAAGTGGAAGGTCGCTGAGCCGAAGAGCGAGGAGCCGGAAGCAAAAGAGGTGGCCGCGAAAGAAGCATCACCTGCCAAGGATGCTCCCGCCGAAGAATCTGCGACCGAAGTGGTGGAAGCCGAAGCTCCCGCTATTGAAGAAGCTCCCGCCGTGGGGGCCGAAGCAGCAGTTGCTGAAGAAGCCGCAGAGACGGAAGAAGCTCCCAATGACGCCGTTGAATCTGACGAGGTGGAGGCTGCGGAAGCTCCTGCGGAAGAAGAAGCTTCCGCGGTTGAGGTAGAGCTCTTTGACGACGCCCGCGCAGTCGAGCGTCATTTCGCTGAGAATCATTTTGACCAAGCTTTCGAAGAAACGAACCGTGCCTGGGTCATCGGAGATATCCGGGGAAACTTGCTTTCACCTGGATTGCTCACTCTGCTCAAGCGCGGAGTGGCCGAGGAGAAGCGCTATCCTTCGAATCTCATGCCGCTGGTCTGCCGCCAACTTTCTGGTCGTCATGTTGCCGTCTTTAAGTGGAATAAGAAGCTCAAGGTCGGACCATCTCGTCCTCATGGCGTGCCGGATGACACGAAGCTTTCGGATCGTCCCCAGGCCATCATTGATCATCTTTCCAAGAATTCCGGCATCACACTTAAGGATTTTTGGGAAGCCGTCATGCCCGCCGATGTGACGGCTGAGCAAAAGCACGAATGGCTGCAAGACTTTCAGTGGCTTCTAGGTCAAGGGCACATTATTTTGCTCTCGGATACCTCTGTTCATATCGCCAAAGCGGGGGATTCCGCTCCCTCGCAAAAGAAATCTGCGAGGAAGTCATCCCGTAGGAAAGGGCAGAAATCTCCTGCTGAGAAGGATGTGAACGAGGCTCCGAAAGACGAAACTCCGAAAGACGAGACTCCGAAAGACGAGACTCCGAAAGACGAAACTCCGAAAGACGAGGCTCCAAAAGACGAGACTCCGAAAGACGAGGAGGAGTAAGGGTGAGGAACGGCGCTCTCCAGAGCGTCGAGGTTTTGTCGTGGACGCTCGGGAGAGCGTCCTTCCTTACACCGACTGATCGGCACTTCTCATCAGGACGTCATTGATCTCCACCCCTTCGGGAGAGGTGAGAATGTGAACTGCGGTGGCGGCAATCGCTTCTGGCGTCAGCATGTCAATGCTTGCCCGCGTTTCAGCCAAGGCCTTTTCCCGCCCTGCGAAGTATTTGTCGAGGAGGGGAGTGTCGACAAATCCGGGTGAGAGACATGAGACGCGGGTTTTGTTACCCGAGGTTTTGAGTTCCGCCCGGAGAGCTTCCGCTACGGCACGGACCGCGAATTTCGTACTAGCGTAAAATCCCCCCGTCGGCGGGACGCGGTGTCCGGACATGGAAGAGAGGTTGAGAATGTGGCCTCCGTTTTTGGGAAAGAGGCCGAGTGCCAGCTGGCTGCACAGGCTTAAGGCGTGAACATTGACGCGCCACATTTCCTCCCATTGCCCGGGGTCGCCATCGGAGAGAGGCGAAAGATAGGCGAGGCCGGCTGAGTTGACGAGAATGTCAAGTTGGTCGAGACCTGAAAAAGCGACTTTGATTTCCTCAGTGTTCCGGAGGTCGCAGGCGAGGGGGATGACGCCGTCAGGCAGTTGATCGACGGAGCGGCACAGCCCGATGACCGACATTCCTTCCCGGAGGAGAGCCTCGGCGATGGCCTTGCCAATTCCGGAAGAAGCTCCGGTGATGAGAGCCGTCTTCATGAATGGGGTTCGTCAAGGGCGGCCCGCAGGTCGTTGGCGGCGGATTCGGATTTCTGGGAAGATTGATCGATCACGAAGCCTTCGAAATTGGCCTCGCGGGGGGTTTCCGCAGGGGCGGGTGCAGATGCGGTAGGGCGGGGATTCTGTATGGGGACGAAGTCGCGGTCATCATGGGGAGCGTGTGAGGGCGCGGAGACAGAGACGGGAGCGGGTTTTGGTGCAGCGGGGATTGCCTGACTGACGCCGATGGCCGAGCTAAGAATGACTTTTTCGTGCTTCCGTAATTCGGTTTGCAGGGTCGATTTGGCAAAGGCGAGGAACTGAGCCATTTCCTCTTCACGTTGTCTATCGCTTTTGGTTCGGGCTTCCAGTTCTCCTATCTCTTTGATGAGATCGACCTCAGAGGTTCGTTGATTGGCGAGTTTGGCTCTGAGAATGGTTTCCTCACCATGAAGATCTGCGATGGTTTGATTGGCTTCTTTTTCACGTTTTCGGGTAGCCGTGCGGAGGGAGTCTATCCGGAAGCCGCCAATGATAGAGAATAAGATGGCGGTGGCGACTCCGCTGATGAGTGCGGGTAGAAAGGCGGGGTGATTGAAAAATTCGGACATGGGATTGGGCTTTGTCTCTTGCGGTTGATCGAGAAGGTGTAAGTCTCCCCCCAAGCAAGCACGCCACCACTGTGGAAGTGCGCACCACCAAAATCAAACCCAATTAGAATATGGCCCACACACTTCCTGAACTCGGATATGCCCACGATGCCCTTGAGCCCAACATCGACAAGGCAACGATGGAGATTCACCACGGCAAGCATCATAACGCATACGTCACCAAACTTAACGAAGCGCTTGAAAATCATCCCGACCTCGCTGGTCTCTCACTTGTTGAGTTGCAAGGCAAGATCGCGGATATCGCCCCGCTTCGCAACAATGGCGGGGGCCACTTCAACCACAGTCTTTTTTGGAAAGTCATCGCTCCCGGCGGTGCTTCCGCTCCTTCCGGCGATCTCGCTGCAGCCATCGATTCCGCCTTTGGGTCTCTTGATGCCTTTAAGGAAGAATTTGCGAAAGCGGGCATGACTCGTTTCGGTTCCGGTTGGGCTTGGCTTGGAGTCAAATCCGACGGCTCACTCGGCGTTTGCTCCACTCCCAACCAAGACAACCCGCTCATGGGCGAGGCTGCCGGGACTTGTGGATGTAGCCCCATCCTCGGCCTCGATGTTTGGGAGCACGCTTATTACCTAAACTATCAGAACCGTCGGCCTGACTACATCAGTGCCTTCTGGAGTGTTGTAAACTGGGACGTGGTGGCTGCGAATTTCGCTGCGGCGAAGTAAGCGCGACTTTTTTTTAGAATCTAACACGCGAAGTCCCCAGTGGGCTTCGCGTTTTATTTTACCCGTTGTTCCAGGTTTTCAAAAAGTCACTTTTTGGACAATGCGCGAAGTTCCTCTGGAACTGGGCGTTATCCTGCTTCTAGCGTTCTGATCATGCGTGCCGCGATGCCTGCGACAGTGCGCGAACGCCATCTTTTTGTGGGATGATGTCGGCTTTGTGGTGCGTGATGAAGCGCACCACTTGGAAGTTCCAGGCAAGGTTCTTTACGAGTCATAGATCAGGTGCTTAATTGAAGGAGATGAAGTGTTCCTTATTACTACTGGCGGCCATGCTCACCCCGACTTTCGCCGAGCTCCCGCAAATGTCTGATAAAAAAGAGTGGCTTGGATACTTCGTGGGCTGGGAGGACCGAGGCTCCGACTTCGGCATCGGGGCTGATGGTGAGTCTCTCCTGCATCCGAAAAAGAGTGGCAAGCGGGCGGGACACAAGGAGATCCACGTCCAATACATCATTGAAGAGGAAATCAAAGGAAAGTGGGTCCGCCGTCGATTTTTGGAAAAGGACGGACTGACAAGCGTGAACGAAAAAGGCCTCGATCCAAAAAAGCCAGTGGTTTTGGTCACGACCGTCACCGGCGGAACGAAGGTCGAATGGACTCACGCCTCATCGCGCGGATCCTTCGTGGTGATGCCCAAGCTTCTCGAAAAAACGACTGAAAATAAGATCCGGATCGGGGTGGAATTCAGACTTCCTCGCCTCTACCGTATCGAAGGAGACATCGATAAGCGCGAACTCAGAAAGAAAGTTGGGGGCGACACGGTCCGCGGAACCCGCCTCAAGGACGGTAAAAAGATCCGGATGAAGTTTTCCGATATCGACGACGACATTGCGGGTGACGAGTTCCTCAAGGACGGTGCCAGCTCCGTCGAGGTGAAGTCAGATGGCATCCTCGGGCAAACTCTGGCGGTCAATAACGGGGAGGAAAAGTCAGGACGTATTGATGTCATCGCAAAAGGTCCCCTTTACAATTCTTTCAAGCTCGTCTGGATGGCCGACATGGAAAAGCTCGGTGAAAAAGGCACCCACGTTACCTTCGAGGTGGAGTAAGATTGAGCACCTTTTGCAGGTGAATCGCGGTGAGCGCTCCCATCGACTCGCAGGCCTCAAAGGAATGCGAGCCGTAGCGCTCGACCAATGCTTCCCGTAGTGAAACCACGTGCTCGTATGGGGCGAGCTCGGTCCGGTTCATCACCGTCAAGACGGCTTTCAGTCGGTTACGCTCGACCTTCGCGCGCCGAGACATTTGCAAGTGCTCCTCCGCGCGATACTGCAAGATTGTTTGATTGTTCAGGTGGCTCCGCACCAGTTCCTCCACCGGTTTGTTATCCGGAAACATGTGAGCACGGTAAACCGGCATCCGTCCTTCGTAGGACTGCTGGTCAAAATCGATCGGACGCACTCGATATTGCACTTCCTCAAAGTCCGGCGTGATATCGACGACGTAGTTCACCGTCCGCATGTCACCGAGGAGTTTGACAAAGCAGCGCTCTCCAAATTTCACAAACTCCTTCGCCACTCGCACGTGATTGAGTTCCGGATTGGGCAGGTGGTCACGGATGAAGACATCGCCCGGCACTCCCGCGATGTGCTCTTCAATCAGGGTGTTCCCATTCACCAAATAATTGATGCGATTCGGCGAGAGGATGTGCTCCAATTCCAAGCCAAAGAGCCGCGAGGCATCGGCGTGCTTCACGTAGTAGTAGTCCGAGTTCCCGTTGAATTGATTTGTGATCCTAATCCGAAACGGTCGCGAGTTTCCAAACTCCCCGAAGTCGATCCGCTCGACCGTCAAGTGCTCCGCCAAACTCAAATCGCCCCCGATTTTTAAAAGCGCGTAGATCTTCGTCAGCTTCGGTCGCAATTCCGCCATCACCTCCGGCGGATACATCACTTCCAGCCAAAGTGTTTCCTCGCCCGCCGGATTTTCGTAAGGAATCGATCCCGTAAACCTGAGCAGTTCGTCATAAACCAGCGGGACCTCAGACAGCCGGCCGTAGTGCGCGAGGTAATTAAGCAAGGAATCCGAGATGGGGTAGAAGATCTTGCGCCGTGAAATCATGGTCAGAGGATCTTAGGCATCCTCGTTCCGATCAATCCAGAAAAGTGGATCGACCCCATCTTTTAGAAATTTCGCCCAATACCGCTTCTCCAACGGCTCGGATTTGCGGCGCCTTGCATCCTCGCTCATCGCCAAATACGCTGGCTTTCCGATCTCGCGTACCAAGTCCCTCTCCGTCAGCCGGATCATGAGTTCTTCCCAAAAAACGGCATTCCGGAACTCATCGAAACACTTTTGGAAAAAGGCGGTCTCTTGAAATTTCTCGGTCACCCGGTTCTTTTCGCGTTCCATATCCCACTCTACGATCTCCCCTAGCCCCGTATTTTTGGCCGCCTCCAGCACCTTGTTTTCAATCTCCTCAAAGCGCGCAAATCCCGCGTTTCCTTCGTCGTTGGGGTTCAAATTCGCCATTTCAGTCGACAAGCTCACCATCTCCACCAACGTGGCCAATTCTTTTTCGGTAAAGCGAAGATGCATCGTAGGCGGAACCAATCATCGAAAGGAACTTCACACAAGCTCGCAAATCGCTTGCGCTCCCTCCCGTTTTCCTCATAAGTTCCCCCTGCACGCAAGTGGTCGAGGCAGGATTAGCTCAGTTGGTAGAGCGACTCGTTTACACCGAGTATGTCGGCGGTTCGAATCCGTCATCCTGTACCACCTGCTACTATAAGGGTTCCAGCCCTTCGGAGCGGGGAATGGTAACATAGTGGCAACACTCAGTAATTGTCGGAGAGGTTTAGCAGGATGGTAAGACCAACCCATCTCCGCTCCCTTGGTCGGGATTTATCTCGACTACCCTGAAAAGCTTCCCGTGCGCATTGTAGACGGGTCACCCGCCCGCCATCGTTCCGGGCATTTCATCGAGCATCCTCATTTTCTCTCGGCTGACCTCTAGGATTCTTTTGTGGTGGTGATTTTGTCGTATGGTCTGGCTATTTTGGAACCTTCTTCCCGCTCGGTAGAGGCTGTCGAAGGGCTTTGAACGAACTGTGTGAACGGGTCCGAGTAAATTATCAGCATCGGCTAATGTCCTTGGCGGGCCGCATGAGGTGGGAACCAGCACGGTGGGAAGGAGGGGGAGGGGTTTGATTCAGAGAAGAAATAAATATCACCAAAGAAATGGGAGGTGACATACGTATGTTCATCATGCAGCCGTGATTGGCTGTTCCCCCCGCCTACGAAAAACCCGCTGTTCTAATCCTAGGGCAGCGGGTGTTTGGCTATGAGGGGAAGGTGCCCTCAAATTTGAGAGGATCTAATCGGCAAACTTCTCGCCCCCCAAATTGGCTAGGCTCATTCGAGAGGTGAGAGATTGATCGTGATTTGCCACGGGGGTGGCCATGGAAGCAAAAGTCCTGCTGCCGAAAGTTGCTCTGTTCTTCTGTTGGATTTCCATTTTTTGTCTGAGTTTCTCAAATAATTTTGGTTCGCTTAACTAAAAGGGGGTGCTTTTAAAGTGCTTCATGAAAATTTTCAAAGGTGTTATTTTCTATAATTTCAGGGGGTTCAGCGAGTTCTGTTAAGAAATATTAGGTTTTCCGGTGAGATTAGTGATGAAAATGATAAGAATTACATTACCTTGCGTATTCGATGAACATCTGGATTAATTGTCCCTCCTGTGACGGGGTCTTGAAAGCTCAGCCAGGAATCTCAGAAGGCTCCTGTGTCTTCTGTCACGCCACCCTTCGTGTCGCTGCTCAGGTTACGGTTCTCAACAAGCCTGTAACTCTTAGTCAAAAAGGCAGCTGGAAGGACTGGTCAGATGAAAAGCATGCCGGACGTGGGCCGGTTCCGGCTTTCTGTTCTCTCACCTGATCGTATGGGCGTTTTTGTTTCATAAGGCATCGAGGGCCGAGAGGAGGGGGCTTAGATGAACCCGAATTGGCTGGAGCCAGTGAGGATGAAGCGACCCATGCGGCGGTCGGCATCGACCCCGCCTTAAAGGTAGGAAAAGAGTTGGGGGGCGCGCTGGACTTCATCGAGGATGGCTCCATCTGCGGCTTGGCGCAGGAAGGAGCGCGGGTCTCCGGTGGCGAAGCCTCGGGTATCGGGATCTTCAAAAGTGTTGACGTGAAGTCCGTCGCGCAAGTTGGGCCCCGAAGCCCTTTCAATCTGGGATTAATTTACGGGGACCGGTTCCGTAGGCGTCTTTGAAGACTCGATAGAATTGCGAGTAGCTGCCAAATCCTGCGGTATATGAGGCTTCGGCGAGGCCTGCTTGTGAACTTCCGTGGAAGGCGCGCCAAAATCGCCCGAGCTTCATGGAATTCCGATACTGCCCGATTGTCACGCCGACTTGTTTGTGGAAAATCCGGGTCAGATAGGCTGAGCTGATGCCGCAGGCGGAAGCAAGGTCTTCCCGGTTCATGGTTTCTCCATCCTCGTTTTCCAAAAGGTCGAGCGCCTTTCGAACGGCGGGGTGCATCTGGACCTCCTCGCGCCGGGCTTTGAACTCGCCTTGGCTGCGCCAACAGAGCAGGAGCAATTGCCTCAGCCCGGCGTTCAGCCAATCCGGATCCTGGTGCTGAAACCGGAAATTAGGATTGATTCCGAAACCTGCTTCGCGGTTCAGGGTCGCTACATCAAGAGCTTCCTCGGCGAGTCCATCCATGGCTTCTCGGATCGAGCGGAACGCTTGAGCCCCGAGACGGGTGCTGAGCGCTTCGGATTCTCCAATCTGTGGGTTTTTGAGCCACTCATAGCGCTCACCTTGGCAAGCTTCCTCGACCAAATTCGGTTTAAACACCGCGACGAAGAGGCGGGCTTCTTTGCTGCGTTTCACCAGTTGGTGGCGTTGGCCCGGAAAGAGCCAGAGCAACATTCCGGCGTCGAATGAGTAGCGCTTTGTGCCCATGACGTAGGTAACCGAGCCGCGCACCACGAGATTCACCTCCAGTTCCCGGTGCTTGTGTGGACGGAGAATGGGTGGATTGTATTCGGAGTCGGCCAGATAAATCAGCCCCTCATATTCGGGGTTGAGGTGCAGGTCTTCATACTCCGATGTCATATAATGCAAACTATTGGTCACCGGGCGGGAAGACAAGGGTCGGTTTTTTTGGTAAGGTATCGGGGTCAATGACCGAATCTTTTTCCAGTCCCGCTGCCCTCGGCCCCCGTGTCTTCGGCACTCTGCCCGATGGGCGTGAGGTCGAGGCTTGGACCCTGCGGGGAGCCGGGGGGCTGGAGCTAGAGGTGCTCAACTACGGCGGCATCGTTTCCCGTTTACTGGTTCCAGACCGGAACGATGTCATGGCCGATGTCGTTTTGGGATTCGATCATCTTGAGGGATACCTTGGCGAACATCCCTACTTTGGCGTGACCGCCGGGCGGGTGGCAGGTCGGATTTCTGGTGGAAAATTTTCGCTCGAAGGCCGCGATTACCAGCTCCTTGTGAACGATCCTCCCAACCATCTCCACGGCGGTCGTGATGCGATCGACAAGCAACTGTGGACTGCCGAGCCGGTCGAGCGGTCCGATGGAAATCCATCGCTGCGCCTGCGCTACACTAGTCAAGATGGCGAGAATGGTTACCCGGGGTCGGTCGACCTGGCGGTAACTTACACCGTGACTGCGGAAAATGCCTTCATCTTCGAAACCGAAGCCCACTCCACGCGTGCGACGCCGGTGAACTTGACTCATCATTCTTACTTTAATCTCGCCGGCCAAGGAGGTGGGCACGTGCTCGACCACCATCTTCAAATCGACAGTGATCATGTCTTTGTGGCCGATGAAAAGATGACCCTTTTGGATGAATTACAATCGCTTGACGGGCAGGCGGCGGACTTCCGAAATGAGCAGAGATTGCGCGATGCCATCTCCGGGATTTGGCAACAACACGGAGATCTTTACTGGCTGGGCGAGGCCAATGACGGCTGTCCGGTTGTCCATCTGCGCGACCCGGGCAGCGGTCGGGTTTTGAACGCCGTGACCTCGAACCGATGCTTACAAATATACGCAGGCGGCGGGCTTGATGGGAGTTTGATCGGCAAGGCGGGGCAGCCGTATTCGGCCTTTGGTGGCTTGTGTTTGGAGTGCCAAGGATACCCGAATGCAATTGGAGATGGTGCTCAGCGAGGGTTTGGTGACATCGTAGTCCGGCCCGGAACTCCACAGCGACATTCGACAACCTACCAATTCTCAGCCGAAAAATAACAAGCGATGAAACTCACAGACAGCACACGCATCGGGATCCTGGGCAGCGGATTTATTGTCAATGATTGCCACCTCGTCGCTTATCGCAAGAGAGGCTTTAACCCGGTCGCGATCGCTTCGCGGACATTTGGGAACGCGCGCAAAGTCGCCGAGGCTCATGAGGTCGAGACGGTCTATGAAACTTACGCGGAGCTCTTGGACGACTCAACAATCGAGGTGCTCGATATCGCGGTGCCGCCCCAGCAGCAGCCTGAATTGATCCGGCAGGCCTGCGCGCGTGGCACGGCCAAGGCAATTCTCGCACAGAAGCCTCTGGCTCTCGACTACGCCGAGGCGCAGTCCTTGGTCGAGGCTTGTGCTACGGCTGGTATCGTCCTTGCGGTGAATCAAAACATGCGCTTCGACCCTTCGGTCGCTGCCACGGGCGAGCTTCTCCAGGCTCGCAAACTGGGCGCGCCCGTTTTCGCGACCATCGACATGCGGGGGATTCCTCACTGGCAGCCGTGGCAGGCTGAGCTGGGGAGTGCGACCTTGAAAATCATGTCCATTCACCACCTCGATTGCATGAGGTATTGGCTCGGTGATCCTGAATCGATCTATTGCAGCACGAGACCCGATCCACGGACGGAGTTCGAGCACGAAGACGGCATTTGCACCTCTATCCTGGAATATTCCTCGGGCGTGCGCGCGGTTATCATTGATGATGTTTGGACTGGTCCGGCGCGTGAAGGTTGCCCGGGCGATATCCGGATTGAGTATCGTATTGAGGGGCTGGATGGCCTCGCGATTGGTGAGATCGGCTGGTGCCAGGATCCCTACACTAGTCCGTCGAAACTACGTTACGCCAGTAAGGGCGACCCGGACTTCATTGCTCCGGATTTGCCCGGAAGTTGGTTCCCCGATGCCTTCGGCGGTACGATGGGCGAGTTGCTCGGGGCCTTGCGGGACGGACGTGAACCAACGATCAGCGGGCGGGATAATTTGCACACCATGGCCCTTCTCGAAGCTGCCGTTCTTAGTTCGAAAGAACGTCGCCCGGTCGCACTAGCAGAAATCGAAAATACGAATGAACGAATAAATTTATGAAACTAGGAATCATCAACAGCGCCTTCGGTCAGGCCGGAGTCGATACTCTCACCGGCCTCGGGCACATCTCACGTCTCGGCTTCGATTGTGTGGACATTTTCACCGAGGCGGGCGCGCTTGACGTGACCGAACGTCGCGAGATTGGCAAATTTTGCGTCTCCAATAACCTTCCCATCACTTCGCTGCCGGTGGTGGCAATCGGGCTCATCGATTTCAATGATCCCGTTCGCGAATATCACATCGAGCGCTGTAAGGGCTTCATCGATCTTGCTGCCGAGTGGAGCGCGGGCAATATTCTCCTGGTGCTTGGCGAATACATTTGGCAGCGCGAAGTGATCCCGCCCGAGGAACAATGGCGCTGGGCCATCGAGTCCTGTCGCATCCTCGGCGACTACGCCGCGAGCAAGGGGGTCGAGATTGCCCTCGAGCTCGAGCCCTTCCGCTTGAGCTTGCTCAACAACATCGATGAAATGTCGCGCTTCATCACCGAGTGCGATCATCCCCAGGTGCGGGCGAATATTGACATCTCCCACCTCGCGCTCGCCGATAACGGACCGGAGGAACTTTACAAACTGAGGGGGCAGGCGATCCACGTTCACATCAGCGATTGCGATGGCAAGGTCCACGGCGACCTCCCGCCGGGACGTGGCATCGTCAAGTTTGCGCCCTACCTTCAGGCCATCAAAGAATTGGAGATCGACGGAGTGGTGTCGATCGAACTCGAATACTCGCCCGAACCCTCGCGCATCGTGGAATGGGTCGAGGAAGCCTACACCGCGACCAACCGGCTCATGCAGCAAGTTGGCCTGCGCGGGTGAGCCTGAAATTTTAAAACCATGAGCACTTCTGAAACGACCGTCGACCGGATGGGAAGCCTGCCCGTGCGAGACTACAGCCTGAACCGTAAAAGTTCAGAGCGCGCGGTCGAGCTTGGGCTGGCCGAGGCTGATTGGTATCAATGCGCCGTGCCCCGCGCTGAGATGCGCAAGCTCCTGGTGCGGCGAGATGGTCCGGCGATCCGCGATACCCTCATCTGGTTTGGACTCATCTTCGGCTTCGCCTCTCTCACTGTCGCGCTCTGGGGGAGCTGGTGGGCGGTCTTACCCTACCTCGTTTACGCGGCCCTTTATGCTTCGACTTCCGATTCTCGCTGGCACGAATCGAGCCATGGCACCGCCTTCAAAACCGACTGGATGAACGACGCGCTCTACGAGGTCGCCTCCTTCATGGTGATGCGCGAGTCCACCGTTTGGCGTTGGTCGCACAACCGCCACCACAGTGATACCATCATTCTGGGGCGTGACCCGGAGATCGCGGTGCCCCGGCCGCCGGATATCAAAGGGCTCTTTCTCGGGGCCTTTAATATCAAAGGATATCCCAAATATTTTCGCCGTATCTTCATGCACTCTTTCGGAAATATGGCGGGAGACGAATTGGAATTCATCCCCGCTTCGGAGCATGCCGGAGTCTTCCGCCGGGCGCGGATCTATGTGTTGATCTACCTCGGCGTGATTGGCTTGGCGATCGCCACGGGCAGCATCTTGCCGTTGCTTTTCGTGGGCTTGCCCCAACTTTTTGGGACTTGGTTGATGCTGATCTATGGACTCACACAGCACACCGGGATGGCGGAAAACGTGCTCGATCATCGCCTGAACAGCCGCACCTTTCACAGCAATATTATCAATCGCTTCCTCTATTGGAATATGAACTACCACGTCGAGCACCACATGTTTCCGCTCGTGCCCTACCACGCGGTGCCACGCTTGCACGAGCTCATTAAAGACGATTGCCCCGAGCCTTATCCCTCGCTCTGGTCTTGTTGGAAAGAAATTCCAAAGACCCTTCTCAAGCAGGTCAAAGACCCTGCCTATCACGTGAAGCGTATCTTGCCCGCCCCTCCGGAGGGAGAGAGAGAAAAGCCGCACACGACATCAGCGGCGCCCGATGCGGAAGGGTGGGTGGAAGCCTTCGCCGCTGCCGATTTGGGCGCCGAGGACGTCCTCCGCTTTGACCGCGGGAACCGCACTTTCGCAATCTATCGCGACGCTTCGAACCAACTCTTCGCCAGCGATGGCGTCTGCACTCACGGCAACACCCACCTCGCGGGCGGCTTGGTAAAAGGCGGGATGATCGAATGCCCGAAGCACAACGGTCGCTTCAACCTCGCTGATGGATCGCCGGCGCGCACTCCGATCTGTCGCGGCCTCGCCACCTATCCGGTCGAGGAACGCGGGGGCCGTATTTGGCTCAATGTCGAGCGTGCCGGGGGATCGGGTGCCCGGAGTCAAAAGAGCTACCCGTTGCGTGTCACTAGCAGCCGCAGCGTCGCAACCTTCATCCGCGAAATTACGCTCGAAACGATCGGAGAAGAGATTGATTTCACTCCTGGCGATTACTTGCAATTCGCCATTCCTGTTTTCGAGGGGATCGCTTTCCGCGATTTCGAAATCCCCGAGCCCTACGCGGCCGTCTGGGAAAATCACCACCTCTTCGACCTCGTCGCCGAGAACACCGAAAAGGGGCGGCGCAACAATTACTCGCTCGCAAACAACCCGGCTCAAGACGGCGTGATCAAGCTCAACGTGCGCATTGCCACCCCGCCGGGTGGCCAGGATTGCCCGCCGGGAGTGGGTTCAAGTTACCTGTTTTCACTGAAGCCGGGCGACACCATCGAGGCCATCGGCCCCTTCGGTGACTTCCATATCAAGCCCACCCAAAAAGAGATGATTTACATCGGCGGTGGGGCCGGGATGGGGCCGTTGCGTGCGCACCTCAGTCACTTGCTGGAGAACGATGGGAGTGCTCGCAAGATGAGCTTTTGGTATGGCGCACGCTCCCGGCAGGAGATCTATCACGCCGATATTTTTGATCGGCTTGAGAGGGAGCATGGGAATTTTTCCTTCCACCTCGCCTTGTCATCACCGCTTCCCGAGGACGCTTGGGAAGGGGAGACCGGCTTCATCCATGAGGTCGTGGCGGCCAAGTATCTCGACGAACATCCCTCGCCGGGATCCCTCGAATTCTACCTCTGTGGCCCTCCCATGATGATCGAGGCCTGCAAGCAGATGCTCGATGGTCTCGGCGTGGCACGCGGTCAAATCGCCTACGACGAATTTTAAAAACCAAAATGCAAACCAATCCATTTCCAAAACTAAAAACCCCCGTCTCACGCCTCGGCTTCGGAGCCTTCGGGCTGAAGGGCGTCTTCGGTGATTTCGACGAGTCGGAGTCCATCGAGACCATCCGATCGTGTTGGGAGCAGGGCGTGAATTTCATCGATACTGCGCGGCACTATGGCGAGTCCGAAGCGATCATCGGCAAAGCCTTGAAAGGCTGGTCGGGAGCGGCGCCCTTCATCGCGAGCAAGGCCGAATGCATCGGTCCGCTCTCACAGTGGGCCCGTCCTGAACCGGTCGAGGAATGCTTTCCAAAAGGTCACATTACCCGTGAGGCTGAGACTTCGCTGCGTACCATGGGAGTCGAATGCCTCGACCTCTATCAGATGCACCTCTACTGGGCGAACTGGGGCACGGAAGGCTACTGGCTCGATGAGTTGGAGGCGCTCAAAAGCCAAGGGAAGATCAAGGCACTCGGCATCTCCCTCCCTGATCATCGGCACGATATCGCACTGCCACTAGTGTTAAGCGGACGCCTCGATTCGGTGCAAACGGTCTTCAATATCTTCGACCCATATCCGCTCGATTGCCTCATTCCGCTTTGCCAAAAAAACGAGGTCGCGGTGCTCGCGCGTTGCGTTCTCGATGAGGGCGGGCTGACTGGCAGCCTCAGTGCAGAGAGCACCTTTGCGGAAGGCGACTTCCGCGCAAATTACTTCGACATGGGGCCACGCGAAACCTACCTCAAACGAGTGGACGCCTTGCGTAAATTCGTCCCCGGCGAGGCGGTCAACTTAGCGGCGCTCGCTTTGAAATACGTGCTTGTGCATCCCGGCGTCACCACCGCGCTTTCATCGATGCACATTCGTGAATACGCCGAGGAAAATATCCGCGCGCTCGGGGAGCCTCCGCTCAGCCAGGCCGCTTTCACTGAATTACGTGATCACCATCGCTGGATTCGTAATTTCTACGGGGGGAAAGTTCTCTAACAGATCATGCCAGCTCAACTCACAACAGTCCGCTGGGAGCATCTCCGCCCCGATGATTTTATGTCGCGGCTTGATTCGTGCCCGCTCGTTTACCTGCCCATCGGGCTCTGCGAGCCTCACGGGCACATTGCTCCCTTCGGGCTCGATACCTTAAAAGCCGACTACTATTGCGAAGAAGCGGCGCGCCGTTTCGGGGGTATCGTGGCCCCGACGCAGGGCTATCATATCCACGAGTGTGGCTTCCATCGGCCATGGTTGGAGGAGGTGGTCGGCGAGACAAATCCGCGTCTCGGCGGCATGCCTCCGGAAGTCGTCTGCTACCATTTCCTCTACCAACTCCGCGCTTTCCACAATGCCGGTTTCCATGCCGTTATCGTCGTGAGCGGCCACGCTGGTGGCAGCCAAAACGACCTGCGAAAAACCGCCGCCGCCTTCACCCGTGCCACCAGCCTTCCCGTCACCGTCAAGACCGATCCGGAATGGACGGGCGGGCAATACCAGGGTGACCACGCCGGGCGCTACGAAATTTCCCAGCTCCTCGCGATCCATCCGGAGAGTATCGATCTCAGTTTGCTGGAGAGGCAACACGCATCAGGCTCCGGTGGCAGGCTCGCCCTAGGCGATGACGCAGGAGACGCCTCCGCTGCCTTTGGTCACGCGATCAACGAGGTAATCATCTCCGCAATCGGTGAAGAAGTGGAGCAGCTTAGTCTGGTCCAGGAAGAGGTGGGAGCCCTCAACTATGAGCAAACCGAGGCAATATGGCATGACTTGAAAAATGATGAGGCCGGGTGGTTTAGCCATACGAGGGGATGACGGTGGGAGGGGATGAGCTAGAGGGCACCACTCATCTGAAGCCGGGCACGGACGACTTGAAATTCCGCTTTACGGCCTTCCATGACCAATCCCCGGAGAAGATCCGATTCCGCTACCGCTTACATGGTTTCGATTCGGAATGGACTCCGATTGGCCACGAAAGGGTCGTGAGTTTTGCGGCTTTACCTGCTGGCGATCAACTTCTTGACGGGCCATGAAGAAAATGGAGCTTGTTTCTGTTGCTGACTTGGTTCGTCAGAGCCAACAAAGGCCGTCCTTGTCGATGGGCCCCGCCCACTGCTTTCATAAACCGGTTCCGCCACTAGCCCCTCCTTGCCTGCCGACCCTCGTCGATCAATTGCCAAAAATGCTTCGACTCCGCCAGCGCTTCATCCTCCCCCAGCGGCAACTTCGACCGGAACAAAAAGTCCGAAAACGTCCCGCGGTGTAGGACTCGATGCACCACCACCTGATCCTTCGCCACTTCAAAGTAAAACCGCCAGTCCGCCGTCCGAAACCGGTAAAGCGTTTTTCCATCCCGCGCGATTTTTCCAAAGCGCTCATCATCCAGGTTCTCCAGATCCTTCTCCGTCACCTTGAATTCATCCAGCAACTCAAGCTGTTCCAAAGTACCCAGCTGCGAAATTTCAGCCGCACTGATTTCATTAAAAACGATCTGTAGCACGCCACCACCCTAGCGAGAAAATCCCCCGCAATCAAACTCCGCAAAACAAAAGCGTGACGACTGCTCTCCTGAACAGTAAAAATAAGAGGTGATTTCCAAGATCTACAGTGCCGCCCTGCGCGGAGTCGAAGCCGTTGAGGTTGAGGTCGAAGTCGCCGCGCGTGAAGCCGATGGCAACAATGCCGGCCGCATCAACATCGTCGGCCTCCCGGATGCCGCCGTCCGTGAATCCGGCGACCGCGTCACCACCGCCATCCTCGCCTCCGCGATGAACTTCGTCTACGGCGTCCACACCGTAAACCTCGCCCCTGCCGATCTCCGAAAAGAAGGCCCCTCCTTCGATCTCCCTATCGCCCTCGCCATGATCGCTTGCGAGCAGGAAGAAGAACTCCCACAAGCCCGTGACCTCATGATCGTCGGGGAACTCGCCCTCGATGGAACCCTTCGCCCGGTCAAAGGAGCCCTCTCCATCGCCCTCGGAGCAAAAGCGGCCGGCCGAAAACGCCTCCTCCTCCCCGCCGAAAACGCCCGCGAAGCCGCCATGGTCTCCGATCTCGAAGTCTACGGCCTCAAATCCCTCCACGAAGCCTGGCAATTCGTCACCGGCCAAGACTCCACCCGTCCCCCCGAGCCTCGGCCGAAAATCACCCAATCAAACAACCGCGAACACGCCGCCGACTTCGACGAAGTCAAAGGCCAGCACAACGTCAAACGCGCCCTCGAAATCGCCGCTGCCGGCGGACACAACATCATCATGGTCGGCCCTCCCGGCACCGGTAAATCCATGCTCGCCAAACGCATGGCCACCATCATGCCCGACATGACCGAGCAGGAAGCGATCGAGACCACCCGCATCCACTCCGTCGCCGGACTCCTCGACGCGCGCGAAGGCCTCGTCTCCGGCCGCCCCTTCCGCAGTCCCCACCACACCATCTCCGACGTTGGCCTCCTCGGCGGCGGCACCAACCCTGGCCCTGGCGAAATTTCCCTCGCCCACAACGGCGTTCTCTTCCTCGACGAACTCCCCGAATACCGCCGTTCCACCCTCGAAGTCCTCCGCCAACCCCTCGAAGACGGCGAAGTCACGATATCTCGCGCCGCAGGAACCCTGAAATTCCAAACAAAATTCTTATTAGTAGCAGCCCTAAACCCCTGCCCCTGCGGCTTCTATGGCGACCCCGTCCGCCAATGCCGCTGCCACCCCCGCCAAGTCGAATCCTACCGCGCAAAAATCTCCGGCCCCCTCCTCGACCGCATCGATCTCCACGTTGAAGTCCCCCTCATCAACTACAAGCAACTCACCTCCGACGAACAGTGCGAATCCTCCGCCACCGTTCGCGAGCGCGTCATGAACTGCCGCAACCTCCAAAAGGTGCGCTTCGCCGACCTCCCCGAAACCCGCACCAATTCCGACATGGGCCCAAAAGTCATGCGCCAACACTGCGTCGTCTCCGACGAATGCTCCATGCTCCTCGAACAGGCGATGGAGCAACTCAACTTCTCCGCCCGCGCCCACGACCGCATCCTCAAAGTCGCCCGCACCATCGCCGACCTCGCCGGAGCAGAAATCCTCGGCCCTGACCACGTCCTCGAAGCCATCCAATACCGCTCCCTCG
Organism: Akkermansiaceae bacterium; assembly: GCA_047629805.1. Taxonomy (GTDB): domain Bacteria; phylum Verrucomicrobiota; class Verrucomicrobiia; order Verrucomicrobiales; family Akkermansiaceae; genus SW10. Next base: position 5,266 of record JBLHUR010000072.1, on the reverse strand, counting down.
ACCGTAAACTGAGCTTCTCATGACCCTCCCAAAAAACGGCATCATCACCGGCTCCGATGGCAAAACCCGCTGCTGGTGGCCCGGCACCGACGAACAATACCTTAAATACCACGACGAAGAATGGGGTGGGGGAGTCACTGATAATTTCCGACTCTTCGAAAAGATCTGCCTCGAGGGATTCCAAGCCGGCCTCTCCTGGCTCACGATCCTCCGCAAACGCGAAAACTTCCGCTCCGCCTTCGCCAACTTCGACTTCAACAAAGTCGCCAAATTCAACGAAGCCGACATCGAGCGCCTCGTTCTCGACGCCGGCATCGTCCGCCATCGCGGTAAAATCCTCTCCACCATCAACAACGCCCACCGCGCCCAAGAACTCCTCACCGAATTCAAGGACCTCCACGCCTACTTCCTCCAATTCCAGCCCCCGGCCAGAAAATCTCCCCTAACCTGGCAAAAAGCCCAAACCCTAACAAAAACCGCCGAGTCCACCGCCCTCAGCAAGGACCTCAAAAAACGAGGTTGGACCTTCGTCGGCCCCATCACCGCCTACGCCTTCATCCAAGCCATGGGCTTAGTCAACGATCACCTAAAAGGCTGCCACAAAGCCTAGTGCCTCAAGGAAGGACATCTCTCCTGAGTGTCCCGCAACCTAAGCCCCCCAACCCCAAAGGAGCCGTGGCACCCTCGCCACTTCGCTACGCAAGAAGAGTAACCAAGCCCCATCCTTCGCGGTGAAAACCTCCGCTGCCCCGTGTGAGACCTCCCCCAACCAAGCTCGGCATCTCCGCGTGAGCCATCTCCATCCCCTTGAAAATCTTTCAAAATCCCCCTCATTTAAAAATTTTATCCCTTTGCCCATCTTAAATACCCCCTCAGCCCACTCCTTCACCTTCCCCGATCCCTCACTTTTTTGAACAAATTCTGCCCGCCAGCCTTCCCCTCACAAAATCACTTTTTTTTCGAACCCCAGAGCCTCCGCCTGCGCGCTCTCGATTCACCCTCCAACTCCCTTGAACTCCCTTGAACTCCCTTGAACCACCTTAAAAATCAGTAATTTAGCCCTCTTACCCAGAAATCCCAATCTGCCGATAAATCCGCAATACCACTACATGTGGTATTGTTAATAATTTGTGCATACCACATGTGAGAGATTCACCTTGCGGAAAACGCCTTCCCGACCTTAGTGTGCCAGTCTGCTCGCACTGACTCCCTGATATTTAACTCCAGCAAAGAATCTCTCCAAAAATCACACCCCTCACCCCATGTCAAATACCACTACCATCACTCTCGGCGACCGCACTTTCGTCCTCGATAAGGACAAAGCCGACGCCGCCATCGCCGCCAAATCCGTCATCAACGGCCGCGAGACCATGTTCTTCAATATCCTCCCCCTGAAATACCAGTGGGCCTACGACCTCTACAAAACGATGAAGGGCAACCATTGGGAGCCCGAGGACATCCAGATGCAGACCGATATCCAGCAATGGCAGGGGAGTGAGATCTCCGACGTCGAACGCTGGATCATCAAAATGGGCATCGGCTACTTCTCCGCTGCCGAAGGCATCGTCGGAGACAACATCCTCCACGTCGTCCGCGAATTAGTGACCGCCCCCGAGCTGAAACTCGTCCTCGGCCGCCACGCTCACGAAGAAAACATCCACGCCGACTCCCTCGTCTACATGATCTCCAGCCTCGGCATCAACCCGCACGAATGCGAGGCCATGTTTGAGGACATCCCCACCATCAAGGCCAAGAACAACTTCGTCGTCTCCAACTCCCGCGCCCTCCGCCGCGACGTCGACCTCACCCTCCTTGAAAACAAGCAGGCCCTCGCCAAAAACATCTTTATCTTCGGCCAAGTCATGGAAGGGACTCAGTTCTACGGCCTTTTCGGCATGATTCTCTCACTCTCCCGCCAGAATAAGTTCCCCGGCATCGGCCAAATGTTCCGCTACACCCTCCGCGACGAATCAAATCACATCGAAGTCTTCCGCCAGCTCCTCAACTCCCTTGTCATCGAAAATCCCGACATCATGACCCCCGAGTTCAAAGAAGATCTCCGCCAAACCATGGCCGAAGGCGTCCGCCTCGAAAAAGACTTCATCAAAGACTGTCTCCCCGTCGACGCCGTCGGCCTCTCCATCGTCGAATTCGAACAATACATCGACTACATCTCCGACCGCCGCCTCGTCAACTGCCGCCTCGAGCCCCTTCAAGGAGGCAACACCGAAAACCCCTTCCCATGGCTCTCCGAAGCCATCGACCTTAAAAAGGAGCAAAACTTCTTCGAAGGTAAAGTCACCGAATACCAAAAGGCCAGCGCCCTCGAGGATACCGGCTACACCGACGACGATCTCTAAGCGCCCTGCGGGCTAAGTTTGCTAGGTAAAAGGGTTCAGGTTTCTAATCATCACGACCAAGCCTGAAACCTGTAACCTAGCAAACTTAGAGAGAGATGGCCGCCCAAACCTTTGAAGACCTCGAAGACCTTGAAGTCTGGAAACGCTCCTCCCGCCTCGCCGTTGACGCCTTCATCTCAGTTTACACCCTCAAAAACTTCACCCTTAAAGACCAAATCTCTCGCTGCTCCCTCTCAATTCCTGCGAACATCGCCGAAGGCTACGAAAGAGACAGCGACCAAGAAACCATCCGCTTCCTAAGAATTGCCAAAGGCTCCTGCGCCGAACTTCGCACCCAACGCTATATCGCCCAAAAAGCACAGACCGACCTAAACCTCCCCCTCCTAAAAAACACCCTCCCAATGATTCAAGAAACCCGCGAAATCTCAGCAATGCTTCAAGACCTCATCAAAGCAATCCAGCACCGCAAAAAAAAATAAGCTCCCGAAACGATCCTCAACGACACCCAACCAAGCCCCCTCAGCCATCCAGTCAGGCCCCTCAACCAAGCCTGAATCCTGAAACCTAGCAAACTTTCTCCATCTCTCCCTCACGCTCTTAATTTTCCAACTCATTCCGCACAAATGTATCGCTCTCTTTCTCTCTCCGAAGACCAAGCCCTCAAAGAAACCGTCGCAAACCGCGCCGCCTCCGTCTCCGCACACGCCTGGCGCGACATCCTCGCCACCGACCAACGCACTCCCATCCCAGAAATCACCGTCACCCGCGCCGGCCTTGACGAGATCTTCTCCCTCGCCGACGTCGCCGACGCCATCGGCCGCTCTTTAACAAACCTCCTCATCTCCCGAAACGAGCCTGAGGACTCCATCTTCTCCCCACAAAACCGCTCCTTCGTCGGCAGCGTGGCCCAGCGCGTCTCCGCCTCCCTCATGCAGCAGGTCCAGCGCGGAGGTCAGCTCAAACTCTCCCAAAACGACCTCTACCTCCTCATCGAGAAGGCCCTCATTGAGAACGACGCCCACGACGTCGCCAAGTCCCTCGTCTTCCAACGCTCCCTTGACCTCAAAGGCGAAATTTCAGTCACGGATACCCCCCAGGAAAATATGCCCGTCCGCCTCATCCGGCGTAATGGCAATGTCGTCCCCTGGTCCGAGACCAAAATTGAGCAAGCCGTCTCCCGCGCCTTCCTCACCCTCAAAGAAGACCCCGCACCGGCCCAAGCCATCGCCCGCGCCGTCACCGCCCTCATCCGCCTCGGCGACCAAGCCTTCGTCCATATCGAAGACGTCCAGGACCACGTCCAAGACGAACTCATGCGCCAAGGCCACTTCAAGGTCGCCGCTCACTACGTCCGCTACCGCGACGAGCGCTCCCGCCTCCGCCTCGAGAATCCCATCGAAATGGAGGACCCCGCCCAGGAATCCTTTGTCACCGTCACCACCGAGGACGGCCAGTCCACCTTCTGGGACGGCGCCGAGCTCAAGAAGCGCATCCAGTTCGGCATGATCGGCCTCACTCTCTCCATGAGCGAGGAAGCCATCGAGAAGGAACTCCGCCGCTCCATCGGCACCGAAATCTCCGCCGTGGACCTCAAAAAGACGATCATCCTCAACTCCAAGTCCCTCCTCGAGAAGGACGCCGACATGGCCAAGTTCGCCGGCCGCATCCTCCTCTCCTACATCTACGAAGAAGTCCTCCCCTGGAACATCCAGACCGATGGGATCGAGTCCCTCAAGGAAGCTCACAAGCAGAACTTCAAGTCCTACCTCCGCCACGGCGTCAAAATCAAGCGCATCAGCCAGGACATCCTCGACAAATACGACCTCGACCGCCTCGCCGACGCCCTCGATCCCTCCGCCGACCTCGACTTCGACTTCCTCGGCATCTCCACCCTCTACGACCGCTACCTCCAGGTCGACAAAACCGGCAAAAAAGCCCGCCGCATGGAAACCCCCCAGTTCTTCTGGATGCGCGTCTCGATGGGCCTCTTCAAAGCCGAGAAAACGAACGCCGAAGACTGGGTCATCCGCCTCTACAACCTCTACAAAGGTCGTAAATTCTGCTCCTCCACGCCAACCCTCTTCAACTCCGGCACCCTCCACAGCCAGCTCTCCTCCTGCTACCTCTACAAGGTCGATGACTCCATCGAATCCATCATGCAGCGCGGCATCGCCGAAAACGCCTACCTCTCCAAGTGGGCCGGCGGACTCGGTGGCTCCTGGACCGCCGTCCGCGGCACCGGTGGCTACATTCAGGGCACCAATGGCGAATCCCAAGGCGTCATCCCCTTCCTCAAGCTTCACAACGACCAGCTCATCGCGGTCAACCAAGGCGGAAAACGCCGCGGCTCCGGCTGCGCCTACCTCGAAACCTGGCACAACGACATCGAGGATTTCCTCGAGCTCCGCGTCAACACCGGGGACGAGCGCCGCCGCACCCACGACATGAACACCGCCAACTGGGTCCCCGATCTCTTCATGAAGCGCATGGAAGCTCGCGAAAGCTGGACCCTCCTTCGCTCCAACGAGTGTCCCGACCTCCACGACCTCTACGGCAAGGCCTTCGAACTCCGCTACCTCGAATACGAGAAATTGGCCGAAGAAGGCAAGATCTGGTCCCGCAAGGTCGAAGCCATCGACCTCTGGAAAAAGATGCTCAAGATGATCTTCGAAACCGGTCACCCCTGGATCACCTTCAAGGATCCCTGCAACCTCCGCAGCCCGCAGGACCACACCGGCGTCATCCACTCCAGCAACCTCTGCACCGAGATCACCCTCAACACCTCGGACGAAGAAACCGCCGTCTGTAACCTCGGCTCCGTCGTCCTCGACAGCCATATTACAAAAGACGGCATGCTCGATCACGACATGCTCCGCGAGACCGTCACCGTCGCCATCCGTGCCCTC
>JBLHUR010000071.1:0-28326 GCA_047629805.1 Akkermansiaceae bacterium | reverse complement strand
GTGCCATCTTTACAAAGGGCATGCATGAAGGCTTTGGGGAAGGCGGCGAGGCGTGGCATGGTTTGGAAATGAGTGTTTTTTGAGTGATAAGGTGATGTTGAGAGCGGGGGAAACAAGTCGTGGCGCACTCGCCGCTACTCCTTTCGCTGGCGCGTTTTACGATTCTGTTTGGAGAGGGATTGATTAAGGAATCGTGGTAGTATCTTTCGGTGGATTTCGCCCGATGAGGGGGAACTGCTCGAGTTCCATAACCTGGCCGCTGACGGGGCCGCATTCGTCTGAGAGCCAGAAGAGGGCGGCGGCGGCGATTTCGTCCGAGCGGAGGATGCGTCCGGCGGGGGCGAAGACGGCGGGGAGATGGGCGTCCCAGTCCGAGGCGAGGCCGTGCTCTTGTTTTCGGAGTGCTTCGTTCTCGGTGAGGACCCAGCCGGGGTTGATCTGGTTGATGCGGACGGCATCCTCGCGCATCAGGGTATCGCCGAGATTGCGGGTCATCGTCATGAGCGCGCCCTTGCTGATGCTGTAGGCGAGGAGATTGGGTTCGCCGCTCCAGGCATTGATGCTGCCGATATTGAGGACGCAGCCTTTCGCGGTGCGGAGATGAGGGAGTGCGGCCTGGATGAGGAGGAAGGGAGCGAGCGTGTTGATGGAGATAACCTTGAGAAACTGCTCGCTGTCGGTATCGTGGAGGTTGCCGGAGGCGACGAGGGCGGCGTTGTTTACCACTGCGTCGAGTTTGCCAAAAGTGGAGACGGCGAGGTCCACGAGGCGGCCGGGGCAGCCCTCGTTGCGGAGGTCTTCGATGTGTAGGATGGCCTTGTCGGTTCCGAGTTCGGTCACGACTTCCTTTCCAAGATCTTCTTCGAGTCCGTGAATGACGACCTTGGCTCCCTCGGCGACGCAGCGTTTGGCGATGGCTTTACCGATGCCGGTGCAACTGCCGGTGACGATGATGATTTTGTCTTCGAGTCTCATGGTAATTAGTCGGGACGGAGAACAGATTTCACCACTTCGCCTTTGTGCATTTTTTCGAAGGCTTCGTGCCAATCGGAAAAGCCCCAGACGCCGCCAATGATGGGTCGCACGTCGAGTTGGTCGCTGGAAAGGAGGGCGAGGACGCGCTCCCAGATGGGCCAGTTGTGGCTGAAGCTCCCTTGCAGGGTGATGTTCTTCTGCACGAGTTGATCGAGGTTGAATCCCAAAGGTTGCGGTCCCCAACCGACTTTGCTGATCCAGCCGGCGGGGCGGACAATTTCGAGGGCGATTTTTAAAGTGGCGCTGGCTCCGGCGGCATCGATGACGCCATCGCAGCCGAGACCGTCGCGTTCCATGGCCCACGGGGTGGCGTCGCCGATGATAATTTCGCAGCCGTAGCCTTTGGCGATTTCGAGGCGGTGGGCGTCTTGTTCAAGACCTACGATGGCGACTTGTGCTCCGCAGAGGCGGGCCATGGCCGCGCAGAGAATGCCGATGGTGCCGGGGCCGAGAACAACGATACGGTCGCCCGGTTGGATGCGGCCATTGTTGACGACGGCATTGTAAGCAACACAGCAGGGTTCGGTGAGGCAGGCTTGTTCAAAAGGGAGCGAGTCGGGCACGTGGTGGAGGATGCGGGAAGGGACGCAGACGTAGCGGGTCATGGCTCCGTTCACTCCGTAGCCAAATCCCTTGCGGGTGGGGTCGAGATTGTAGAGCCCGCGACGGCTCATGGGATTATTTTGGTCGATGATGGCGGCGGTTTCGGAAACAACGCGATCACCTTCCTTCCAACCGGTCACGTCCGCGCCGAGTTCGACGATATTTCCTCCGAACTCGTGCCCAAGGACGACCGGGTAGTTTACCGGCCAGGATTGGTTCCCGGTCCATTGGTGCAGGTCGCTGCCGCATACTCCCACGTTGGCGACTTCGAGGAGGATTTCATCGGGGGCGATGGTGGGACGTTTGATTTCGCGGAGTTCGACCGATCCGGGTTCGGGGGCATAATTGACGACGGCTGGAGAGTTCATGATGGTGTTATTAGAAGTCGGAGACGTCCTGTAGGTGGATCGCATTGCAGATGAGTCGCAGGGAAGCTTCGAGGTCGCCGTCGGCGGTTTTGAAGGCATCGGCATCGATGGTGAGCGGGGCACCGAGGACGACGAGGGGCGCGCCATGGCAGGGGCACTCAATTGCTTGTTCGAGGGTGAGACCGCCGACCGCTTGCACGGGAACCGAGACGGCTTCGACGATCTCGCGGAGTTGATCGAGTGGGTTGGGCATCCGCTTTCCAGCGGCGGCGATGCCACGTCGCTCGTCGTAGCCGATGTGATGGATGACGTAATCGCAACCGAGGTCTTCGAGGAGCTTTGCCCCCGCAATCATGTCGGGGCAGCCAAGGTTGTCGCCCATGACTTTGATGCCGTAATCCTTTCCGGCTTGCACGACACACTTGATCGTTTCCTCATGAGCGCGGGCCATCACCACGACATGGGTCGCTCCGGCTTTGGCCATCATTTCGGCCTCAAGATAGCCGCCATCCATCGTCTTTAGGTCGGCGACGATGGGGACGTCGGGAAAGGCTTCGCGGAGTTTGCAAACTCCATGGAGCCCCTCGGCGAGAATGAGAGGGGTGCCGGCCTCCAACCAATCGACTCCGGCCCGCATGGCGAGGGCGGCGGTTTCAATAGCCTCGTCAATGGAGGTAAGATCGAGAGAGATTTGCACGATGGGTTTCATCATATCTTTGAAGTGTATTCCTTTCTAATACGGAAATCGATCACGGAGACCGTTTTTCCGTTTCGGCCGCAGGGCGATTGCCTAGCGGATCATTGAACGCTTACCGGGGGATCCAAGTTCGGCATGTTAAAGATGGGCTAAGTCTGCTGGCTTGAAATTTCCGGATCCTAATCCTGTCTTGTCGAGATCTCGTCACACTCAACGAACAATCCGCAGGGTGTCTTCTCTTGTGAGGCAACACATCCCCTTTCCGGAGCTAAATGCCTCCTTGTCGCGCGCTTTGGCAATCGACATGCTGGCCCTGCCCTATTTATGAGATCATTTTTCTTTATCTTTCTGGCGGCTCTCTCCCTGAGTCACGCACAGGTCATTCTTCCCGGCGTCGAATCGAGCCAACTGGCACCCGGATTGAAAGGCCGGGTGCTCATAGAGGAACTCAACTGTGTGGCCTGTCACAAAGCTGACGAATCCCTCACCGCCGCCTCCCGAAAGTCCCCGCGCCTATCCTCTGTTGGAGCTCGTGTGAATCCGGACTATCTCAAAAAGTTCATTGCCTCCCCGCACACGGTTAAACCCGGCACCACCATGCCCGGTCTCCCGGATTCCTTAAGCCAGCAGGAAAAGGAAACCATCGCGACCGAGATCACGCACTACCTCGTCTCTCTCAACAAGGGCCAGGAGTTCAAGCAAGAAGCTCCCGATTCCGTCGCGGCTTCCAAAGGAAACGAACTCTTCCACTCCGTCGGTTGCGTCGCCTGCCACTCGCCGCGCGATCCCGATGGCAAGGAACTCCTGCGCAAGACCTCCGTCCCTCTTGGAAACCTTTCCGAAAAATACTCACACAAAAGCCTCCGCGAATTCCTCCAGCATCCTCACTCAGTCCGCCCGTCCGGTCGTATGCCGGACCTCGGCATTCCCGGTCAAGACCTCGACCGCATCACACACTATCTGCTGAAAGATACCCGCATTCCCGGAAAGCTCGCCTACACCACATGGCGTGGAAAGGTTTGGGAAGGACTGAAGGGCGACGTCCAAGCGGAGAAGGCCGGACAAACCGACGACTTCTCACTCAAAACCTTCCAGGGCGGAAATGGGAAAGTCCCTCAACACACCGCCATCCGCTTCAAGGGATTCCTCAATATCAACACTCCTGGTGCCTATACCTTTCACCTCGAAATGAACGGCGGTTCACTCCTCCTCAACGGGAAGGAAATCCTCAACGAAGCTCCCAGTGATCGTCGCGGAGTCAAAAAACTCACCGGCACCGGCAATCTCAAAGAGGGATGGAATCCCATCGAATTCACCTACTTTCAGACCGGAAGGAACGCGTTCCTCAAGTTCGAAATGGAAGGCCCCGGTTTCAAACGTCAAACCATTCCTTCCTCCCTCCTCGCAACTTCGGATCAAGCCATTCCCGTCGTGAACCCTCTCAAGGTTAATCCGGACCTCGCGGCAAAAGGAAAAGCGCACTTCGGAAACTTTGGCTGCGCAAAATGCCACGACGACATCAAGTCCACTCCGAAAAATTATCCCGCACTCTCCGCGCTCAAGAACGACCACGGATGCCTCTCCGCCAGTCCGACCACTCCTCGCTTCGATCTCACCCCGAAACAAAAGAAACTCATCGTCCAAGCCTTGCCCAGGGCCGAAGCCATACCTTTCACCGATCACCAACGAGTCAACAAAACCCTCACCACCTTCAATTGCATCGCCTGCCACGATCGCGAAGGCCTCGGTGGAATTTCTCCCGAGCGCAATCCCTACTTTACCGGGACCTCGGAAACTCTCGGCGACCAGGGTCGCCTTCCACCACCGCTCACTCACGTTGGCGCCAAGCTCACCAAATCCTGGCTCAAGGAAATCCTCGTTCACGGAGGCCGCCAGCGCGAATACCTCAACACCCGCATGCCCCTCTTCGGCGAAGCCAACGTGGGCCATCTCGTCGAGGGATTCGGCAAGGTCGATTCTCTGGAGGAAGCGACCCTCCCCAAAGTCGTCACTATTCGTGAGTCCAAAAATGCCGGCTACCAAATGATCGGAGCGGGTGGCCTCAGCTGCATCGCGTGCCACGATTTCAACGGCCAAAAATCCGGCGGAGCAGGAGCCCTCGACCTCATTCATACTACCGAACGACTGCAAAAGAATTGGTTCCATCTCTACATGCGCCAACCATCCCGCTTCCACCCTACCGTCATCATGCCCAGCTACTGGCCCGGCGGTCAGGCCATCCGAAAGGAAATTCTCAACGGCGACACCGATCAACAAATCGAAGCTCTTTGGGCCTATCTCTCTGACGGTCAACGGGCCAAAAGTCCCAAGGGCCTCTCCCGCCAATCCCGCGAACTTCGCGTCGCCGATGAAACCGTGATGTGCCGCGGTCGCGGACCCGCCAGCTACCGCGGCATCGGCGTGGGATACCCCGAACGCATCAGCCTCGTCTTCGACTCCCGTGAAATGAATCTCCGCCACCTTTGGAAAGGCGAGTTCGCCAATGTGAACCACGGCAGTTTCCAGCTCCGTGGTGACAATCGCATTACCTTCCCCGAAGGCATTCCTTTCCATCGTCTCACCGACATGGACGGCCCCTGGCCCTACAAAGGAAAGACCAACTACACCTTCCCCCACGATCACGGATACCAATATCGCGGCTATCGTCTCAACAAAGAAAAGCGCCCGACCTTCCTCTACCACTATGGCGAGATCTCAGTTGAAGACTTCTTCGAGGACGCTCTTGATGAAAAGGGCAAGGCCTACTTCAAGCGGACCATGACTTTCAACGCCACCGCACCGCAGGAGAAATTCCACTTCCGCGTCGCTTCCGGTAAGAAAATCACCTCCGCCAAAAACGGCTGGCAAATCGACTCTCTCAAGCTCCACCTCTCCGGCGCAAACGGTGGTGAAATTCGCGACGGCGACCCCCAGGAACTTCTGATCCCAATCACCCTGCCTGCCGGCAAAACAACCCTTCACCTGGAATACCGATGGTAAACACGATCCTCAAATCTCTGACCTTGGGCCTGCTCGGCCTGCCTGCACTTTCCCTTGCCGAAGACCTCGGCACAATGTGGGGCACCGCCGAAGCGGAAGCGGAATACTATCCACTGATCGACATCCCCATTCCTCCCGAGGTGCCTATGCACCCCGGCAGTTTTGAAATCCTTCCCGATCAAAAACTGGCCGTCGGAACCCGGCGGGGCGATGTCTACGTGATCACCGGGGCTTTCGAAACTCCTCCCAATCCCACCTACGAACTCTTCGCCAGCGGGCAGGATGAAATCTTCGGGCTCTCGTGGAAAGATGGCGCCCTCACTACCACGCAATTTGGTGAAGTCACCCGTATCAAGGACAGCGATGGCGATGGCTCTGCCGACCAATTCCATGCCCTCACTAACAACTGGGGCTACGCCGAAGGACACGAATTCGCCTTCGGATCCAAGCACGATCCCGATGGCAATATCTGGGTCGCCCTCGGCCTCAGCGGTTCTTACAAGTCTCACAATCTCTTTCGTGGCTGGGCTGTTAAAGTCACCCCTGATGGCAAGATGATCCCCGTTTGCTCGGGTCTCCGTAGCCCCGGAGGGGTCGCCGCGAATGCCGAAGGTGTGATGTTTGCCATCGAAAGTCAGGGCCCCTGGAACGGCTCGTGTTCCCTCAAGCACCTCAAGCAAGACAGCTTCCTCGGACACCCCGCCAGCTATAATTGGTATCCCTTCGTCGAGGGCCTCGATGCCCCCGCCGTGGAACCCAAGTCCAACTCGCGCATGCAGATCGAAAAGAAGCGCGTTAAGGAACTGGTGCCGCCCGCCATTCTCTTCCCCTACATCAAAATGGGCCGCTCGATCTCCGGCTTTCAGCTCGACCAAACCAAAGGAAAATTTGGTCCCTTCGAGAACCAACTCTTCTTTGGTGACTACACTCTCAGCCTCATCATGCGCGCCACCACGGAAGAGATTAACGGCGTGTGGCAGGGAGCCTGCTATCCCTTCCGCGAAGGCCTCGACACTGGAATCATGAATGTCCAATTCACTCCCAAAGGCCAACTGATCGCCGGAGGATTCACCACTAGTCGACAATGGCCTGTCCGTGGAGAAAAGCCTTTCGCCATCCAGCGCCTCGACTGGACCGGCAAGACCCCCTTTGAAATCCGTGAGATCAAGATCCGTCCCGATGGTTTCCTCCTCAACTTCACCCTCCCCGTCGATCCTTCCGTCGCCGCCAAGCCGGAGACCTACACTCTCACCACTTACACTCACAACTTCGGCGCCGGCTACGGAAGCCCGGAAGTCGACCACACCAAGCCCATCGTCAAACGAGCCGTCGTCTCGGACGATAGACTCAGCGTCCGTCTCTTCATCGAGGGCATTCAAGAAAGTCATATCCATGACTTCGATCTCGCTCCCATGATGAGCGCCGGGAAAAAGCCGCTCCTCCACACCAAGGCCTACTACACCGTTAATGAAATTCCGGCGGGCGAATGAACGTTGCAGCTCACAAAATGGCCTACTTCACCCACAAAAAAGCCTAATCAAATCCCGATCCTACCGGGTCTCATGGAATGATGGCACCAGGATAGACAATTCGACGAACAGCACCCGCCACCAAAAAGCTCCTTGGCAAGACCGGAGGGCAGACTACGATTTTGAAAAATCGTCTTCCGCTCCATCGTCGCCGTTGGCAAATGGTGCGCGGCTCTTTCTTCACATCTTCCGCTGCCCTCAAGGAGCAAGCCCCTCGAAGCCCTATCGTGATTACCTCCCTCTCATTGTCCCGCTACTTTGCCCTCATCTTGGCTGGCTTGATCCTGCCTCTGATTCAAACCGTCCATTCACAAGACAAGGATGTCGTCTTCAAGCGCAACCTGGCAGACGAAGCGGTCACGGAGAATTTTTCTGCCGACCAAGCGATTGAGTTCATCGAACACTCTGTGGCCCGCTGGCAAGTAAGCCGAAAATGCGTGACCTGCCACACAAATGGGCTTCACCTTGTCGCAGCATCACTGGCCACCCCATCGTCCAAAGTCTTCTTAGAGAGCCGGGAGTTTACCCGCGATTACGTCACAGGATATATTTCAGGGAAATCAAAACCCAGGGGCCAGCATGGCGCCATTGAAGGCCTCGTCGCCGCCTCCTGTTTCCTCACCATCAGTGAAATGACCACTGGAAATGAGCTCCATCCCGATACCGCTGCGGCACTTGACCATATCTGGACGAAACAGAGCCCGTCAGGCGCATGGGAAAACTGGCTCAAATGCCATTGGGGGCCGTTTGAATCTGATGACCATTACGGCGTCAGCCTCGCCGCCATTGCCTTGAGTCTGACCCCAGCATCCTATCAGGAGAATGAACCAGCACGCAGCGCAAAAGGAAAACTGCGGCAGTATCTTCAGAAGAACCCACCCAGTTCTTTGCACCAAAAAGGAATGCTGCTCTGGGCTTCGAAGTATGATCCAACACTGGCAAAGCCCAGACAGATCAAGCAATGGGTTGAGGAACTCAGGGCTCTCCAACATGAGGACGGCGGCTGGACATTGATCCAACTCGGAAACCAAGACTGGCAAAGGGAGGATGGAAAAGCCCAGAACCAGATGAGCGATGGGTATGCCACTGCCTTCACTATCTATGTCCTGCGCATGGCGCAGGTAGAAATCAAGGATCCCGCAATACAGCGCGGCCTCAGCTGGTTGAAATCAAATCAAAGGGCAAGCGGCCGCTGGTTCACCCACTCCCCGCGCCGCGATGGGAAACACTACCTCACACAGGCCGCGACAAACATGGCCTTGCTGGCTCTGGCCAGCTGCAATGAATTGCCGCAATAAGCAGGGCATGTTTTACCCCAACAACTCCCGCCAGTCGGAATAAGTCGCTGCCTCAGATGCAAGTTTGGCGGCTGCGGCAAGGCACTTGGAGCGACATCGCAAATCGTGGATACTCTGATGAAGAATGGACTCTTTCTGGACGACCGCAATCGCTCAATGAAACCGCCATCGACCTCGAAGGAGCCACTGCCGATGAAACCAACTCGACCCAGGCCCTCCAACAGCGGATCACTCGTAGCGAATCCTGACCGAAGATTCCTCGTTCTTGCGCCTCCTCAAAAAGACTGCTGGAATCTTCCCCGCCCATCGAAATTCCCACGGAAAAACGGCGGGAGCGAAGACCGATCTCATCTTTGATCTGCTGACCGGAGAGCCCATTTATGAGGACCTCTACCTCGGCACCGAACACATCACACATGCCTGGTATCTCCCAGTTACTTGCTTATTGATCAGCACAAAGCGGCATCTGTCGAAGTTAGGGGCTCTGGAATTGGGCGTTCTTGACCAGTTTTTCCGGGGTTCCGGGGACGCTGACCCCGTGGATTTCCCCGACAATAAGAAGTCATGGGAGAGTTCCCTACCCATATTCTCAACGATCATTTACGATCTGATTAATGAGGGCATTACTTTTTATCATTGCGGGAGCGCCTTTTCTCCTTCCCGCCCAGCAGCTTTCCATTCGCCCATCGGGCAATGAGATCCAGCTTTCCTGGCCCCGGGTTTTCCCAACTTCTTCCGGCGTCCCCACGGTCATTGATAGCAGAATTTGCTCATCCGGTGATCTTCAGAATTGGGTCGAAGAAACAACCCTGACCCTCGATAGCTCGGCCGGGAATGGTGTTTCGGCACACAACATTGCCCAGGACGGCACGCCACGCTTCTTTCGTTTGGAAGAGTTTTTGACCTATACCCATCGCTCCGATCCCTCTGACCCACCCGCATTCTATCAGCAGCAGTTTCTCAACGCGATGGAGGGATTTGGGTCAGCCCCCACGCCCGATGAATCCGGCTGCCTTCCTCGAATCGATTGGGATCCGATTCAAGCGAATTTTTGGGCGGAATTCAATACCACCCCGGAGGAGCACAATGCGGACTTGGCTAATGATGATCCGGAACGGCGGCGGACGGACTTTAGTCTCAATGAAGCTGAACGGGCAAAGTTTGTTCAGAATCGCTTCGTGGTAAGTCCGCGGATTGATCTTATGAGTGAGATCCAATTCGGGGGGCCCCAACTCCTGCCGATTACTACTTCAAGCTATGGGCAGATGATCTGCCGGTGTTCATTTCATCTGATTCTGTATTGGATGCCTGGCACGCGACTTTTTTAGGAATGCTGGAAGAGATTGAAGAGCTCGTGCTTTATCCAAAACTTCGACAATTGATCAGCAACCTCTCCGACCTCTCGGTGCTTGAGGCAGCGTGGGAAAATGAGGGGACGGCAGGAGCCGAGCATGTCCGTGAGGCGGGAGTTGATCTCAACTTGTATCTTGGCACTGCTCAGCGATTGCTGGTGGGATTTGATGATAGTGGCCCTTCGAGTGACCTTGCCTCGCCAGTTCATTGGTTCCGGGCCGCCAAGGATCATTCCCAAACAACGAAGCCCGGGCTCTACGGTGACGGACTGCGATTTGAGGACATGACCCTCTTCACTCCTCGAGGACACAATACAAATTCCAAGGTCCTAACGGCCTACTTCCAAGGCTTCCTCTGGCTGAGTCGTGCGTAGTTCCAATTGGGATATGCTGAATCCACCTCCCAAAGTGACCGGGAACTCCGTGCCGTCATCCTTCTCGCTCTCCAAGTCCGTGATCGCAACCTTCTGGATGAATGCAAGAGCTGGAATCCTTCCTGCAAAGCCTGACAGGACAATCTCTCTCGCTCTGCTCGGTTCGCACGCGAAGGCGCAATCTGCTGAGATTGGGAATCAGACGAGAAGTGGTCCACAGAGCAAGTCGTGCCAGAAAAGGCCTCTGGCGGATGAGCTAGAATTGATTCGGTTGCTCCGCCAGCCCCCTCACCCCTCCGGGGCACGTCGCGTTTGTTCCTGTCCAAAACACCTCCAAGCCTTCGGTCTTGTTGCCTTGTCAGCATGGCCATGACTCATAAATGGCTCGAAGAACAAGGACTGCTGAGTCTTGAAAAACAGTGGTGTTCCATTCGTGACCCCGACGGCCCGAAAGGGAGCAAAGGGGAACAAGTGGCGAATTGGAACCGCCGTGCTACGGATCCGTATGGCCGGTGGTGTGGGCTTACTATTACCCACAAATCCGGACACTTTCAGTCTCTTGAGATACGTTTTGCTTGCTTGAATATTTCCACATTGATCTCCACTAATTGTTCGGTGATTTTTCGGATGCGCTGGTATTTTGAAATCATCTTCCTCACTTTTCCCAATTTGCCTCGGGGAATAAAGACGGTTTTTTTTTCTGCTGCGCGTCTTTGTAGGTCAGGCGATGTGAAAAACGAAATTGAATCTGGTTGGGCCGAGGAGGAATTTGCCGATGTCGATCTGGGTGACAAGCGGCGAAACCAAAGGCTGGTTCATTTATGCGGCAGACTGTCCAAAGCACCTGAGAGCGCTATCAACCAGGCCTGTGAAGACTGGTCGGAAACCAAGGCTGCCTATTGATTCTTTCAGAACGAAGACGGCAACAACTCCGCTATCATTTCCGCCCATCGCGAAAAAACCGTCGGACGGACGCAAGGACACGAGACGACTCTTGCAATCCAGGACAGCAACTACTTCAGTCTTTCCGAACGTGATCGGCCCGTCTATCTGGCAGTGGAGGCCTACAAGCCCGGATCCCCCGGGGTGGTGGTCGTTGTCGGACTTTTTGGCATGAGCACCGAAACGATCAAAAAAGGCCGGGATGACCTTGACTCGCCCGAACGCCTTCCTCCCCCCCGGACGTCAGCGACACAAGGGTGCCGGACGTAAGGGCGTTTGTTCGGAACAGCGAGGTTTGGAGGCCGCCTTCGACACCCTCATCGAGACCCCTCTCGGCGGAGATCCCATGAATGAGGACGTGGTCTGGACCGATCTCCAACCCTCCGGGATCGTCGCCAAACCTACCGACCAAGGCTTCTCGATCTCCAACAACACGGCCAGGGAACTGCTTAAAAAAAGACATCCGCATCCGCATCCGCAAACGCATCCGAATCCGAATCCGCAAACGCAAACGCAAACGCAAACGCAAACGCAAACGCAAACGCAAACGCACGCCCGTGAAATCACGGGCGACCGGCAAAGTGGATCCGGAGCGTCGCAAGGCCCAGTTTGAGAATATCGCGCATCTCCGGGCGAACTACGAGCAGCGGGGATTCCCGGTGCTCAGGGTAGACACCAAAAAGAAGGAATTTCTCGGCGGGCTCTATCGCGACGGGAAACGCTACTCTCAGAACGGCGAGCCGCTCAAACGCTACGACCATGATTTCCCCTATCTGGCAGAAGGCAAACTGGTGCCCCACGGCATTTACGATCTCCATCCCAATCCCGGATTTGTCACCATCGGGACGAGTGCGGAGACCTCCGACTTCGTCGCTCGCGGTCTTGGTCGGTGGTGGAACTCCCGGGGTCGATATGACTCCCCGGATGCCGGAGAAGTGCTGCTACTCATGGACGCGGGCGGAGCCAACGCCGCGCGAAGCATCCAGTTCAAACATGAGTGACTCGAGCTGGCGACACGCACGGGCCTCAAGATCCGGGTGGCCCACGACCCACCCGATTGTTCAAAATGGAACCCCATTGAGCATCGGTTCTTCCCGCACGTTCAGCGCATCTGCTTGGACTCCGCCGAAACAATGACAATGAAGAGAGGCATCGAAGCGCAGGCCACCACCTCGAGCGAGCTGAGAACTAGAGCCATATTTTAGACCAGGAGTCCGAGCGAGGCGTCAAAGAAGACCTCCCCTTGCTCGAGGATTTCCCGCTCGAACGAGCCGTAATCCTCCCGGAATGGAACTATCAATGTCACCCCTCCAACTACTACGGAAATCTCAACTAATTACTGCGCCGTTCTTAAGCCTCCCGGTTTCAGAAAAATACGGCGTGGACAGGGGACTTTTCCTGCCGAAAGCTCCACAACCGCCACCCCAAAACCAACGACTCCGCCCCTCTTTCCCCCGCCACCCCCTTTCTCCCCCCCTCCGCTCCAAGGGCGGCTTCAAGGCCCTCCCGCCAAAAGCAAATTCCTAGCAGTCAGTATTTCAGAGGCTGGCACGGGGCTTTATGAAGCAAAGCAAAAGAGTCTGCGGCTTTGTGAAACTGGGCCTCACATCGGGCCTGATCGAGGGTTTTAATAACCTGATATCACGAATCATTCACAAAGCATGCGGCATACGGGATCTGGAGTATCTCGAACTCAAATTACGTCACCACTCGGCAACACGATCCCGACAATCAGAGATCAAATCTGTCATGCACAACTGTCGAAGATCCCAATAAACCGGGCCTTTAGGACACTATAAAATTTACCGAAAAGGGGGACCGCGATTGTAGAATTTACCGTAATTTTGTAGTGTGTGGCTAGGTGGGGTTTTTTGAGGGGTGTCTTAAGGGGTTTAAAAACAAGGGGTTGTGAGGATTTCAGATCCAACTCTTCATGGTTGGCATGTGGGAAGCTTTATAGAAACCGCTATGAATGATACGCTAATACGCTCACATCGAGCTGGTTTAACCAGTTTGCTTGTCATCGCTTGTACCAGTATCAGATATCAATCCCCTTTCATTTCCCTCCGCTCCGGTCCAGGGGCGGCTTCAAAGCCCTCCCGCCAAAAGCAAATTCCTAACAGCAACAGCGTATGAACCAATCTAACAAAAAAACGGCACTTATTGTGGGAATTACTGGGCAGGATGGAGCCTACTTGGCGTTGCATCTCCTCGACCAGGGTTACAAAGTGATCGGGACGAGTCGAGATGTTCGCAGGACGGATCTTTATCGGTTAGATTACTTGGGCATCCGGGATCGAGTTTCCCTTTGTTCACTGGATGTATTGAATAGGACGTGGGTGCATGACTGTTTTGAACGATATCAACCAAACGAGATCTACAACTTGGCCGCGCAAAGTTCGGTAGGGAAGTCTTTCCAAAGACCGGCCGAGACTCTTTCCTACAATACCAACAGCGTTTTAAACCTGCTGGAAGCGATCCGTGAGGTTGATTCGAATATCCGATTCTATCAGGCTTCGAGCAGTGAGATGTTCGGGAATATCAGTCCGGAAGTTTTGCCGGTAAAGGAAGGTCAAATTTTTCATCCGGCCAGTCCTTACGCGGTTTCAAAGGCGGCCGCGCATTGGATTGCCGTTAACTATCGAGAAGCCTACGGCATGTTTGTGAGCTGTGGAATTTTGTTTAATCACGAATCAGTTCTAAGGGGGGACGATTATGTGACTCGGAAGATTATGTCAGCGGCCTTCGAAATGCTTGATGGCCGGAAAGCGCCGTTGTTATTGGGAAATGTTGACGTGGTGCGTGATTGGGGTTATGCCCCGAAGTATGTTGAAGCGATGTGGCTAATGCTTCAGCAACCAGAGCCATCCGATTTTTTAATTTGTTCAGGCCAGAAATGTTCTCTTCGTCAATACGTCTATACCGTATTTCAGCGATTGGGACTGGATCCGGACAAGCAGGTAGGTACTGATCCTTCTCTGTATAGGGCGGTAGATCTCAATGAAATGTATGGTAATAATCAAAAAGCTCGAAGCCAGTTGGGATGGAACTATTCGCAATCAATCGATGAACTGATTGAGTGTCTAATTCAGGATGAACGTGCTTTTCGCAATTGGAATGTAGGTCGAAAAAAATAATGAAAGTATTCTATTTTCAACGACAGCCTCGGGAGGGCTCCAACTTTAGTTTAGAGTTTCATTTTCAATCTGTCCGGGACCTCCTAGTTAATCGGATTGAGACCAAAGTTGTCGTGGCTCCCGTGAAAGTTAAAGGTGTGATACAGCGGCTTCGTATTATGTTGCATGCGAGAAAATATCGTTATGGCGACCTTCTCTACAACACCGGCAAGATCCATTTCGCGAATTTTTTGTTGCCTAAACGCAAGAATGTTTTGACTGTGCTAGACTGCGGTTTACTTGCCAATCGGACGCCATTGAAGCGAGCGATATTAAAGTGGGTTTGGCTAACGTTGCCCTGCTGGGCTTCTTCCTTTGTTACGGTAATCTCTAAAGCGACGAAACGTGAATTGATGAAAGAAGTAAATATTGCCCCCGAAAAGGTGGCTGCAATTCCAGTTTTCGTCTCTAAGGCGTTTGTCCCTGCGTCGAGTCCGCAACCTTTTGATAAAGTCAACCCTGTGTTGCTTCAGGTTGGCACAACAACCCCCTTTCTCCCCCCTCCGCTCCGGTCGAAGGGCGGCTTCAAAGCCCTCCCGCCAAAAGTAAATTCCTAGCAGTAGTCAGTAAAATCTTATGTCAAAAGAGAACCCTCGCATCCTCTTCCTCGCCCGCCGATATCCGCCCAGCGTTGGCGGTATTCAAATCACGTGCTACGAACTCTATCAACATTTTCAAGCGCAACACGATGTTAAACTCATAGCACTTGGTAAAAACTCCACAGCCCACCTGGCGTGGTTTCTACCTTATGCACTCTTCGTTTCTATCATTCAGGTTGTCTTTCGCCGAGTTGACATTGTCTTTTTTAGCGACGGTGTTATAAGTGTTATCGCCCCCATACTTCGATGCTTTACCAAAATCCCTTTCTTTGCCACCGTTTATGGCCTCGAATTGACCTATTCACACCCCATCAACAGCCGACTCATGAAATGGGGACTTGCTTGCTGCAAACGCATAGCAACCATCAGCCAGAACTCACACAAATTGCTCGAAGACTTTGGTATTCCTTCCAGCAAGATTCACACCATTTATTTGGGTGTGGAGCCTTCTCAGATTGATGAAGCTCGCAGGAATCTGCTCAAAATACATTTTGAAAATAATTACAACCTCAAGATTGGACAAGACAAAATCCTGCTTAATTTTGGCCGCCAAGTGCCCCGCAAAGGCATTGCCACATTTATCCAAAAAGGCATGCCCTTGCTCGACCCCGACATTACCTTCATCATCAGTGGACGTGGACCCGAAAGTGAAAAAATAAAACAACTTTGTCACGACCTCAACTTGGGACCACGGGTGCGGCAAGTGTGGCTCAGCGACGATGATTTGGGTATGTTGCGACGCGAAGCCGATCTTTTTTTGATGCCCAATGTATCCTACCCCGGCGATGCCGAAGGTTTTGGCATTGCCCCACTCGAATGTATGTTTGACGGCACACCCGTGGTTGCATTTTCTGTTGATGCCCTTACGGAAAGCGTTCGCAAAGGGGGCTATCTCATTCCGCCTGATGATTACCAAACCTTTGTAGATCAAATTCACACTTATTATTCTCTGAGCCCAGAGGAACGAAAAGCAAAACAACAAGAGGCTCAAGACTACGTGCATTCAGAATATACGTGGTCAAAGACGGGCAACGAATATCTTGCATTTTTTAAAGGTCATTAAACTATCGTCCAAGGAGTTTGGCAAATGGATCTCAATCTTAAAAACAAAGTAGCCGTCATCACCGGAGGCAGTCGAGGCAACCCCCTTTCTCCCCCTCCGCTCCGGTCCAAGGGCGGCTTCAAAGCCCTCCCGCCGAGAGCAAATTCCTAGCAGTATGTACGGCAAAGCAAACAGCAGCGAAAAAGAGTGGCGCGTCGTCTGGCGGGGTTCGCTACAAGAATGGCTATAGAACTCCAGATGGAAAATATGCTTCATCGGCTGGAAAGAAGGCACGTTCACGGAAATTCAAAGTGTCACGGAAATTCAAAGAAATTCAAAGTGTCAGACGATCTGAAGGATTCGTTCACGAAATTCAAAGTGTCAGACGATCTGAAGGATTAGCTGTTGTCGTGGGATCATTGGCTTCTTAGGGTGGCTGGGTCATGAAGAAACCACCTCGTTTTTTGGTTCCGAAGAACTCCTCGGGGGAATGTCCGCCCGTTGCGATTTATCACGTCGTTATTCGAATTGTGGGTTGACTTCGAGACCCTGAGTCCAGGCTTAATTATTTTCAATTTTGAGAGAGGTCGCAAATCCTCCCCCGCATTGGCGCTTTGTTTTAGAGGCCGAGGAACCGGGCGGAGCGAGAGAGACTCCCTGAGAAGTAGCCCGAAGGGACAGGCCGGGGGGCCTGATCAAAACTAGCAGCTTCGGGTGCTTTTACGGATGTATGAAAAATTCAGTGGGTGCAAAAATTTGTCGTATTCTTTGATGAGTAATCACCTACATGTGCTGCTGGAAGTTCCCCCGGGCTGTGAGAAGGGGGAGTCGTTGGGGCTTTCTGAGGAGGAGCTTTTGCGGAGGCTGGGCGGGCTGTATTGGCGGCGGTGGCGCGGGAGATTGAGGAGGCGAAGGGGGTGATTTTATTTGAGTTTCGCAAGATTTTGATTTCAGCGGGAATGGAGCAGGGGGAAGAACGAGGGAATGTGAAGACGAAATTTGGTCGCTGCGGGACCTGAAAGAAAAAGGAGTGCCGTAGTTGAGGGTGGGTAGGCCGTATCAAGGAATAGAAAGTTCCAACCTCAAAAATCGCTTGGTGCTTGCTGTTTCTGAATCCGTCACAGTGGCGTCAACGGTTGGGCTGCCGGACTCCGCCACGCTGAAGGCCCCACCTGGCGTCGCCGCAGTCGCTGCTCCTGAGACACTGCTTGCAATGTCATCCCAGGTTAGTGCCTTCAAACTTGATGAGGCCAGCACGGTGTAGGTCAGGTCAGTCTTGGCCGGATCTCTTTTAAAATGAATCTGCACCCGGCCATTCGTATCCTGGGTATAGGTCGGCAGGATGTCTGCGGCGTCCCCGAGATTCGGATTTCCCCCGAGGGCATACTCGCTCAGATTATTCACGCCATCGCCATCAGGGTCGCCTTCATTATTGCCGGGTGAGGTATTTGAAATCTCTCCAAAGTTCTCCAAGCGCCACCCCTCGATCGGTGTCATCTTGGTGGCCTCTACGACGAAAGGCGAGTTGGCTTCATTGGCATCATCGCTCGGCACCGTCATGATCGAGGTATAAGTGCCGGCAGCCAGCCCGGTCGGAAAGGTCACCGTGAAAGTCGTGCTCACTCCGGCACCCAGAACGGTCAATGCCGGCTGGGTCAGAGTAAAGTCCGAGCCTGTCAGGGTCAGCGTCCCGAGCGTCAGGTCACCGCCGCCGGCATTTGCAATCGTGAATGTCTTGGTCTGCGCCGGGGCGCTTGATGCCAGAAGACCGAACTTCGTATCATTGCCAATCTTCGGTGTTGTCGTCTGAAAGGGGATGGGATTTTCATTTCCGGTCAGTTCGATTTCTGAAATCTCATCGCCACCTTCGATTTCTAAATCCACCACAATGATCGGAGTATCCGGGTCATTTGAAGTGACATGGAGAAGCCCGTAGTAATCTCCAAAGGGGAATCCGGTTGGATCACAAGTCATGGTGATATCGCTGGTGAGTGTCGTCATCGTCATCCCGGAGGTGGCGGAAAGGGTGAGCAGGGAATCCTCGAGGGGAGGAAAAATACGTACCGCCATGAGGTCCGTAATGGCTGTAGAATTCGCAGCGACCGTCAAGCCACGGTCAAGATTTTCATTCTGAATTCCTACGAGATAACGGGTTGTTGTCGGCACTAATTTGTATTGCAGGATGATCTCACCACTCGATTTTAAAATCGCCTGACATGTCAGTCTTTCGTCCCCTGCCATGGGATCGGAGCTGAACCGATACACTCCCTCATATTGGACGATGAAGGTATCGGGATCGATCTGGAGGGAATAGACTTTTCCTTGATCCAACTCAGGAAAGGACGATCTCAAATCGAGATCATCCCAGTAGACCCCGATCATGTTTTGCGGAGCACTCAGGCTGGGCAGAACGGGAGCATTGGACGGGGCATCAACCCAGTTTCCGAAAATCAAAAAACCTTCGGTCGAGACCCGCAGGGCCGTTTGGTTCGAGCCGTAGAAGGGAAAATCAAACCCGATGGGGATGCTCCCGCTCCCGCCATTATCAGTGGGGGCGCCTGAACCCGACCAGGAAGTGATCTCAGTACCAACCGTAGAAATATCGATCCAGTCGTAGGTCGGTCCAGAGGCATGGTCGGAGTCACGAAAGGCATACTGCGAGATGATCTCAAAATCGAGATCACCAACCCCGTTATTGGTGATGGAAAGAGTCTCTGAATCGCTCGCCCCAACTGCCAGAGTCTTACGATAGCTTGTGGTAGTAATACTAATGTCTGGAACATTGGGCACGGCTTGCCCTGCGATCGCAAAGGTGAACGCCCCTTCGTCCGCATCATTCGAGGCGAGACTCACCACAGCCTCTCTCATGCCCAGGGCCGGCGGAGAAAATTGGATTTGGAACGTAGTCGATGCCCCTGGAGTCAAAACACTCAATCCCGGCTGGGTCGTCACGGAATAGTCAGCGGCATGTGTCCCCGAAAGGCTCACTGGTAGGGCTCCATTCAAGTTCAGATCCGTGGCCCCATCATTCCTGATCGTAAAAGTCCTCGTGATGACATCGAGATTGATCTCGCCACTTCCATAGTCGGTCTCATTGCCAGGCATTGCCCCGGTTGAGCCTGATTGAATCGGCTCCCCGTTTCCTGAAAGAGTGATTTCGGGGCCGCTCACCGCTCCCGGAATGGCATCGATAAAGATACCTTGACTGGAATTACGATACGTCCCGGACGAACTCGTCTCCAACTTCACGGCCCGCAGCATATAAGTATAGGCCGTCCCCGGAATGCCAGAGAGATCATCGAAGCTGGTTCCGGTGACGAGTGCTCCATTTACCCGGGAAAAGAGACCTGTGCTCCGGGCGTCGGCCGCGCCTCGATATACGGCATAACCCTGGATGTTTGAGTCTGTTGATACCGCCCAGCTCAAGGCCACCGCGCCCGCTGACGCGGTCTGCGCCAGCGAGGAAGCTGGTAGCACCGGAAACAAACGCAAAGTCGGATCTCCCATGAGGGCAACATGCACCTGAGCCGCTCCAAATCCAGTGGAGTAATCCCCGACGTTATTTTGGCTCCGCCGTGTCCCATGACCCAGCGTCTCACCCATCGCCATGGAGTGGATATGCCAGTGGGGACGTCCCGCCCACATATTGGCCAAGCCCAATCCATCCACCGTTCCCGCCAGCGGAGCACGAAGGAAATTATTCGCACTATCCCAGTCCCCAAAATAACTCCCCAGCATCATACAAAAAACCGCCTTGGAATCTATCGTGCCGAAATCGCCCGAGGTTCCCACGCCACCTGCACTGAGAGAGGTTCCCCCTCCGGCGCCAAAAGCCCAAAGGTATTCGTCTGTGTTCAAAGTCGAAAACCAATCCGAGGTGCTGACATTTTCAGCACCAAAAAATGCCGTGAAATTCCACCAAGGATTTGAGGTGAAAGTATCCACACCACGATAGGTCAAAAAGCCTCCATCCATCAAACCTCGCCTAGGAATCGAAGTGTAATTCCCCTGTAGATGACGATAGTCGTGATTCTTAGTCAGGTAGCGTAAAAGGAGATCATTCTCGGTGGTTGCCGGATCGGGAAAAACCAACATGTTCGCCATGTCTACGCGCCCGACCTCCAGCTCCACCGCACTCGGGATAATCGACTGATCGTATTTTCCATCTCCGGGGATATTGTCATTCCGCGTTCCGAAAGCATCGGTATCATTAATCTCAGTGTCCGTCCACGTCCCGTCCATTTCTCCATAGAAAAGATCAGCCGGCCAGGCTCCGATATGATTGGTATGTCCATCAGGAGCAATCAGCCCCGAGTAGGGCACCGGCACCCTTCCAAAGACAAAAACGCTCTGCACATCCGGAGTCAAAGGACTGTTGTAATGCCCCGTAATGATTCCCTTCACCTCGGTCACCGTCTGTGCGCCCGTGATATCCTCCCGAATGACATGCCAGCCATCACCCGCGAGATCTTCCTGAAGCCGGGTCAATTCAGTCGCCATCGCCGAAGCCGCCGTATCCTTCACCAGTAAGATGACTGACCCACGCCGATCCACTTCCCGAAGGTGAATCCCCGTTTCCAAATACCCGGTCGAGTTCAGAGGGCCATTGGAAAACAATCTCACAATGCGGTATTCGTAAATCACTCCCACCTCCACCTTCGTATCCGCGTAGGTCAAATCCCCGGTCGCCAGCGAAGCATACTCTGCCCCCCAATCTTGGCCAGGATACCTGCGGTAGAGTTTTTGGTGTGTGATGATGTAAGTCCCGCTGGAAGGTGCCAGCCAGTTCAGAGTAATCTGCGCCGGAGATTCCTGCACCACCGCCGTCATCCGAACCGTCTTGTCATGGTTTTGCTGAGCAAAAAGACCATGACTTGATAGATAACAACCCACTAAAATAAGGCCCAAAAGAGATTTCACACCCTTTTAATAACTCGGGGCACCCCAAAATTCAACTCTCGCTGGCTGGCTGACTTTGAGGCGAATCAGAATTTGAAAATTCTATTCACGACCACCATTTATCGGTGATGGCATTGTCGAGTGAGGCCATCTTGGAGTGGGTCTAAGTTTTGGCTCTTTACAAGCGATCGCCGGGATCAGCTGATTGGGATGATCTTTGACCTTCAGGGCTTCGTCCCCTGTCCTGAAAGCGAAAAAGTTCGCACTCCTAAGTCATTGTCTTTTATGATTTATTCGGGAATGCGCTTTGTCTTCTCAGGATTTCATCAACGAGTTCTCCTCCATATCCTTCTCTCACTTTTTTGGGTTTCAGCCCACGCCAGCCTCACTCTCTACGATGAGGCGATCGCGGCAGATGAAACCGGGGCCGGGCCCGTTCCGGCCTCGAAGCTCACCGTAGCCGTGACCCTCGATGGGTCCAACCGCAGCGCCTTCAATTTTGGAGCCGTTTCGGGAGATTCAACCTACGAGTTTGTTGTTGAAGGGGACCCTGTCGCAGGCGGGCAGGATGGCTTCCTGGCTGTCGGTTCCAATTCTTCCAGCAGTTTACGCTACGAGCAATGGAACGACACCGGGCAGTTGGGATTCACCCAAGGAGGCGTCGCCGACTATACCTTCAGTCCTCTGGTCCTTTCTCCAACCGAGGCAACCCACGTTGCCTATGTTTGGGACGGAGATGGAAGAATGGACCTCTATCTCGACGGAACCCTGGTTGGGCAGAACACCTCCGTTGCCAGCTCTTTCGGCATGCCCACCGGGGCAGGATTTCTCGGAAACAATGCGGGGAGTAGCGAAGGAATGGTCGGCACCATTCACCGGGTGACCGTTTATAATGAAGCCCTCACCAGCGACGACATCGTTCGGCATTCCAATGCCTATAACGAAGTTTTGGAACCACCGGTGATCGAAAGCTTTTCAGCTTCGCCCGAGGCCTACCTCTCTCCGGGCAGCTCGTCTCTGACGTGGACTGTCACCGGCGCTGATGCGGTCTCGATCAATGGCACCGACGTCACCGGCGTCAACCTCCTTACGGTCTCACCAAGTATGACCACCATCTACACCCTCACTGCGACGAACGACGATGGACCGGTCACCCAAGACGTCACCGTCACTGTAAATCCCGCGCCACTCATCACATCTTTCGCCTCCGACCGAACCACCATTAACACCGGAGAAAGTGTCACCATCTCATGGGAAACTGACTTCAGCACCACTTGGTCCATCCGCCCGACTCCTGGGGATATCACGGGACAAACGACTAACGGCAGCGGCTCGGTCAGCGTTTCTCCCGGCGGCACCACGACCTACATCCTCACCGCAGAAAGCGCCTTCGGCTCGGAGACTTCAGAGATCACCGTGAACGTCGCAATGGTTGCCAACCATCCCGTCATTTCAGAATTCATGGCTGACAATAAATCCGGCCTGATGGACGGCGACGGGGATTTCTCAGACTGGATTGAAATCTTCAACCCAACGGGATTCACCTTGGATTTGGGTTCATTCTTCCTGACAGACGATGCCACAGATCTGACCAAGTGGCCTTTCGAACCATTAACCCTGACCCCGGGCGAGCGGGTAATCATCTTCGCCTCCGGCAAAGGTCCGGTCGGACCAGCAGGGGAAATTCACACCAACTTTAAATTGAGCGCAAGTGGGGAATATCTCGCGCTCATAACGGGTGGGGGAAGCACCGTTTTACAGGAGTTCGCCCCGACCTATCCCGCTCTGGGAAGTGATGCCTCCTATGGAATCCTCGCGGGAGATTTATCCACCGCCCGGGTCCTCGGCAGTCCCACTCCCGGCCAAGCGAATGACGCCTCAACGCCCGCGCCATCGGAGGTGACGTTTTCACTGGGCAGCCAGACCTTTACCGGAATCCTGAGTGTCGCCTTGTCGAGCACATCCGCCGGCGCGATGATTTATTACACGACCGATGGCAGTTCTCCATCCGTAGGAAACGGCACCCTTTACTCCTCTCCGGTCAGTATTAACACAACGACCCACTTGCGCGCCCGCGCAGTGCGGGAAGGCATCAGTGGTGCAGTCTCAGGAGAAAGCTACATCCGACTTGCGGCCGATCTGGCCAACTACGAATCCGACCTTCCCCTCATGGTGATCGACAACTTTGGAGCCGGACCGGTGCCCGCAAAAGGATGGAGTGGAACCGGTTCAGGGGTCCAACAAGTAGCACGCCAAAGTGCGGTCTGGGCCACCTTCGACCGGGACGAAACGACAGGCATAGCAGCCTTAGCCGACAGCCCGCAAATGATCAGCCGAACGGGAATCAGAGGTCGGGGCGCTTTCTCCAGTACCTGGTCGCAAAAGCCCTTCAGTGTGGAGGTTTGGGATGAAGCCGAAAACGAAAAAGACGTCAACGTTCTCGGCATGCCAGCCCACTCCGACTGGGTTCTCTATTACCCGGACACCGACAACAACAAAGATCCCTCCATGATGTTCAACACTTTCATGTATGACTTAAGCAACAAGGTGGGACGTTATGCCACCCGGATCCGGTGGGTCGAGGCCTTCGTGAACACCAACGGCGGTGACCTCACTCTGGCCGATCGACGCGGTGTTTATGCCATCTTTGAAAAAGTCTCCCGTGGCGACGGGCGGCTCGAATTCGACAAACTGAGTGAAGACGGAACCTCCGGCGGATGGCTGCTGGGGCTCAATCGTATGGATTCTATTCCGGTTGGTGGCTACCCTGCGGAGAATGGTGTCACCCGCCCCCAACTCTTCCACACCCGTGGCCCTAATCGGGTCTCCGAAACGTCCCCCAACACCTCCAGCGGAGGCGATGACATCCCAAGACAAAGCAACGGCTACCTCAATTTTGATAATCCCAACGGCTACCGAATCACCCCGATTCAACGGTCTGCCATTGAAGATTGGTTTGGCACCTTTGAAGACGTGCTTTACGACAACGCGCAGTGGTTGGATCCGGTCGATGGCTACCGGAAGCATCTCGATGCTGAAGATTTTGTGGAGTACTTCATGTTCAACAACCTAAGCCGAAATGGCGACGGCATGTTGATCAGCATGTTCCCCTGGAAGGGCGACGACGGCAAACTACGGATGGGCCCAGCCTGGGATTACAACTGGAGTAGCTACTACATCGGGGGCGGCCCCACCGGAACCTTCCGCCATCGCGGCGACCGTTTGTGGTATGATCGCCTCTTTGATGATCCCGACTTCGAACAACTCTACGTTGACCGCTGGTTCCATCATCGCGACCGCGCCATGAGTAATGCCGGAATGGAAGCCGTCATCGATGGCCAAGCCGCCGAAATCGGAGTGCCGAGGGCCATTCGACAAGGATTTTCCAGCGAAGCAGATTGGATGGGGGAACTCACAACGATGAAAAATTGGCTCACCACTCGGGCTGATTGGTACGACGGCCAATTCACTCCTCGACCGGTTTACAATCAAAATGGCGGCGAAGTTCCCAGTGGTTTTATCGTCACCTTCTCACCTCCTCCCGGAACAATCTACTACACCACAGATGGCAGTGATCCTCGGGCTCCCGGAGGAAGTGTCTCCCCCACCGCCCAACAATTCGACGGCGGGGTCCTTCTCACAAAAGTGATCGGCGATGGAGATGCCGTTCAAGTCATCATCCCAACCGCCACCACTCCTACTTCCGGCCTTGGCTGGACCTTGGCTGGATTTAACGATTCGACCTGGATGTCAGGAACCACCGGAGTGGGATACGACCGGGTTTTAACTTACGATTCCCATATCAACCTCAATCTCGATGACACGATGGACCGGGAAAACACCTCGGCTTATCTGAGACTCGAATTCAACCTCGCCAATGCCTCAACCTATGACGTCATGAGATTGAAGATGAAATATGACGACGGCTTCATTGCCTATCTCAATGGAGTCCGGATCGCCCAGGAAAATGCTCCCGGCACCCCGATCTGGAGTTCCGGGGCCACCGGGGGACATTCCGACGGAGAAGCGGTGAACTTCGTCACCTTTGACGTCAACGACCACGTTGGAGATCTCGTGGACGGAGTCAACGTTCTTGCGATCCACGGTTTGAATGACGGAATCGGAAGTTCTGATTTCCTCAGCTCTCCCGAGCTTGAAGTTGGACAATCGACAGTTGCGGACGGGCTCGCCCTAACCGAGTCAATGCTCATCACAGCCCGCACTCTCGACAGCTCGGATTGGAGCGCTCCGGCCGAGGCCTACTTCCTCATTGATACCATTCCGGCCAACGCAAACAACCTGGTCATTTCCGAGCTTCACTACCGTCCCGCCGATGTGGATGCTTCTGAATTCACAGCCGGGTTCACGGATCGGGACGACTTTGAATTCCTCGAGCTCATGAATAGCGGAGCCCAAACGCTTGATCTCAGCGGGGTCAGATTCATCGATGGAATCACCTTCGATTTTGCCACCGCCGGACTGAGAACGCTGGAGCCGGGAGCCCGCCTTTTGATTGTGAATGATCTCGCGGCATTTGAACTCCGCTATGGGACAGCCTTCTCAAGCCAGATCGCCGGTGAATACTCCGGCAACCTTAGCAACGATGGTGAACTCATCACCCTCATCGGCGTAACCGACACCGTCATACATGCATTCACCTACAATGATCAATCACCTTGGCCGGAGGGCCCGGATGGCGATGGCTTCACTCTCGTTCTAATCGATCCATCCCAGCACCCTGTTTCGGACCACGCTGCCCCCGCAAGCTGGCGCG
Source organism: Akkermansiaceae bacterium (assembly GCA_047629805.1). Classification (GTDB taxonomy): domain Bacteria; phylum Verrucomicrobiota; class Verrucomicrobiia; order Verrucomicrobiales; family Akkermansiaceae; genus SW10. Next base: position 2,638 of record JBLHUR010000071.1, on the reverse strand, counting down.
CCAGTCTCGCTGTCGGAGGATCTCCCGGAGAAACCGATGGCACCAACTACCTCGCCTGGAGAACCGCAAACGGCCTTCCTATTCCTGAAATCGATTCAGATCCCGACAATGACGGCCGCGACGATCTTCTCGAGTATTTCGAAGGAACAAATCCCAACGAAGCTGATTTCTCGACCGGGACAGTCGCAATTGAATCACTCACCGTGGAGGGAGTAATCGACAACTACATCATCTTTCGCTTCCGACATAGTATGGCTGCCGATGACGTCACCATCATCCCCCAAATTTCAGATGATCTCGCCACCTGGCTTGAGGGCCCGACCCACATCGTCTTCCAAGGTCGCGAACAAATCGACGCCCTCCATGAAGCCGTCATCTTCCGCTCCACCGCTCCGGCAGTCGCCCAGCCGCGGAAGTTCGGACGGCTCAAACTCGAATTTCAGGAATAGCAAAATTCACCTCTGGCAAACATGAGGAAAAAAAATCCCCGTCGGACTGTTATCCGGCAGGGAAATGAGAACTGATTTAAGCGAGAGATCAGGGAGCCACCGAAACCCGATAGAAGAGGCGGATCACCGGGGGATTCCTGGAGAAGCTATGCACTAAACTGGTCCTTTCTCCCTCCGAAGGGTGACTGTCAGTTAATTCCTCCCAGTCGATCAGATTCAGTGAAGTCTCGACTACGTAGCTTGTTTCAGGGCGGGAATTCCAGATCAAAGTCACGTTGACATTTTCATCAACGATCCCATGAGAGACTTCGTTGATTTCAAGTGGCCGGAGATCATCAGATCCCAACCAGGCATTGGCGTGGGCGAGAATGTCCTCGGGCGAGAGGGCGTCGTTGTAAACCGTAACGCGCTCCATGGTGCCGAGCATCCCTTCGGTACCGCCGCCGTTGTTGCCAAGCTGGCCGGAGCCGGTCGGCATCTCGAATCCGGTTGCGGCAGTGTTGACGCCCGCCAGCACGCCGTCGAGGTAGAGTTCCATGGTCGTGGTGGCCTGGTCCCAGCGGTAGACGACGTGGGTGAGTTCGGTGGGGGACTCGGTGCTGAGGGACGGGGGGAGTCTGGGGGCGTCAGCTGCGAAGAAGAGATTGTCCCTGACACCCGCGTGGGTGAATCCAAGCAGGCCGGTATCGTCCCACTGTTCGAAGCGGAGGCTCCAGCTTGAATTGGCTCCCTCCGCCAGGTATCCGTTCTGTCCTCCCGCGACCGGATCACCGGATACGATGAACTCGCCGGTGGCGGAGTCGGTGATGGCACCGAAATCGAAGGGCTCCGAATTGGTGGTGTCAAAGTTCAAGGCACCACCGCTGAGAGCGGCGTAGGGAAGGGCTCCGGCGTTGTCGTTCGCGATCGCAGAATCATAATTCGCAAGGGAGCCACCGGGACCGTTCCAAGCCTCTGAGTGGGCGAGGATGGTCGCTGGTTCGACGGCTTCATTATAGATCGTGACCCGCTCGATGGTGCCCTGCATTCCCTGGCTCAGTCCGGCATTGTTGCCGAGGAAGCCAGCACCGGATGGGAACTGAAACCCGGGCGCGCGGTCGTTGAAACCGACCAAGCTGCCATTGAGGTAGAGCTCCATGGTCGTGGTGGGCTGATCCCACCGGTAGGTGACGTGAGTCACCTCGGTGGGTGATGCACTGAGGGGAGTCGCGGGAGGAAGTGGGGGCAACCCCGGCTGTTCGAAGACATAGTCCACCACCCCTCCGTGGGTGAACCCGAGCGCACCGGTGTCGTTCCACTGCTCGTAGCGAAGGCTGTGGGTCCCGTTCGATCCGACCGCCAGAAATCCATTCTGTCCACCCCCCACCGGATCGCCGGAAACGATGAACTCGATGGTGGAGGATCCGGAGATAGCGCCGAAGTCGAAGAGCTCCGAATTGGTGGTATCGAAGGTAAGGGTGGCGCTGCTGATGCCGGTGTGGGGGAGTCCTCCTCCATTATCAGATGCAATTTTGTCGTCATAGGCGATCAGACCACCCAAGGCAGGAACACTTCCCGCGAGAGCCATTAAGATTAGCGTATTGAATGTGTGTTTCATCGTTTTTGAATATAATAGGCCATTTTTAGGAATAATGATTCTGAACTAATAACTGATTCTCGAGGAACTTGCGAGAGCAATCTTGTCACTCCACGTTCAGGAAGGTTTTTCGTGAATCACGTATATCCCCTCACTTTCCTCGAGATCTCCCAGCTCCATTTTGGTGATCTCTCCTGAAGGCCACTGGACTTCTATCTCCATGGCATCACGGTTTATCTGCTCAATCGGAAAATAAAGCCGCGGTGAGGATTGGGACAAATATCCGCCCCCGGTGCTCACTTGCTGAGTAAGAGTCGCCCCCCCGGTGATCGTAATCCGGGCCCCCGAAGCATCCGGGTTACCATTCCTCCCCTTAAGTTTGATGCAAAGGAACTGCTCTTTCGTAACATGTTTGGAATTGGCCACGAAGGCCATCGCCGCCCCGGCATTCACCGCAACATGAAAGTCGGGTAGTCCGTCATTGTTGAGATCGGAAACGGTCAAAGCCGCTCCATCTCCGGGAACCAGGAGCTGACTCTTGTCCGGCCAAACTGCCCTAAATTGCCCTTTCTCATTCTTTAAAAGAACACTCACTCCTCCGTTCATCCGACCA
>JBLHUR010000070.1:0-28701 GCA_047629805.1 Akkermansiaceae bacterium | reverse complement strand
GGATGCTGACGGAACGGGCTGGGGCTGTGGAGAAGCCGAGCTTTAAGACGGGGGTGGTTTTGCGAAGCGGGGAGGCTTCCTTGATTCATGAGAGTCGGGTCGGGGGGCTACGAAAGGCTTGGGTGGTGCGGGCGAGTGTCGTGAAAATTGAAGAAGAAATTAGAAAAATGAGAAAGGAGTCGAAATGAAAAGTTGGGTGTTATTGATCTTTGTTTGTTTGGGGATTTCGCTGAAGGGTGAGGTGGAGACGCGGGCTTATCGGGCGGAGTTAAAGAGCTTTGAATATTCGGGGTATTCAGGGCCGTTGGTTTTGCCGAATGGGGAGAGTGCCATAATTTATAAGGGGGAGGCGATGAAGGAGGCTCCCTTTGAGAGTCGTTTTTTTGGGGAGGGCGATGGCTTGCTGGATTATACGGGGTGGGCCAGAAGTGTGGGGATCCTGGGAAAAGGGGCGGCGGTTTATAACGAGCGGACGGGGCGGTTGGTGGTGCGGGCGGAGGCGAGGCATCATCGATTGCTGCATGATTATTTGAAGCAGTTTTTGGTGTGGCAGTTTCGGGCGGAGGTGCGGGTTTTTAGGGTGCCGGGGGTTGTTTTAGGGCGTCGGGATTTGCAGGTGGCGGCGGTTGAAAAAGAGGGTGAGGAGCTGACGGGGCTTTCGGGGCTGGTAATGCCGGGGCAGACGATGGAGTTGCGGACATGGGAAGAGAGCTTGTGGTTTGAGGCGGAGTGTCAGGGATGGTTTCAGGACACGACTTGGGAGTGTCGTTTTAATTTGGTTTCGGAGCTTCCGGAGGTGGAGTTTTCCTTGAAGTCAAGCGTGGTGGGGGCGATGGGGGTGCCGACGATGTTGGAGCTGGGGTCTTTTGATGGGAAATCGACTTTGGTGGCTTCGCTGAAGGTGAGTCAGGTTCTGGCGGACGGGAGTGATTTTGATGATTGGGTGCAGGTTGAGAAGGGCGGGAATGTTTTGCTTGAGGAGCGCTTGGAGAAGGATCTGCACAAGAACCGGGAGTGGGTGGATTTGGAGAATGGGAAGAGGCATCAGACTTTTGTGCTGCCGCCGACCTTTTGGGAATTCATCACCACGGTGGAGGGGGGGAAGGCCAAGAATATCCGGGAACTTTTGAAGGAGAACGGGGTCGCCCTCCAAGATGATGATCGGGTGATTTGGCTGAAACAGAGCGGGTTGCTTACGGTGGAGATGTCTCCGTTGAACCTTGAGTTGTTGAAAGGGATCACAACTGTAGCGGGGATTAGTGATCCGCCACCGGTATTGGGGTGCAGTTATACTTTGGTGGAGTCGACGGAGAAGCTGGCGGATTTTGAGAAGGGGGGCTTTCGTGTTTTGCGAAAAATTTGTGCGAACGGGCTTCCGGGGCAGAGGGTGGATTTGAAATTTGGGGAGGGGGATTTGGAACTCGGGTTTGAGGGGCAGGTGAGCGGGAGTGATGATTTTGTGGACTCGCGAGCTACGATTCGGTTTGGAAAGAAGGAGGTTTTGAAGAGCGAAGCGGAGGGAAAGGTGGGAGTCCCGATGATCCTGAAGCAGGAGAAAGTGGGCGAAGTTTGGCAGACTTGGGTGGGGACATTTTCGGCCAGGTTCAGCGAAGATACGATCAAGGAAGGGCGTTAAGAGCGGGGTTCTTTTAGCCGAGGACCAGATTTCCCGATTTTCGGCTTATCGTGAGACGTTTTCCGCACTATAAAGGCCGCTCCTACGATATGGGTGATTTTAAACTCAAACTCCAGCGCGGGCTTCTCTCCGGACTTTTAGTCTGTGGTGCTCCAGCTCTCGCTCAGAATTCCCTCCTTTCCAGCGAGTCGGCGGCCCGTTCGGCTTCTGCTCGCGATGCCTACACGCTCATTGAAGATGGCGACGTGGCTTATCTGGAACAGAACTTTAAAACGGCGGTCGCGAAGTATTCCGAAGCACTGACGAAGCTCCCCGCTGGAGCCAAAGCAGTGGCCGGATTGCGAGCTTCGGCAGTGCAGCGCTTTTCCCAAGCCTCTTTTGTGCAAGCCCAAGGGCTGATGCGCAAAGGCGATGCGAAGGGCGCGCAAGCCCTGATGGATGAGATCGAAGCGGTTGATCCAGATAATGTGCAAGTCGCCCAGTTTCGCAATAAGATCGACGATCCAATCCGGAACAACCCTGCCCTGACTCCCGAGCACACCGCGAATATTGATCGCGTGCGTCGTCTTCTTTATGAGGCGAGCGGGTATTATGATTTAGGTAAGTTTGATCGGGCAATGGTGACCTACGAGGACATCTTGCGGATCGATCAGTCTAATAAGGCAGCCCGACGGGGTATGGAGCGGGTTAATGCGGCCATCTCCGGCTATCATGCGGCCTCTTATGATCAGGCCCGTGCTGAACTCCTGAAGGACGTTGGAGCGCAGTGGGAACAGAAGACTTATAAGAAGGGGGAAGCTCCTGTGGTAGGTGGAAATTCTTTCATTGGTGATGAGGGTTTGGCGTCTGCCAGTCTTCAGACCAAGCTAAATACGATTATCATTCCGGAGGTGAATTTGAATGGAGCGACGCTTGAGGAAGCGGTAGATTATCTCCGGATCGCTTCCGAGCAGGGGGATGTCGATACTTTAGATGATTCCCAGAAAGGGGTGCCTTTTGTGGTCCAGTTGGGTGACGAGACTCACCCTGCGGTGCAGAAAGTGAGGGCTTCAATGATTAATCTGAAGCTGCGTAATGTCCCGCTGGGTGAAGTCGTTCGGCTTGTGACCGAGGCGACGGCGACCTCGTATCGGGTTGATGACTTTGCGGTGGTTTTGAACACGGCCGGTTTTTCTGACCCGACTCTCGTTCGCCGAAGCTTCCGGGTTCCTCCCGGCTTCTTGAATGGAAGTGCTTCGGCAGCCGTGGGAGGCGATGCCGATCCCTTTGCTGATGACGCTGAAGAGGGCGGCTTGATTGCTAAAACTTTGACGGCAGTTGAGAAGCTGAAGAGCTACGATGTGAGTTTTCCCGAAGGAGCAACGGCGGCCTACAATGCGGGCTCGAATACTTTAACCGTTCGGAATACCGCAGCTAATGTGCGCTTGATTGAGGCCATTGTGGCTGATGTGGCAAAGACCGAGCCGGTCATTGTTTCGATCAAGACTACGGTGCTGGATATCAGTCAAGTCAATCTGGAGGAACTGGGCTTTGATGTCATGATGGGTGAATTTAATGTGGGTGCGAACGGTATTCTTTCTGGCGGCACCACGGGGAGTGGGACGGCAATTGAAGATATGATCAACGGACGTCCTGTCACTTCAGGGCTCCGCGTCGGTGACCTTTCCAATACCTCGGACGGTCTTGATTCGCTGTTGGCACGAGAAGCTCCGGTTTCGGCGACGGGAACATTTGGAAGTAGTACCGGCGGAGTCTCCACTGGAACGGTGAATCTCCCTGCTCCCAGTGGCGCCGGGGGGCTGCGTTCCAGTGGCATTATCAGCGCGAGAGGGGTGATCGATGGAACGAACCACGAGATTTTAATGCGTGGGCTCTCTCAGAAGAAGGGAACCGACATCAAGGTTCGGCCTGAGGTGATGACTCTTCCTGGTCAAAATGCCTCCATCGAATCGGTCATCGAGTTCCGCTTTCCCGAGGATTATGAACCACCCGAGATTCCAAATGCGGTCGGCAACGGAGATGCCATCGTGACACCTGCGACGCCGACCAACTTTGAGATGCGTAAGCTTGGAATTTCCTTGGAAGTTCTTCCGCAGGTCAGTCCTGACCGTCGGATCATCGAGGTGGCCGTCAATCCCATCATCACTGACTTCGAGGGCTTCGTAAATTACGGGACGCCCATCACGGGATCGAGTAGTTCGACGACGATTAATTTTGTTGATCAGACCGCTTCTACGACCGGGGCTTTTGGCGAAATCACTCCCAACGCGATCCTTAAACCTCTTTTCCGCACGATCCGGGGTAAGACTAGTCTCGTGATTCTGGATGGTCAGACCATCGTGATGGGAGGCCTTCTTTCCGAGACGCGCAAACATGTGAATGACAAGGTCCCAATCTTGGGCGACCTTCCCTTTGTGGGTCGAGTTTTCCGCAACGATGCCATTTCGGTGGAAAAACGTTCCCTTCTCATTTTTATTACCGTGGAGTTATTGGACCCAGCGGGTAATCTTTACCGAGACCGTTAATGAGCCAAAATATACCCTCCAGTTCTATTCCTCCAGCGCGCGAGCCTGTCCCAGGCAATTCCGAAGCTGACAAGGAGCAGTATTCCCTTGATGAGATGATGAAGGCGCTCCGAGAGAAGGAGCGTGAAAAAGATGAAAAGGGAGAGGTCGTGACACGATCCGATGGCTCGGTTGCCCGTAAGGTGAAACGCCGTAAGCGCCGTTCTGATCAGCCCGAAACGCCGACCCCGGAGAAGGAGCAAAAGAAGCTCCTCTTCAAGGTCATCGCTGCTTTTAGTCTGGTTCTGGCTCTCTTTCTCGGCGGGCTTTTTCTTCTGCTCTCACATAATAGCAAAAGTCATCGTCAGGAGCTGGAAAAAACAGCCTCCGAATGGACTGGGGCCGAGGTGGAATTGAATGGTTATAAGCGGCTCCCGTTTTCAGCAACGATTCAATCTGCGAAGTTCAAGTGGCCGGCGAGTTCTTATCTCCGAGAGCTTCAGGTTTCGAAAATCGATGGGGATGTTGGATTCACCTCCTTTTTGGGTGCGCGCACCGGGGGTCTCCAACTCGGAGGCTCGACCGGAAAGCTTGTGGTCGGAATGCCGACTGCTTCAGGAGAAGTCGGGCAGTCGTTGGAGGAGGGAGAATTTCCTTTCGCCTTTGACCAATATTACTGTCAGGCCCTTGATGTGACCTTTGGCGAGAGCCAGCAGGTCTCTTTGAAGGGAGCTAGCGCCAGTCTTCGCTATGTCGCTAACGGGGGATTTCAAGTGACTCTCGATCAGGGTACCTTAATGCTCGATGGCTGGACTCCTTTCCCAATTTCCAGCGGCCTCATGCGCTTTAACGATGGCGTGATTGACATCAAATCGCTCTCGCTGGACCAACCCAAGGGAGAAAACTCGCTGATGACTTCGAATCTCATCATCAGCGGTCGCATCCCATTGACTTCGGGAGAAAAGGCCCGCCTCACTGCGGTGACAGGTCATTTTTCACTCAGCAGTCTGGTCGGTGAAAAACTCTCACGTTTTTTCAGTGGCGCCGTCGTAGCGTCAGAGGGTGAAATCTCTTACACGGTTGGCGAAGATCAAATCGACGAGATCGTGATGGGATTTACGGCAGATCGGGTGAAGATGGAGGGCTTGCCCTTTTTGGCCAACTTGGCTGAGCTTTTCCCGGATCGCAATCTAGAGGGCATTGAGTTTGATCGGGGAATTAAAGATTCGGCGATTACCGGAACCCTTCGGATCAGGCCTGAGGGAGTGGCGATTGAAAAGCTCGAGATGGCACACAAGGGGAGCATAAAGCTCCAGGGCGGAATCGTTGTTTTCGAGTCGGGAAAGATTGGTGGGAAATTTGACATGGCGCTCAATCGTGCCTTTGTGGCTAGTCAACCGCGCTTTGCGAAAAGCCCGCTTTTGCCAGGCACCGAGAAGACTGGTTTTATCAACTTGAGCATCAAAGTTGGGGGCACACTCGCCCAGCCAACGGATACGTTCCTTTCTGAATTCGGACTCGAGACCGGACTTCCCGGATCTCAAAATGAGAACCAAGACGGGGTAGAACTCTGGGAGGAATTCGGCACAGTTGAAGAGGGATTTACGCCGGAACTTATGCGCGATCCGAATGAGTAGCGATGGTTGAAGCTTTCACCGCTCACTTCACTTGCCGCGCGGCCCGCCGTGTCCTACTATCGAACCGTCAAGATATAATCCCCCTGATTTATGCCAAACCCTTTTGGAACGACCTTTGAGTCTCTCGAAAACCCTGCCGGTCCCGTTGTCGAATCGGTTCATGAAGCTCCCTATCGTCGACTCTGTGAGTTGATCGATTCTGGAGAAGGTCAGTTAATCTCGCTCCGCGCTCTTCGCGCTGGTTATGGAAAAACGATGCTGCTCTCTCGCCTCCGAGAGAAGAAAAAAGGATCGATGACGGTCGTGCCTATTCATCTCGCTGATGGTCGACGTGTCGAAGGTGAAAGAATTCTCGAGGAATTTTTGACCCAACTTGTAGAAGGCGTTCCCGGTTTGGCCGGCCTCACCAAGCTTGACCTCCATGCCCGTCGACTTTTTGCACATGGTCTGCTCCCATTGGTTTATTCCGGCGAAGTGCCATCGCAGGATAAAGAGGGAGCCCTCGATAGCTTGCGTGAACGACCCACCGAGGCTTTTGATTTTCACAACGAAGGTGCCGCTATCGCGCAATGGACCAAAAGTCAGTTCGAAGTTCTTTTGCCCCGCCTTTCTTCTGTCTTGAGCAAAGCCAGCGGGGCTACTGGTCGCGATACCTCATACTGGATTACGCTGCTTTTTCAGTTCGCCATTCGCACTCCGAATGAGCCAAGTAGAGTCGGTGATCTCATCGACACCGTTTTTGGAAACGAGAGTCGCTTCCGATCCGGGGCAGGATTTCTTGATGGCCTCGGCTCTTTTTTGAATCTCATCACTCTCGTGGAGCCGGCTGTGCTTGTGTTGGATGAAGTCGATGGGCTTTCCAGCGATTGTGATTCAGCCCTTCGTGCCACCAGCTGTCTGGTCTCTCTCTGGGAGTCGTCACCACGAATGAGCGTGATTATTTCCGTGAATGACGACGTTTGGGAATCTGCATTTGCCCCGCGTCTTCCGCTGGGCCTGCGCGATCGTCTTGAAGACGTCGTGATTCGATTGAATCCTCTCACTGCAGCGGAAGCCCGCTCCCTGATTGCCGTTCGTTCGGGTGACGATACAGAAAAGGTGCTGCGTCATCTTAATCTCGATTCTGATGATCTCTACCCGCGTGGAGTTCTAAGAGCGGCCCGCGAAGCCTGGGAAAAGCGCAATAGCAAAGAAGAGACACCGAAGGTTGAGAGGCAGGAAGAAAGAGTTCCCGGACCTGTCGGAAATCCCTCAGCAGATTTCTCCGCGCCCGCAGTGGTCGAGCCCATCCAGGAAGTGACGCCCGCTCTATTTAGTATGGAAGCTCCAGCGGCTCAACCCAAGCCTGAATATCCGCCAAAGGCCGTTCGGCGGGCTGCCATTCCTCGTCGATTTGACGTGCAGCGAATTCGTCCCGAAGTTGCTCCTGTTCTGGAAGGCTTTGCCGCTCCGCCAGCTCTAGTCGCGCAAGCACCAGTCAATCAGCCACCGGCATTTCCCGAGCCAGCTTCGCAAGCTCCTCTCATCGCAGCTCCTTTTGCTCAATCTACTGAGCCGCTTGCACCTGCGGCGATTGCGAGTCCGTTTCAAGTTTCGGAAACGCCCGCCTTGCAAGGACAATATGCTCCGCCACCAGCCCGTCCGGGCCAGCCTTCTCCATTCGAGGCAGCCCAAGCACCGGCGCAGGTCCCGCATAGGGTCCCTTCACAAGAGGAATCACCCTTTGCGGCACCGCCAGAATTAGATGATCACGGCTCGCTGCGGGTTTCCCCCTTCGATCCTGCTCCAACCCAAGCTCCGATAGCTCCACCTCAGGCGGGAGCTCCACCAACCCAGGTGCCTCCTGTCTTTGCTGCTCCGGTAGCTCCAACGCCGTCTCCCTTTGAAGCGAATCGCGCTCCTCAGGAAGCTCCGCGCCAGCCCGAGGCTCCCAAAGCAGACTCCGATGCCATCGACGAATTGCTCCGACAGTTCCGCGAGCATCGCGATAGCTAAGGGCCCAGAATTTTTTTCAAGGCGTCTTCTATGGCGCTCTTCATCTCGCCCATCGAGATGGGGGTGCCTCCTTCTTTTTCCGCACTCGTCATACTGACGCCATCGATGCCGCAGGGGGTGATGAATTGAAAAGGGGGCAGGCAGAGGTCTTGCACGTTGAGCGCAAATCCGTGAAGCGTGACCCACGAGCGGACTCCAACTCCGAGGGAGGCAATTTTACGATCGTCAACCCATACCCCTGTGAGTCCATCGCGGCGTTGGCCGGCCACTTGAAATCTTGAAAGGGCCGTGATGATGGCTTCCTCAAGGTTCCGCAGGTGCGCATGAAGGTCTTTTTCGCGTTCGTTCAAATCGAGAATGGCATAGCCCACCAGCTGCCCGGGACCATGGAATGTCCCTTGGCCCCCGCGGTTGATCTCAACGACCGGGTGGGGGAGGTGCGAGGTGTCGCGCAGGCTGCTTTGATCGCGGGTCCGGCCGATCGTGAAGACCGGGGCGTGTTCCAGAAGGAGAATGGTATCACCAATCATCCCATCCCGACGCTCTTGCACCATGGATTCCTGCAGGTCCCAAGTCTCTTGGAAATCCCGGTCTCTTCCGAGGTCTTGAAAATCGATTTCGCTCATCGCTGCGACTTGGGCAAAGCCAGCCAATCTTGAATTTGCGTGAGCGATTGGCAGTTCACGACATCCTCTCGGCGGAGCCATCCTTTGCGCGCGAGTCGAGTGCCAAAGGCTAGGAATTGCAATTGATCAGTCGCGTGAGCATCGGGATTGATGGAGGTCATGACGCCTTTGTCGCGGGCGCGATGCCACCATCGCCAATCCATATCGAGACGTCGCGGATTACAGTTCAGCTCGATCACGGTTCGGGTTTCCGCTGCGCAATCGATGATCTTTTCCATGTTCACGGCGTAGGGATCGCGGCGTAGTAAAAGACGGCCGGTGACGTGGCCCAACATCGTGACGTGTTCATTCTCCATCGCCCGAATGATGCGGGCGGTCATTTCATCTTCGGGCAGATTGAAGACGGCGTGGACCGAGGCCACGCAGTAATCAAGTTGCCCCAAAAGTGCGTCGTCAAAGTCGAGGGAGCCGTCCTTGAGAATATCAACTTCCGAACCCGAAATGAGAGCGAAGTCTTCGAAGGATTCATTCAGTTTCCGAATGGTTACGATCTGTTCCCTGAGGCGGTCTTCATTGAGACCATTCGCTTGGAAGGATGATTTGGAGTGATCGGCGATGCCGAGGTATTGGAGCCCGTGATCACGCGCGGCCTCCGCCATTTCTTCAAGGGTGTTTCGCCCGTCCGAAGCGATGGTGTGGTTGTGAAAAGTCCCGCAAAGTTGTGAGAGTTCGACGAGTTCCGGGAGCTTCCCTTCACGCGCCGCTTCGATTTCGCCTCGGTTTTCGCGAAGCTCGGGAGCGACCCAGTCGAGACCAAGGGCGCGATAAATATCAGCTTCCTCAGTCACCTCGGGAATTTCACCTTCGCCTGTGAAGTCGTATTCATTGAGCGAAAGCCCTTTCTTCAAGGCGAGAGATCGAAGTTCGACATTGTGCTCTTTACTTCCGGTGAAGTATTGCAGCGCAAAAGGAAAGTGGGCGTTGCTGACGGCGCGGAGATCGCACTGCAAACCGTTTTCCAGGCGGATCGAGGCCTTGGTTTCGCCGTGCACGATGACATCGTGAACTTCTGCGAAATCGGTGAAGAATTTTGTCAACTCGGCGGGCTCGGCTGTTGCGACGAGAAAGTCGAGATCGTGCAAGGTCTCCTTCGAGCGGCGATATGATCCCGCAATGGACGAGCGGGACACTTTAGGATGATTACGCAATCGCTCCAGCAAGGTTTCGGCAAGCGGGGCGACATCTCCAAGTCGAAAGCGATCCGCAAACTTCTCGCGGTTCGCAATCGCGGCGAGGATTTTCTCGACCGTCTTGGCTCCAAATCCCGAGAGCTTGGAAATCTCCTCTCCTTGGCAGGACTCTTTTAGTTCCGCAACCGATGAGATGCCCAGTTGGTCGTAGAGGGCTTTGATTTTTTTAGGACCAAGGCCCTGGACTTCAAAGAGCTCGAAAAGAGTGGGTGGGAATTCTCCCTTCAATTTCTCGTAATACTCTAAGGTCCCGGTCGAAGCCAGTTCGTGAAGTTTTTGTTGGAGCGCATCGCCAATTCCTTTGATCCCCTTGAGGTCCTCGTCGGCTGCCCGGGCCACGATGTCGCCCTCGAAGTTTTGGACAATCTCAGCCCCTTTTCGGTAGGCGCGGGTTTTGAAAGGATTTTCTCCTTTGAGTTCTAGGAGCAGGGCGATCTCTTCGAGAGTGCTTACCAGGGTGTCGCGGGTCACATCAGCCATGGCGTTTAAGATGCTTAGGCCACTGCGATTTGCAAGACTAAGCCATGCGCCGCTAGGGAATGGCGCAGGAAATAATAAAGGTCATCTTATTTCACCGACACAACAGGACCGGACAACTCTCTTCCGCATACCTGGATGGGTAAATTTTTCAGATTGAAGTAAAAGGGCCGAGTTGTTTGTTCGAACCGAGGGTCTGAATTCCCCAAAGATTCGTGTGAATTTGTGCAGATTCGTGGTTGGCGAAATCCCCAACCCAAGCCCCCTCAACTGTTTCGTTCCTTTCGTAAATTTCGTGGTTGGCCAACTCCTCCTGCATTTCTCACGAGCTTGGCCGCCCGTCGGGCATCTTTCGCTTTTGCTCGCAGGGCGGATCTGCTACCCCTTCGTCCATGAGCACTCCGAATGTGAAGTATTACAACGCCGCGATTGAGGCCGCCCAGTCTGGCGACCTTCCGGCTGCCTTGAAGGCGATTGAAGCCGCCTTGGTTGAAGATCCGAATGATGTCCAAAGCTGGCAGCTTTATTCGGTCGTTTTGAATGCCCTCGGGGAGACCGAGAAAGCGGAAAAGGCTCTCGTGAAAATCAAGGAGCTTGGACTTAGCGAAGTCGATGAACTCATCATGAAGGCGGCGGATGCCATCGGGCAAAACAAGTTCGGATTGGCGATCACGCATTATGAAGACGCCCTCGAACTCGAGCCCGACCGGCCCGAAGTTTATGTGAGCTACGCGCTCGCTCTAATGCACGGCGATTATCCCTCCGATGCCGAGGCCGCCGCAAACAAGGCGGTTGAAATGGCTCCCGATGATGCCTCCTCGTGGTATGCCCAAGGGAGAATTCTCCGCCTTCGAGGTAAGAAAAGCGAAGCTCTCAGCAGTCTTAAGAAAGCGCTCGAATTGCAGGGGAACCTGGTTCTTGCTCGCTACGAGTGTGGCATGATCCTCGCGGAAACCGGTGAATTGCCGGCGGCCTTGGAGTGTTTTGAAAAAGTCCTCGCGGATCATCCCGAAGATGAAAATGCCATCACCGCGAAAACGGCCATCCTCGCGAAGATGGAAGAGATGAATTCGTAGTTGATAAGGATTGCAAGGCGCAGCCGGAAAGGCAGGATTCGCGCAGCTTAATTATAGCAAAGATCATGAGTCGTAAAATTTGGTTGGATGGCAACATCGTCGAGGAAGCGGAGGCAAAAATTTCTGTCTTCGATCACGGTCTCCTTTATGGAGACGGAATTTTTGAAGGCATTCGCTTCTATGAAGGTCGGGTCTTTCGACTGACCGAACACATTGAGAGACTTTACCTCTCCGCCAAGGCCCTCCTTCTAAAGATGCCTTGGACGCTGGAAGACATCTGCGAGGCAACGCTTGAAACGATCCGCGCCAATGGGCTCCAGGACGGATACATCCGCCTTGTCGTGACTCGCGGGGTGGGAGATCTGGGTTTGAATCCCTACCTTTGTCCCACTCCATCGATGTTCATCATCGCCTCGGGTATCACTCTCTATCCCAAGGAACTTTACGAGAACGGTCTCGAAGTCGTGACCTGCTCGACCCGTCGTCCGACGCCCGCGAGCCTCAGCCCGCAGGTGAAGTCGTTGAACTACCTCAACAATGTCATGGCCAAGGTCGAGGCCCTCAAAGCTGGAGCGAAGGAAGGCCTCATGCTCAACGAGCAGGGATACGTGGCCGAATGCACTGGCGACAATGTCTTCATCGTGAAGAAGGGAGCGGTTCTCACGCCGCCGGTTTCCGATGGCAGTCTTGATGGCATCACCCGTCAGGTCATCTTTGATCTCTGCGAGGAATTGGGAATTACGATCCGGGAAGTTTCGATGACCCGCTACGACGTCTACACTGCTGACGAGTCCTTCCTCACCGGAACCGCCGCCGAGACCATCCCGATGGTAAAGCTCGACGAACGCGAGATTGGCGATGGTAAGCCCGGCCCAGTGAGCCTCCGCTTGATCGAGGCGTATGGCAAAAAAGTGCGCTCCGAAGGAACACCTTTTTAGGAACTGGCCATCAGCGTCCGCTGGTTTATAGCTCCAGATCGACTCCCAGGGAGCGCCTTGGTCGGGAATCCAATTGAGTTTGAACTCACCTTGGCGATCAAACTCTTCTATATTTGCGGAAAAATCAAAAACGATCATCTGTCCGGCTTCCAAGGTGAGATTGATCGGGGAGGTCTTTGGAAGGGAGTCTGCAGGATCGACACTTTCGAAAAAGACGTCAGGAACCAGGCCCTGTTCCTAGGCACCTTGGCTGTAGAAGAGGAGCTTACGGAGGCGTTGGTTTTCGAGGAGAGACAATGACTCTGAGAAGTATTGTCGGCCAACAAGGCTTCACACTTGTGGGAGGTCTCGACGCGCCCTACTGTTTATAGGTGGCAGGTGGAACCAGAACATACTTCGTGATGGGGACTCTCATGCTCATTTTAAATGGACTGACGCTTCACGAAGTTTACTTCTGTCGTAATATGGCGATTTGCGAGGAAGGGGAGTTTGTGGAAGTGATTTCGGCTTTTTGTTATTTATTTGCAGCCATTCTTACCTTTTTCAGAAGTTTCCATCGGAGTGGACTTGAACAGAAGCTGACTTGGGCCTTCTCGATCACGAGTCTCTTATTTTTTGTCAGAGAGTTGGACATGGAGCATCTGAATATTCCCAGAATCCTGATTACGATGGGGACCGGGACTGGTCGCGATGTTCTTTTTGTAACTCTCTATCTCGTCCTCATGGCTTCGGTTTTTTGGTCTGAGACAAGTCGTCGGGCGCTGAATCTTAAAACCGTTTTTCGATCCAAAGTCATCGTGGTTGCGGCAATTGGGGGAGTTTTACTCACCCTCGGCAGTATCTTTGAGCATCTTCATTTGGATTCTATTGAGGAAATTTTTGAGATGAATGGCGCGCTTCTTATTTTGCTGGCCGCGATTCTCAATGAGAGGGTCGGGATCTCTCTCTCGGCGCGCACCGGGCTAGGTGAGCCCCTGTCTTGAGAGATCCTGAACATCAACCAGACCCACTGTTTTTCCTGCGGAATTGAGGACGATAAGATCATCGATGCGATTTTCGCGGAGGATCTTGATGACTTCGACCGCCAAGTCGTCCTCTTGAACGGTAATCGGAGATACCGTCATGTGGTCAGCGACGGCAGAGTCTCCGATTTCGCGGTTTGTTTGATATCCCCGGACAAAGTCTCCGTGGGTGAAAATCCCTGCAAGTGAGTCGTCAGGATTCACAATGACAGCTGCCCCGGCGCGGCATTCCAGCATCGTTAAAACAGCCTCTTGCACGCTGGCGGAAGAGGGGGCTTTTGCCAATGAGGAGCCCTTTCTCATGATGTCACCGACGCGGGTGAGGAGGTATTTTCCGAGACTCCCACCAGGGTGGAGTTCGGCAAAGTCCTCGGCGCGGAATCCTCGTTTTTCGAGGAGGACCATGGCGAGGGCATCGCAAAGGCCCAGCATGTTGGTAGAGCTGGAAGTGGGAGCGAGCTGGAGAGGACAGGCTTCTTCTTCGACATGGGTATCGAGAACGATGTCGCTGAGCTTTGCGAGGGTGGAACCGGGAGCGCCGGTGATGGCAATGATGAGAGCGGCCCGTTTTTTGATGTGGGGAAGAAGGGTGATCATTTCGGCCGTCTCACCTGAATAGCTGAGAGCGACGACGAGGTCGCCGGTTGAGAGCATGCCGAGGTCTCCATGAAGGGCATTTTGACAGCTCAGATTTACGGCGGTGGCTCCAGTGCTGTTGAGGGTGGCGACGAATTTTTTGCCGATGTTCTCCGATTTCCCGACGCCAATGACTACGATTTTGTGTCGCTGCAAAAGAGTTTCCTCAAGCGCTTCGACGGCTCTGGCAAAACTCTCATCGAGATTTTCGGCAAGTCGCTGCAATTGAGATGCTTCAATGGCAAGGACGGCCCGGGCTTTTTCGATCAAATCCACGGAGAAACTCTGCCTGATGGGTGGCAGTGGGTCAATCCAAGTAAGTCTGGTGATCTGGGCGGGGGTGGCTACCCTCCGCGCCATCGATGAAGCGTTTTTTGCCTTATCTGAAATATTTTAAGCCCGTGAAGTGGCACTTCATTGGAAGTGTCGTAGCGGGCTTGTTCTATGCGGTGGCGACGGGAGCCGGGTTGCCATTGGCTGCGAGAGTGGTGTTACCGCTCATCTTCGATGATGACCAAGACGGCGATGCGGGAGGGAACTCGGATACAAGTTTCTTTGTCGGGTCATTACAGGGTTGGTTTGAAAACCTGCCGGAGGGCTGGCTTCTGGCGGCGGCCTGTGCCTGGTTGCCGCTGATGTTTTTGATCCGAGCGGTTGGTGGTTTCATCAACACCTACCTCATTAGTTACTGCGGTTTTCGCTTTTTGGAGCAAATCCGTGATGAGGTTTTCAGTAAGCTACAATCGTTACCGGTTTCGTTTTTTCAAAGTCATCAGGCGGGCGACCTCTTGGCGAGATTAGTGGGCGATGCCGAGGTCGTGCGTGGTACCGTTGGAAAAGTGGCCGTTGATTTGATTAAGCAGCCCGCGACTTTGGTTGCGGCCTTGGTCTTTTTGCTTTCAGAAGCGATGTCCAATCAGGGAACTTCACTGGTTCTATTTGCGATTTTTTCGATTCCGATCTGCGTGTTTCCTCTGCGGGCGATTGCGAGTAAACTGGGAAAGAAGGCAAAGTTGCTGCAGGCAAATGCTGGCGATCTTAGTGGTCAAATTTCTGAATCGATTCAGGCTCCAATGGAGATTCGAGCCTATAATATGCAGGACTCGGTGGTGGAGAGGTTTCGAGAAAAAGTTCGGGGGATCATTCGCTACTCGATGAAGGTCGTGAAGTATCGCCAGATGATTTCTCCGGTGGTTGAGTTTGTCTCGGTGGTGGGATTGACGGTGGCGATCTATCTGGGGGCGCAGCAAGGAATGAAACTTTCGAGCTTTATGGCAATCGCGATGGCTCTTTACCTTTGTTATGAGCCAGTGAAGAAGCTGGGCGCGATTCAAAGTCATTTGAAGCAGGCGGAAGTTTCCTTGGATCGCTTGGAGGAAATTTCCCTCGCGGTGGATGATTTAGCTGACCCGGTTTCGCCAAAGAAACCGGATGAATTTGTGAGCCGGATCACTTTGGAGGATGTGAAATTCGGCTACGGGAATGAGATGATTCTCCATGGGATCAATCTCACTATCAACCCAGGCGAATGTGTGGCCTTGATCGGTCCGAGTGGGGGTGGGAAATCGAGTCTCTTCAATCTTATTCCACGTTTCTACGACACGATTTCAGGGAAGGTCACGGTCAGCGGAATCGACGTGCGGGATTGGAAGAAGAGCGAGTTGCGCGAGCAGGTGGCAATTGTTTCGCAGACCGCAATTCTTTTCAAGGGGACGATCAAGGAGAACATCCTTCTCGGGAAACCGGGAGCTTCACAAGGTGAGGTTGAGAGCGCGGCTCGCCGGGCCAATGCTCACCACCTTATTCTCGAGCAAAAGAAGGGATACGACACGGATGTTTCCGAACGAGGAACCAGCCTTTCGGGCGGGCAGCGACAACGGATTGCGATTGCTCGGGCCTTCTTGAAAGATGCTCCAATTCTTTTGCTGGATGAGGCGACGAGTGCGCTCGACAACGAGAGCGAAGCGGTCATTCAGAAAGAGTTGGCAGACCTCGTGAAAGGGCGGACAACGCTTTTGATTGCTCATCGTCTCTCGACGACGAAGATCGCAAGCCGGGTCATCGAACTCGATAAAGGAGAGATTATCTCCGAGCGGGCCGAGGCTTAGAATCAGATTTTGTGTCTTCAGTTAGTCAATTGGTTTTGGTCTTGGCTGCTTGGAATGACGGAACTCTCTCCAAAGGAGGGTTGCTCTCGCTGGTAAGTTCCATTCTACTGTGATCAGGAGAAAAAACTGGATATATGATCAGTCAGGAAGAAACGTCTAAAAGACAGCGGGGGCAAAAGGAAAAGTCTCAGATTCGTGCATACTTTAAGGAGAAACGCGGAGGGGTCGTAGTGGAGGTGGGCGCAAATGATCCCTCAAGTCATACCTCACAATCATTACATCTTGAGGACGAACTTGGTTGGACTGCAGTTTTGGTGGAACCTAACCCAGATTTAGCTCATCGTGCCCGTGAGGAACGCCCGGAAGCCAAGGTGTTCGAGTTGGCTTGTGTCTCTAGTGACACCGTCGGGGAGATTACCTTCTACATTCCAATCTCCGCGAAAGGGGAGATCCATAGTCATGCGTCGATCGAAAAAAATATCGATGACCAGCAGTATGCCGAGCATCGAGAAATCAGAGTTAAATCCAAGTCGTTGAATTCAATTCTCGACGAAGCTGGGATTGATCAGATTGATCTAGTGTCCATCGATGTAGAGGGTGCTGAGATGGAAGTGCTGGCAGGCTTGGATCTGGAGAAACACCGGCCATACATGATTCTGTTAGAAGACAAACATGTCTTTTTGAATAAGCATCGCTTTTTGAAAAAGAATGGGTATTCGCTGGTCTTTCGTAGCTGTCAGAACTGTTGGTATGTTCCTGTTGGAAGTCCGCGACCTGACCAGAGTTTGGGTCAAAAGTTTTCACTTTTTCGTCGGCTCTATTTCAGTATTTGGATTAAGAAAACGAAGCTTGCGTTGAAGAAACGGAGCCTGAAGCCCTTTGCGAGTTTGTAGCAATTTTAGCTGGGGCTTATTAATTGCTCCAATAAAGCTGTGAGCGTAGCTCGAAATGTTTCGTCGTTTTGGATCATCCAAGCGCGAGCCGCTTCTCCCATCTCTGCCACTCTATCCGTAGACATCATAAGGGCGGTTTCGATTTGTTGTTCGAGTGAACCGGGGTCGACGAAGAAGTTGGTGCCGAGGTGGCGTTTTTGAGAGGTATGGAATTTTGCGAGAAGTCCATGGGAAGTTGTAACTAGCTCGTTCATGGGCGGGGCATCGGTGGTGATGACGCTGGCGCGGCAGCTCATGGCTTCGACGAGGTAGTGTCCCCAGCCTTCTGATTCAGAGGGGCAGAGGTGGAATTGATGTTCGTTGGCGAGTTTGACGATCTCGTCATCGCTGAGATAGTCGGTGATGAGGCGGACATTCTTTGGAACCTCAGCGGGGGCATTGTCAGCATGTTGGAGGAGGGTGAGTTCGGGCCATTCGGGATGTTTGGCCCAGGTGCTGAGGACGGTGGCGGTCCCTTTGAGGGTGCTGCGGCCGGCGAGGTGGAGAAAGGATTTCGGCTTGCGAGGGATGCTGTCGTCAAGGAGGTCCTTTGAGGTGAAACGGGTGAGATGGCAGGAAGGGTGGTGCTTTTGAAAAGCTTCTAAGCCGTGTTCGGTTTTACAGAAGATGTGATCGATTTTACCGAGCCTTCCAAGGTGACGTTCGGGGAAGCGTTCTTGGTTTGGGATAAGGATGTTGGTTTTGGCAGCTCCGATCCAGCGGGTGAAGACGCGCTCCATGAAGATGTTGGCATCAAAAATACTTCTTTGAGGAAGGATGACAAAGAGCGGGGAGGTGCCGCGGCTATGGCTGATTTTGACTTTGTGTCCTGCGGCTTGGGCGAGGTCGCGGACGAGGTCGACATCGCGGTCTAGGCCGACGCCGTTGGTGCGGGCGATGATGTTGAGGTGGAGGCTCATGGTTTTTTGCGGGCTTGGAAGAGGGGTTCAAAAAGCGGGCGAAGGTATTCTGAACCGGCAATGGAAAGGTGGTCAGCGTCTCGGTAGAGAGATTTGCCATCTGCGAGAATGAGGGTGGTGCTGGTGTGAGTGAACATGGGGTAGACCATGAGCGCGAGGCCGGCGAGTGAGAGGAAGCTGGCGCCGAAGCGGCCAGCGGGAGTCTTTATCGAAAGGATGGCAATTAAGGATCCGAGAAGTAGTTCCCACGCCCTCGCTGGAAGGAGGTAGAAGGAGGCCATCGGGTAGAGATAAGGGCCAAAGAAACTCCAAATCAGGGAGGCGAGGAAGATGATGGCAAGAACGAGAGCGATCCGCTTTGGTGACTTGCGGTTCAGGAAGACGAGGAGGGGAGGGAGGATGAGGTAGAATTGTTCCTCTACGGCGAGAGACCAGGTGTGAAGGAGTGCTTCATAGTCGGAAGGTCCTGCGAAGTATCCATCCTGCTGCCAGAAGTAGCTGTTCGAGACCATGAGTGATTGCGCGAGCGCGGATTGGCCGAGGTTTTCGAATGACTTAGGAAGGAGAATGATGGCTATGGCGATCAAGCTCACGATGACCATTGCCGCGGCGGCGGGGATGATGCGGCGGATCCGGCGCTCCCAGAAGTCGCGCATTTTAAAAGTCCCTCGCTGAAGGTCGCGGACGATCAGGGTGGTGATGAGGTATCCTGAAATGACGAAGAAAATATCGACGCCCATGAAGCCGCCGGGAGTTCCAAGTCCGGCGTGGAAGAGGAGGACGGGAATGACAGCGAGGGCGCGGAGGCCATCAATTTCCGGGCGATAGCTGAACTTCTGGAGCTGCTTAGAAGACGGCATATTTAGAGTCCGGTTTCCTAGCTTAGGCGGAAGTGTCCGATGACGGTGTGGACGTAGCGGTTGAGGTAAGCTTCTTCGCCGTGTTTGAGGCGACGGAGGGTTCGGACGAGGGCGGGGCGCTCGTTTTCGGCGGCGACGACTCGTTCCAGGGTGATGCCTTGGTGGGAGGTGGCGTATTCCTCGAAGAAGGCGATGATTTGGTGGGTGTTGATGAACCACTTGTGACGGTCGATGGGGCGCTTTTGGGGGAGGCCGTAGTGAGCGATGGAGCCGCGGCCTTTTTCGATGGGGCGGCGGGCGCTGCACCAGCAATTGGGCAGGGAGACGAGGACGTCTTTGCGGGCGGTGCGGAAGAGGTCATCGAAAACGCGGTGGAAGGAATCGAGGTGCTCAAGGACTTCGAAACAGCAGGCGGTGTCGTAGCTCTTGTCTTCAATGGGGAGTTTTTCGACCTCCTCGAGATTGCAGACGAGGTCGGGGTCCCCGACGATGTCGATGCCGAAATATTCGACCTTTGGGAGGAGTTTACGGAGAGGAGCCTCGTAGCAACCGACGTCGAGGACGGAGGTGTTGAGTTGGTCGGGGAAGTGGGAGAGGATGAAGCGGGTGCGGTCCTCGCGTTCGTGGAACTTTCTTTGGTGGATGGCAGGAGTGATCATGAGATTTTAGCGATAGTACGGGTTGAAAGAACGGAACCACCAGAGCTTTTTCCAAAGGCGGTCTGATTTGGCCTCGGGAGTGGGGCGTTGGTGAAAGAGGGAGACCTTCCATTCGAAGTCGAGGAAAGTACGAGAATGACCGTAGTTCTGTCCGTGCTCGTTGACCAAGGCTCTTTTCTTTTGGTAGAGGGCCTCGTTTGTTTCAAGGTCACGGTTCAGGCTGTGAGTGTGTTTGCGGGCATCGAGCTTGCGCATACGGGCAGGATAGCGGGCGGGGAGATGGCGTTGGATGGAGCCATTCCATTTTTGGAATTTCACGAACCACATGTCGTCGTGGGCATAGTCGCCGCAGTATTCTTCATCGTATCCGAAGAATCTCATGAAGCGGGAGCGAGCCATGAAGAAGAGGTTGGGGTGGGCTCGTTTGGTCTGACCTTCGGGGTCGATTCGTTTGAATTTAAAGAAGCTTTTTCCGCAGTCCTTCCGGTCGCAGAGGTAGGCCATGGTCTCGGGTGGGAGGTCGTGGTCGGTGTCTGAGATGACGATGTTTTCGGACTTCGCGTAAGTGACGCCGAGATTTCGTGCTCCGGGATTGTTCCAGGGGATGTCGTCGGTGATGCGAAGCCAGGTGAGATTGAGTCCGTGGTGTTTAGGCTCGTAGGAGATTGGCGAGCCGTCATCGACGATGACGAAGTGAACGCGGTCCAGTATTTCCGCGGGATAAGCGGCGAAGGTTTTGAGGAGGTTTTCAATGCTCCCGAACTTGTCATGATCGTCACAGAGGAAGTGCGTGATGTAGGTGAGCCGGATATGGGAGGAGGGCTGGATTTCGGCTTTCATGTTTTTTGAGTCAGAGCTTTGGCGAGTTTTTCTATCAGTCTAGGACGTGAGTCAAACGAGCGAAGCAATCGTAGGCGGTCTTTTTCCTGACGATTGGTGTTGGGGCGGAAATTATCAAGGTCGATGATTTCGACAGAGTGGTCTGGTAGGACGAAAATATTACCGGCGTGAAGATCTCCGTGGGAAAAGCCGGCACGGTGGATTCGGTGGGTGAGGTCTGCGACGTTGGCGATGATTTCGTCTGAAATCGGGGCATGTGGTTTGTCGATGATCATGGGGTGGAGCGAAGTTCCGAGGCTCTTTTTCATAATGAGGTAGCTGCGTCCCTTGATGAGGCCGATGTGCCGAGCGACGAAGAGATGGGTGGGGCAATTCACTCCGAGTTTGGAGATTTCGGCCGCTTTTTTGAGGGAGTTTACCGCTCGGGAAATGCCGAGGAGGCTGCGGAGGTTTCCGCGTGGCCCTTTTTCCGGGTAGCATTTGATGATGAAGGAATCTCCGTTGAGGTCGAAGGACTTCACGACCTGCTCGTTGTTGGTGGAAATGAATTCCGCTTGGCCAAAGATCTCCTGATGTTGCTCGCGAAAAATTTTAGCGAGGTCCTGTGGTAGGTCGGGATGTTGTGCGAAACGAAGCATTAATCTGGATAGTTGTATTGCTTTTTGTATCGGCCGATCCGAGTTCGGAAGCGATCGAATCGTTTCAGTTTCGCCTTACGATTTGCGCGGGCGCTGAGGCCTTTGAGTGACAAGGAATTCGCGTTGCCTTGGCCGTCGATCATGATGAAGCGATTTTCGATTTCGAGATAGACGAAATTGCCCACGTTGTAGTCGCTGAGGACGACGGGGCAGGCGAGGATTTTGGTGAAGCATTCTTCTAACGCAGCCTCGACTTTTTTATTGTAGCGGTGGTTTTTTAAAAGGTCGCCGAGAGTGGGCGCGAGTTCGCCCTCAGCTTGAAAAACACCCTCGATGACAAGTCCGAGTCCGAGGTCGGTTTGGGCGAAGCCTACGATTATTTGGAGGAAGTTAGGGGCCTCATCGGTGGTGGCGAGGACGGCGAGAAATTCTTGGATTTCACGTTGGTAGGAGAGGTATTTTCCGAAGCGGCGAAGGCGCTTGTACCATTTTGTTCCGGTTCCGAAGCGTCCCTCGATGACCTCGGGGCGGATGACCTTGATAAGGTGATCCGGGTTGTCGGGATGGCGAAAGACGAAACGGCTCCCGCCTTTGGCAAGGGGCGTGAGGTCTTTTAGTGCGATGACTTTATTCATGGCTTTCGTCAAAGCAGGGTTTCAAGAGGGCGGTGGCTTGTGGGTCGTCTTTCCAATTGCGGAGGAAGCGTTCTTGATCGTAGGTTTGCGCTTGGGCCCATGATTTTCCACGGAGATGGAAGCGGGTGGCATCGAGGTCGATGAAGGAAATCTGATCCTCCGCGTTTACAATGATATTGGTGGCTTTTAAGTCTCCGTGGGCGATGTGGAATCGAGCCATCGCGGCGAAAGCTGAGCGGAGGGCTGGGATGAGTTTTGCGATGCGGTCTGCTTTGAGATTCCGGAGTTGGGTGCCGGGTGCCCTGTCCGTTGCGAGAAAGGACATGGAGTTTGACAGGCTGAACCGATAGTGCTCCGCGATTGCAAGGGCGGCGGGGGTGGGAACTTTCAAATGAGTGAGTCCGTGGGCCGCGATCCAGCTTCGACGACAGCGGGTTTGGCGAAAGCGGTTCCCCAGTTTCTTGATGAGGTTTTTTGGGAAGTAATACTTCAAAACAACCTCGCGTCCGCTTGTGAGTTGGTAGCCGCCGACTTGTGAGCGTGAGCCGTTCTTCATGATCTCAAGGTCAGTCGGCATCTTTTGAGAGAGGGCCGCGAGTTCTTTTTTCTCGTCGTCGTCGATTGAGCCGAAACTTGAGAGTTTCGATTTACTGAGGGCGTATCCCAAGCCGGCGATGCAGTGTTCCTCGTTCATGAAGTCAGCTTCTCGACGAATGTTTCAGCATTGTGCGCGACGGAGTATTTCTCGGCAGTGGTGCGGGAGGCTTCTCGCATTGCTTTCCGGTTCTCAGGCGAGAGCTGACAAAAGGAGATCATACGGTCGGCGAGGTCCGCGGCGAGGTGGTCGGTGGCACCTTCGACGACGTAGCCGTTTTTGTTCTCAGTGATAATTTCTGATGAGCCATTGGTGGTGGTGGTGAGGGCAGGGAGCCCGCAGGCGAGCGATTCCAGAACGACGTTGGCGAAGGGATCGTAAAGAGAGGGGAAGACGAAGAGGTCGGCGGATTGGTAGGCGTTTTGGATGGCTCGGGTGGGGCCTTCGAAGTCGATGAGGTCGGCAACGCCCAATTGTTTTGCGAGTTCGCGATAGGGAGCAGGTTCGTCGCGCCCGATCACGCGGAGGCGGCAGGGGTGGCCCGCTTTGTAAGTGGTGGCGAAGGCGCGGATGACGGGGTCTAGTCCCTTGCGTTTGAAATCTTGGCCGACGAAGAGGAATTTTAATTCTTCAGCTTCTTGGTAGACGGGAGAAGGGGCGAATTGCGCATGGTCGACGCCGTTGTAGATGACGTGGATTCGCTCCTTCGGGTAGTCGTAATATTCCTCGATGAGGGTTTTTGAGAGCTGAGAATTGGTCACGATGATCCGAGTGTTTTTCGGATTCATGATGGCACGTTCCAACTTAAGAATGGCCCGGTGGCGGGGGTTGAGGCGCTCGATAAAGTTACGTATTTTTCCCGGATAGCGGAGGCCCATCCAGTAGCAGTGGAGAGGATCGGAGACGCGGAAGGCATCGGACGGATAGCTGCGGGAGAGTGCGATGACTTGATCAATCTCAAGTTCTTTGACGGCGCGTTGTGCGTTGTCGTTGAAAGAATGATTCCGCGTTGCCGAGGTGGTGCGGTTCACCCTGATCGGGATGTGGATGATACCGGGGTGGATTTCAGGATCGAAAATCTCAGCCAGGACCCAGACTTGATGGCCCATGACGCAGAGTTGGCGACAAAGGTTGGCGGCGTAGCGTTCGGCCCCTCCTTTTGAGTAGGAACATTCGCTGCGAATGATGGCGAATTTCATGAAGAACTCGGGTGCGTTTCGCGGAACCACTCGACGTATTTTTTAACCCCCTCGGCGATGGGAGTGTGTGGCGAGTAGTTCAAAAGTGAATGGGCCTTTGAAACATCGGCGAAGGTGCGGGGAACGTCGCCGGGTTGTTCGCCTACGACTTCGATGATGGCTTCTTTTCCGCAGGCCTCTTCAACGAGCTTGATGAGTTCAGCGAGCGTGGTGGTGGCGGAGCCGCCGAGGTTGAAGATCTCGAAGCTGGACTCGCGGTAGTTCATGGCTGCGATGATGCCGGAGACAATGTCCTCGGCGTAGGTGTAATCACGTGCGGTGGTGCCGTCGCCGTATTGCTCAATGGGGATGCCGGCGAGGATGCGCTCGGTGAACTTTGAGATGGCGAGGTCGGGTCGTTGGCGTGGACCATAGACGGTAAAGAAGCGCAGACACATGCAGCGGATGCCGAAGAGGTGGGCGTAGTTTGAGCAGATTTGCTCGCCCGCTAATTTCGTGGCGGCGTAGGGGGAAATGGTCCGAATGAGGGCATCGGTTTCGGCGAAGGGGACTTTTTCGTTTACCCCGTAAACGGAAGAGGATGACGCGAAGATGAAGTCTTTGACCTCATGGTGGCGGCAGGCATCAAGGAGGTTGAAGGTGCCGTCGATGTTGGTGGTGAAGTAGAGCTTAGGTGATTGGATCGACGGGCGGACTCCGGCGCGGGCGGCGAGGTGGATGACGGTGTCAAAGTTTCCCTTGGCGAAGGTACGCTCCACGAGGATGGCGTCACGAATGTCTCCCTCGACAATGGTGGCGCAACCTTCAAAGCGGGCGACGTTTTGTCGCTTGATCTGAGGGTCGTAGTAGTGATTGAAGTCGTCGAAGACGGTAATTTCGTGACCGTCTCTGAGCAGGGCATCAACCAAGTGTGAGCCAATGAATCCGGCTCCTCCGGTGACCAATATTCGCATGGACGGAATATAAGAGAGAAGGCGGGGATTCGTCGAGAGTTGATCGGGAACTTAGCTCCGTCCAACTCCGTGGGTGACGAAGCCGATTTCGTTGAGGGCTCCGAGATCGAGAATATTACGCCCATCGAAGACGAAGGCTGGCTTGAGCATTTTGTCGAAAATTGCTTGGAAGTTGAGGTCCTTGAATTCATCCCATTCGGTGAGCACTGCGAAGGCGTGGGCATTCTCACAAGCTTCGGCGGCAGAGCTGGAAATATGAACGAGGGGGTGGTCTGCTTCGATCCCGAGGTCACGGCAGATCTGCTGTTTCGATACCTTTGGGTCGTAAATGTGAACTTCGGCTTGCTCTTCGATGAGGTCACGGCAGATGTAGATCGCAGAGGACTCGCGGGTGTCGTTGGTGTCCTTTTTGAAGGCGAAGCCGAGGAGGGCGATCTTTTTGCCTGCGACGGTATTGAAAAGGGTCTGCACCATACGTTGGACGAAGCGACGACGCTGGTAATCGTTCATCTTAATAACCTGCTCCCAGTATTCAGCGACTTCGTTGAGGCCATAGTGTTCACAAAGATAAACGAGGTTGAGGACGTCTTTTTGGAAACAAGAGCCACCAAAGCCGATAGAGGATTTTAAGAATTTAGGGCCAATGCGCGAGTCGGCGCCGACCGCGCCAGCGACTTCGTCGACGTTGGCTTCGGTCGCTTCGCAAAGGGCTGAGATGGCGTTGATTGATGAAATTCGTTGGGCGAGGAAGGCGTTGGCAGTGAGTTTGGAGAGCTCGGAGGACCAGACGTTGGTGGTGAGAATTTTTTCGCGGGGAACCCAACGGGCGTATACCTCGACGAGTGTTTGGATGGCGGCTTGGCCTTCGGGTGTTTCAGCTCCGCCGATGAGGACGCGATCGGGGTCGAGGAGGTCTTCGATTGCGGTTCCTTCGGCCAGAAATTCAGGATTCGAAAGAACCTCGAAAGTTACATCGGAGGGGCAATTGTCAAGAATGGTGCGGATCGTTTCGGCGGTGCGAACCGGGAGGGTGGATTTTTCGACGATGATCTTATTTGAAGTCGAGACCTCCGCGATTTTCCGTGCACAAAGCTCGATGTATTTTAGGTCAGAAGCCTTTCCCGCTCCGGTTCCGTATGTCTTGGTCGGGGTGTTGACGGAGATGAAAATGAGATCGGCTTCGTCGATGCCTTTATCAACATCGGTAGTGAAAAAGAGGTTCTTGTCACGGGCGTCGCCGACTAATTCATCGAGGCCTTTCTCATAAATGGGGAGGGAGTCGCTGTTCCAAGCCGCAATTCGATCGGCATTGATATCGACGACAGTGACCTGAATGTCGGGACACTTGTGGGCGATCATGGACATGGTGGGGCCACCAACGTAGCCAGCTCCGATACAGCAAATTTTCATAAAGGGGATTTTGTGGTCTTAAAAGTTCTTGGAACGGCCTTCAAACTGACAGGATCTGCGTTTTGCGCGAGAGTTTCTTTAGCCTTGTTTTATGCCTTTCAGGACAGACGAAGATGTCAGGCGGGACGCTCCCTTGATTAGAAATCTTATCCAATGCTTGGACGAGTTCCTTGTCGCTGAGTGAGAAATCTAATTCTGCGATTTCTTGGGTAAGGAGCCAGTTTGGGTGTGGAAGAGAGGATTCCCCTTTAGCAAGGTTGACCAGCCGGAGAGGGCGAGTGACTTGAGATGGGTCGGAGTATTTATCGAGGAACTTGAGTGGGGCCTTTCCTTGAATACGCCAGCGGTCTTCGAACCAAAAAACGTCAGCGGGGGAGCGTCTCCAGGCTGTCTCCAGGCTGTCGGAGCAGGCTTGTGCTGATGCTATCGGGATATGGCGTAATCTCACCTCCCATTGGCAGGGGCCTACGGTTTCGCAAACCAAGCCCATGAGCTCGCCTTTTCCCCGCTTGGCGATGAGGTGGGGCAGGGGAGAGCATGTGGTAGGGCGGCCAAAAAAGGTGCACGAGGTGCCCCGGCTTCCGACTCGTTGGTCTGCAAGAACTCCCAGAGCGCCGCCTTCTCTCACGAAGTTTATTAAGCGATGAGTTGAAGTTTGTTTCGGAAAGAGCTGGAGCCCGCGTTTCTTTCTCCGGCGTTCGATCACGGTGTTAATGAGTGAGTTGTTGAGCGGGCGATAGTGCGTCCCTACCTCGATTTGGCTGCCGGTTAGGAAGACCGCTTGGGCGAGAAGTTCCCAGTTTCCCATGTGCGGAGAGACGAGAATGAGGCCGCCGTTTTTCTTTTCTCTAATGAGATCATGAAGCCCCACAAAGCTGAGGTGCTTCATGATTTCCTTGTCGCCCAGAAAGGGAATCCGCATCGACGAGAGGAAGTTTGCCCCACTGCGCTCAAACACTTCGGCGGCCAGCACCGCGATTTCCTTTAGCGATTTTTCATCTCCGAAGGCGTAGGTGAGATTTCGTATCACCTGTTTGCGCCTCGACTTGATGAGGAGAAAAGCGACCCTTCCGACAAACTCTCCCAGTTTAAAGGTCGTCTCCAGCGACATCCGCTTCAGTGACTGCTCAAACACGCGGTAGATCAAGTATTCGAGCCGATGGCTGATGGTTGGGGATTGAGTTCGGCTCATTGTGTGCGCTGGGCGCGAGGCCGTGTTAGCAGTGAAAAAAGTGAATGTTAAGTGTCAAAGTGTTCTCGATTTTGGCGTAATCATGTCCCTATGCGAATCCTAGCTCCCTTTTTGGCCCTCGTTTCCAGCCTGTCTGCCGCCGAGAAAGCAAACATCCTCTTCATTTTTGCGGACGATATGACCTACGAGGCTATTGGATCACTTGGGGTGACGGAGGTCAAAACACCGCATCTCGACAAACTCTTTGCCGACGGAACTCAATTCAGCCACGCCTACAACTCCGGCGGCTGGAACGGAGCCATTTGCGTTGCTAGCCGTAACATGATGATGACCGGGCGCTACCTCTGGTATGCCCAGCGTGAGGAAAAAACGATGGGGCAACGTCGGCTCTGGCCCCAACTCATGTCCGATGCCGGCTACACCACCTATATGACGGGCAAATGGCACGTGAAGATGAAGGCGGATCAACTCTTCGACCACGTCGGTGATTCACGCCCCGGAATGCCAAATCAGGTTGCCAAAGGCTACAATCGTCCGGTCGAAGGCAAGAAAGATCTTTGGGACCCAACCGACAAAGCCAACAACGGTTTTTGGAAAGGCGGGAAGCATTGGTCTGAAGTCGAAGCTGATACCGCCGTCAAGTTCCTCAACCTGGCGAAAAAGGACACCAAGCCCTTCTTCTTCTACCTCGCTTTCAATGCTCCCCACGATCCTCGTCAGGCTCCCCAGGAATACCTCGACATGTATCCCGTCGAAAAAATCAAGACGCCCGAAAACTACCTTGATGCCTATCCCCATCGCAAGGTAATGAAGGCTCCTCACTCCCTGCGTGACGAAAAACTCGCGCCGATGCCGCGCACTGAATACGCCGTTAAAGTAGCCCGCCGTGAGTATTTCGCACTCATCACACACATGGATGCCCAGATCGGCCGTGTTCTCGATACTCTCGAGAAAAACGGTCAACGCGAGAACACCTATATTGTCTTCACCGCCGACCACGGTCTCGGATGCGGTCGCCACGGCCTCCTTGGTAAACAGAACATGTATGATCACAGCGTTCGTGTTCCTTATGTCGTTGTCGGTCCCGAGATCGATGCTGGCAAGACAATCTCCAGCCCCATCTATATTCAGGACACCGTGCCCACCGCGCTTCAGGCTGCCGGAGCTAAGGTCCCCAGCCATATTCAGTACCAGAGCTACATTCCAGTCCTGAAAGGTGAGTCCGAGGGCCGCCCTCACATCTATAATGCCTACTTAAAAGACGCTCAGCGCGCCATGACCAAGGATGGCCATAAGCTCATCCTCTATCCCGGTGGCAAGATCGCCCGCCTCTACAATCTCGAATCAGATCCCTTCGAGAAAAATGACCTCCTAGAAAAAGGGAAGGGCAAGAAGATCGCCCGCAAGCTTCTCGAAGTCCTCAAGTCCGAGGCGAAGATCCACGGCGACAAGCTCGTCTATGGTGAGTATCCGGCACTCAAGTAACACCGGAGCTTAGTTCCTAGCCTGAATTTAGGAACTCGTCTCACCCCTTCGGGGCATTCCCGTGATTGAAGCGACTCAATTTCAAGGTGAATCCCTTCCGGATTCTTTTTACTCGTTGATTCTGAGTGCCTAAATAATGCTAAAGAATCGATATCATGAGGTTTAGTCTTAAAAACCGTATCCCACCCCGACGTATTACCGGTGAGCCATCCGGCCATTGAACCCAGACAATATTCCTTGGCGCATCGCTGCTCGATGCGGCGGATGCGGATCATCTCGCGGAGGAGGTGGAGTTTTTTGGAGGGGGACTGATGGAGCGCCATCGTTATTGGTTTGAGATGCTGCGAGCTTCGATTCGGAAATACTGCGCAGGAGTTAGATCAAGCTCGATGATAAATTCCACGACTTCGATTTCCGGTCGTGTTGCCGGAGTGATGTTGAGTTGGAATTCATTTTCGGGAATATCGATCCAACGGTC
>JBLHUR010000069.1:0-28717 GCA_047629805.1 Akkermansiaceae bacterium | reverse complement strand
CGATGGAGTTCGTATGGTGAAGCGGTGGGTGGCGGTAAGGGAGAGGCGAAGGCGCGGGTGGTGACCCGGAAGGGAATGTCGAAAGGAAAAGGAGAGGCCGAGTTGGAAAGGTTGCGTGCCGATGAGGCGAGAGATTTGAAGATTTCGAAGGTGGTTCGCTGCCGGGTGCGGTATTTTACGGAGGGAGCGGTGATTGGTTCGAAGGCCTTTGTGAACGAAGTTTTTTCAGCGAGTCGGGAGCGGTTCGGGCCGAAGAGAAAGGATGGAGCCCGAAAACCGAGGGGGGCGTTGCAGGATTTGGCGGGAGAGATTTGGAGTCTTCGGGATTTGCAAAGAGGGTGATGTTCAGGTTTTTGAATCGGACAAGCAATGCCTGGGTCACGATATGAAGTGGACCGCGTTGCGGTAGGTGTGTGGGATCGCGACACCATTCAGGTCTCGCATCCGGAAATCCCGACCGGTCATGGTGGGGCGTAACTACGCGGGATTCGTGGAGTTCTCTCTCAGCATTGTTCGCCAAATGAGGCACCCTGTTTTCGTCGCTGTCGTTTTGCGAAAGGCCCCGTTGGAAGGGCCGGCAGGGCGCGTTCGTGCTGGCGGTTCGCAAGGAAAATCACCGAGCTGAGAGAGTTGGGAGGGTGCCGATGAAGGCAACGGTTGGAGGATGTTTCGGATTGCTGAGAGCTTTGTGAATTTATTTGTAGGCGGCTGGCATCTGGGGGACGACTCCGAGTTTCTCGTAGTTAAATCCACTTGCGAGAGGTGAATAGGGCGCGACGTAATCGACGCTTCGGTCCTTGGTGATTTTTGATTCCAAGGCCATTCCCCAGTAGGCGGCATTGATGACAAGTCTCCGGAGGCCGGCGCTTTGGAGGTCTCGGGCACTTCCCATGGTGGAGTTGAAGATACGGGCTTCTTTCCCTTTTGTAGTTGTCCAGTTTTTGAACCAAGCGACGGGGAGGGGGACCTTTTTGGTGTTCGGTTTATCGTCCGGGCTTCGGCTCATAAGGGGCTGGCCCCAGACCAAAGCGGTGCAGTCTTCGGGTAATGCGCTTCCTTCTTTGTAGGTTCGGTAGACGTCCGACGGTCCCCAGATGTCTGTGACGCCTCGGGCGATGGGGTGGTCTTTGAGCTCTGCAACAATGGTGCCGCGGGTGGAGTCAGCGTGCCATCGGCCGTGGTGGCCCATGAAGTCTCCGCCGAGGATATCGCGGCCGAAGCTGACGGATTTTTTCCCGTTAATTTCGTAGGGGAGGTTTCCCCGGAAGCCGTGGTTTGCGGTGCGCAGCGCGATTGAGGGTTTTCCTGAATCGAGGTAGGCGACGATGAGGTCGAGCTGTTCTTTTGGTAAGGTCAAAAGACGGTGGAAGAAGATAACAAGGTCGGCGGAGGCAAGGTGCTCTAGGCCGGGGATGTTGTGTATCTTGAAAGCGTCTTCCTCTCCTTTTTTGGGATAGACTGGCATGGTGGCATCCACTTTTCCCTTGTCGTTGACACCGAAAAGGACGGTGCAATCAAAGCCGTGATGTTTGCTGAGGATTCCGGCCAACATCGGCATGGCTTGTTCGCTGCGGTATTCCTGATCGGCGGCGATTAAGACGATGTGCTTTCCTTTTCCGGGACCGTCGGAGCCGGGATAGGTCAGCCATTTGGGGCTTTCGGGAACTGGGTGGGCGAGTGATTGCAGGCAAGTGAGGCCGAGCAGGAGGAGCCCCTTGAGAGTGGTTTTTTTGGAGAACATTTGAGGTGGTTTGTGAATGGTGAGGACGGTTATTTGAGGCGAAGTAATTTTGGTGTTTGGTTGGCGGACTCGATGGCTTGAATTGTTTCTTCGAGGATCTTTGCTTTCTGAAGACTCAGTTTTTTGGGGAAGTTTTGCTCACCCGCCGCAAAGTAGGCCGCTGTTTTCTTGAGAGCGGGAATGGCGGATGTCGCGTGAGTCCCGTACTTCAGGAGAAGCTCGGTGATGCGGGGTGTTCTTTTTTCACTGGCCCATGGGTTTTGAGTCTGGAGGTAGTCGGCACAGGCGGCGATGCCTTCTTTAAGGTGGTGCTTGGAGAGGATTTGCAGGCCTTCCATGCGGATCTCATCGGCAAACATGATGCCACTGGGAGATGGTTTTTCGACGGCTTCGAGGATTGCGGGGAGGAGAGGCTTGATCTCTTCTTGTGAGAGGTTACGGAAGACGGAGCCGAGGCTGCCACGGGCGCGACCATCTTCGTTTTTCAGACCAGCGCGGACCGCTTTGAAGAGGGTTTTGCGATCCACTCCTTCCAACGAACGGCTAAGCATGCCGCCGCGATTGTTGAAGAGGGCGAAGGATAAATACCGTTGCTGCATTCCGCGTGGGTCGTTTTTGAGATCAACCTGAGTCATGAGTTTGAGGAGTTTTGGGGCCACGGCCATGGCGGGCTTTCCGATGGCGGCGAGAGCTTCGGCGGATTTGATTCTGAGCCAGAGGTCTTGCGAGCTGAGGTTGTCTTTCAGGGCGTCGATCGCTAGGGCTCCTCGTCCACGGAGGGCGGTTAAAGCCTGGCTGGCTCCGTATTGTGATTCAAGATCGGATGATTTAAGGAGCTTGATCAGAGGTTTGATCTGAACCTCTTTTCGGCGGGCCAGAGCCATCGCGGCGCGTTCGCGGACGACGGGTGACCAGCTGGAGAGGCATTCTAAAAGGGTGTCGCCATTCATGGTATCATAGGCGCTGGTGCGGTCTTTGTTGTTCCAGCCTCGCCCGGCGAGGACAATGCGTTTTGCGGTGCTGGCATCGAGTTGAGGAGCAATGGAGGGGCGCTTGCCGGTGAGAAAAATCTTTTTCAAAGGCATCGCGTAGGCGAGGAGGTAGGCTCCGGTGCAATCCCAGTTGGCGTAGCTGTCGCGCTTGGGTTCAGGTGGTCCGAGGTGAACGAAAGTGCCATCCCACTGTCGGGCCAAGTCGAAATACCAGGCGCCGAATTCTTTCATCCAGGCGCCGGTGGCGTGTGGTCCGGATTGGGCGACCGAGGGGAGTGACCAGAGGATGTTGAAGAAGTTTCCGGTGTGGCCGGTGTCGCGCTCTGGTCCGTGGGAGGCTAGGCTCATTTTCGCGAAAAACTCCGCTGGTTTTGGTTCGTTGAGAAGGTTGAAGAGAACGGAGGTCATTCCGGATTTTCCATTGTCTTCATGAGTTTCGATCCAGGGATTGTGATCGCCGTATGGAAGGGCCCCTTTTCCGGTGTAGAAGCGGAGGAGGCGGGTGCTGCGGTCGATGGCGCGGGTGAGAACGGGGTCGTCGACTCCGGCGGCGTGGGCCATGACGAGTGAGATTGTGAGGGGGATTCCGGGGGCATTCATCATGCCGTATCCCGCGAGTCGTCCGTCGGGATTTGCGAAGCGATGGCCCCAGGAACCGACGATGCTTTGGCCGTTTGCGGCTTCAAGAGAAAGTCGACGCAATCCGTCCATGAATGCCTTGTCACCCGTTGCCATGGTGTATTCGGCCAAAAGCATGATGGCGTATCCGTAATACCAAGTTTGCATGCTGTTATTGGAGAAGCGAGAGGCCCATTCGGCTTCCTTGCGAACGATGGGGAGGTATTTCTCATCGCCGCTTGCGAGGAGGGCGAGGGCGTTCAGGGAACGACTGATGGGGTTCTCGCGATAGTCCTTTTCCTCGATTCTTTTGGCTAGAATTTGGCAGCCTTGGGTGAGGATGTGTTGTGATTTTGGACAGTTGTAAGGAGCGGTGGAGCTGTAGCTTCCGAGAACGGGGAGGAGCAAGGTGACCGCTTCTTCTTTACCATCTCTCCAGCGGATGAGGGAGAGCTTGCCGTCGGATGCCTCGGCAGAGGTGAGAGCTTTGCCCATTTCAGTACGAGGATCATACGAGAAACGTTTTCCGTCCACTCCCAGGATAACGTCGCCGACTCCAAGGATGTTTTCGGCGGGTGAACCTTTTGTGACTTTGGTGACGGAGATTTGGCGGGCGTCGCTGGTGACCATCTTGTCCGAGAAGATCCATCCGCGTGCTCCGGTGGCTCCGAGGTTCCAGTCGTGGCTAGCTCCTTCCGGGATGGGGTCGCCCTTGGTGAAATCAGGCATGGTCATTTCGACCTTTGGGCCGGCTCCGGTTGCGGGAAGAGTTAGGAGGGTGGCGAAGGCGAGAGAGAGATGTCGTGAGAGTTTCATGATCGTTGGTGATTGAAGATTTTATTGGTCGTCCTTTTTTGGTGGGACCACATGATAGAGGTCATCGCCGTAGTGTGGCTTGAGAGGCCAGATGTCGGTACGGAAGGGAAAGGCGGGGAGTTCCTTGCCGTTCATCAATGTTCCTAGGGGGAGGTTAGACCATGCATATCTTACGGCAACGGGTTTGGGCACAGCGTCACTCCAGACTTCGATTGCGGGAGTCTTTCCGCGGCTGCCAGCAACCCGGGCGGTGGCGTGATGGAAGACTTGATCGGCTCCTGCAATGTAGAATCCTCGTGCGTCCGTTTGGTCGAATCGAAGGCCTTGGGATCCGGTTTCTTCAAACTGGATAACGATCTTGTTTTCTTTCGTCGCCATCGATTTGTAGATGGGGCCGTGCCACTGGAGCGCTTGGCCGGGGCGGGTTGCGTCCTTGATGTTGTAAACGGTGGAGAGGGCCCAGCGGGCCGAGCGGTCGCCGACGGGGTATTTGCGACCGGGGTGGATGTTGGAGTCGCTGTTTGCATCGAAGCTGACGATGAGTCCGGTGTTGGGAGTGTTTTGCCAGGTGAGGTGTTGCTGTTCCCGGATGACGTTGGTGTGATGATTCATGTCGTAGGTCATCGTGCGGCGGGTGCTCCATCCGGCGATCTGAATGATGCCGAAGGGGAGGTCTTTGTCTTGGAAAATCTTTCGCCAGTCGGAGATGACAGCGGGGAAGGTTTCGCGGAAGGGCATCCAGGTGTTTCCAAAGGCGTTGTTTTCGCCTTGGTAAAAGAGGGCTCCTTTCACCGAGAGGCCGGAGAGCGGCATGATCATGGCGTTGAGAGCTCCCGAGGGAATGCGTCCTTGGTCGGGGTTTTGATAGCTTTTAGGGTTTGGTTTTCCTCCGGGAGCTTTTTCCCCCTTTGCTTTGGCGGCGGCGGCGAGGGCTTCCCATTTTTTGAGGTCGTCGGTCAGGCGTTTGGCTGCTCCTTCTTCGCGGCCTGCCTCGATCCAAGCCTGGCACTTTTCTTTGTAGTCTTGGAGGTAAGGTCTGACGGTGGGGAGAGTTTCGAGCGTTTCGCGGGTGACCCAGTATTGGGCCATGGTTCCTCCCCAAGCTGCATTGACCAAGCCGATGGGGACATCGAGGCGCCGGTGGAGTCTTTGGCCAAAGAAGTAGGCGACGCCGGAGCAATCGCCGATCGTTTCGGGCGAGCAGACTTGCCAAACACCTGCACCGTCTTCGGCGGGGAAGTCTTCGCGAGGTTCCGGGAGGCCCTCGGGCGCGATGCGGATGAAGCGGATGGCGGGGTAGCGGGCGCTTGGGATTTCCACGTCGGCATCGCGGGAGCTGCGCAAGCGCCACTCCATGTTGCTTTGGCCTCCGCAAATCCAGACGTCACCGATGAGGACATTTTCGTATGCGATGGAGGTATCTCCTGATTTGACCAGCAAAGTTTGGCCGCGGGAATTGGCTTCCATCGGGTTCAGAGAGATGAGCCATTTGCCATCCTTTCCGGAGGTAATGGTCTTTTCCTGGCCCGCGAATGTCACGGTGACGTCGTGTTCTTTCCCGGCCCAACCCCAGATACGAACCGGCTTGTCTCTTTGAAGAACCATCTGGCTGTTGAAGATGCGAGGGAGTCGAAGTTCAGCCTGAAGATTCAGGCACAGGAGGAAAAAGAGGTAAGTTGAGATTCTTGATCGAGTCATAATGAGAGGAGATTTGCAGAGGCGGAATTTCTATCGATATTTGATACTGGCACCACTTTTTAAACTTTCAGCAATCATGCCCGTTTTAGGGTAGGTTTTCGCCGCATTGTCGCTTGTCGGTTGATGCTTCAGCACTAGTCTTTGGCCATGGGTTCACCTAATCCACTCTTCCTTAAAATGAAAACAATCTTCACCTTGATGTCCCTTGCCCTTTTTACGGCACTTGCCCGTGCTGATCAATCGAGTTCGATCAGCACGAAGGGAGTCTTGGATGGGGAGAGGCCCAAGGATGCCATTCAACTGCTTGGGGAGAAAGGTCATCTCTTTGTTCCTGAATCAGACAAGGTGAAGAGTCAGTGGGTTTTCAAAGATGGCGTGCTGACTGCTTCTCCGAAATGGGACAGTGTCTTAACGCCCGAGGCTTATGCGGATTTCCGAATGCATGTGGAGTTCAATGTGAACAGTGTTCTGGAGGTCGATGCGGAGAAGAATGGGAATTCGGGTGTCTATATACAGCAGCGGTATGAGTTGCAGATTTTAAATTCCCACGGGATTGCGCCGGAGGATTACAAGGCGAGCTATGCGGGAAGCCTCTATCGTCAGAAGAAGCCGGATCAGCTGGTCTCGAAACCGGCAGGCGAGTGGCAGAGTTACGATATTGCTTTTCGCTCGGCGAGGTTTGAGGGAGAGAAGAAGGTGGAGAACGCTCGGATTAGCGTGAAGCACAATGGCGTGCTCATTCACGATGACTACGTGCTCACCAATAAAACGGGGGCGGGAAAAAAGGAAGGGCCTGAGCCGTTTCCAATTAAACTGCAGGGGCATCATAACCCGGTGAAGTTTCGCAATGTTTGGATCCAGCGTTTGAATCTCGATCCGCCGAAGAAGAAGGCTGAGCCGGTTAAAAAAAAGAAGAAGGGATACACTTATGTGGTGCCTTTTGATGAGATTCCGGCGTCACCCGCGCTGAGCCCCAAGAAGGCTCTGAAGAGCTTTGTTCTTCACGAGGATTTTGAGATGAGCACGGTGGTGCATGAACCGGAGGTGCAGAATCCTTTGGCGCTGCGTTTCGACGGGAACGGTCGGATGTGGGTGGTGGAAATGCGGGCTTACATGCCGAATGAGAATGGAGAAGGTGAAGAGGAACCGATTGGGCGAATTTCGATTCACGAGGATACCGATGATGATGGTTTTTATGACAAGACGAGCGTCTTTTTAGACGGACTCAATCAGCCTCGCTCGATTGCTTTTTACAAAAACGGAATCCTCTTTGGTGGGCATGAGAAGCTTTACTTCGTGGAGAATGTGAACGGCAAGGCGGGGAAGATGACGGTGATCGATGAAAACTACACCCAGGGTGGAAACGTGGAGCATCGCACGAATGCCCTTTTGCGAGGGCTCGATAACTGGATTTATAATGTGAAATCAGATGCGCGGTATCGGGAGATCGATGGCGAATGGGTGAAGGAGAAGACCTCGTTTCGGGGTCAATGGGGGATGTCGCAGGACAACTATGGGCGGCTTTACTACAATGAGAATTGGTTTGGGATTAAAGCAGATCAGCTTCTTCCTAACACTCTGATGAGGAATCCTAACTACCTACTGGGTGGAGGGCATGCCAAGCACATTTCTTATCGCGATAAGCTCTACCCGGCTCGGATTACGCCGGGGGTGAATCGTGGTGGCGAGGGGGACCTTGATGAGAATGGGTATCTGAAAGCGGCGACCGGTGCGGCGGGGCCGATGGTGTATCGAGGGGATCAATTTCCGCCGGAGTTCCGGAATACCGCGCTTTTTTGTGAGCCGACCGCGAACCTCGTTCGGATGGTTCATGTTGAGAGAGAAGAGGGGCTTTTATCGGGCGAGCATCGCATGGGAGAACGGGAGTTTTTGGGAAGCAAGGATGAGAGGTTCCGGCCGGTGAATCTTTTTAATGCGCCGGATGGCACGCTTTATGTGGTCGATATGTATCACGGAATTATCCAGCATAAGCACTACCTCACGAAGTATCTGCGCGAGCATATCGCGCACCGCAATTTGGAAAGCCATCCCCGCTTGGGCCGGATCTATCGCGTCAAGTATCGTGAGAATCCGCGCGGACCCAAGCCGCAGATGCAGGGGAAGTCCGAGCGTGAGTTGGTGGAGTATTTATCCCATCGCAACGGCTGGTGGCGTGACACGGCTCAGCAATTGATTGTCGATTCGGGGAGTGTGGAGGTCGTGCCATTGCTGAACGCTTTGGCGGGCGATCAAGGGAAGCCGCTGGGGCAAATTCATGCACTTTGGACTTTAGAAGGGCTGGGGCAGGTGAACTTGATTGCGGTGATGGAAGCCTTGGGTTCGATGGATCCTTACGTGCTTGAGTCTGCGATCCGTTTGGCGGAGTTACTCCCATCAGATGATGCGAAGGGTTTGGTTCCTCGATTCAGGGAGCTTTCTAAGAACGAAGATCTTGTGGTGCAGCGACAGCTTGGCGCGAGTTTGGGACAGATTCCATCGAGGGAGGCATTGGCATTATTAAAAACTGTTCTTGTGAGGAATGTTGAAGCTCCGTTTTTTAGGGAAGCTGTGATCAGTGGTTTGACGGGCCGGGAAAGAGAATTTAAGGAGCTGCTGGGAGATGATTTCGGGGATGCCAAGTTTGGGAAGTATCTGGATCATTGCCTCACGCTGAAGACCACGGCGGCGGCATTCAAGGCTCCGCGCAATAAGGAACATCTGGCGTCGTTTCAGCGGGGCGAAAAATTCTACATCGCCAATTGCATGGCGTGTCATGGAAGTGACGGAGCGGGGCTTGAAAATTTGGGGCCACCCTTGGTGAAGTCGGACTGGGTGACGGAATCGAGCGAGCGCCTCGCGGCCATTCTCTTGCAGGGTATGATGGGGCCGATCGAGGTGAACGGAAAGCAGTATACTCCGGCGGCCGCGATGCCGGGTTTAAAAGATGCTCCTCAGATCGATGATGTGCAGCTAGCCGATGTCGCGACCTTTGTCCGCCACGCTTGGAACAACCGCAAGGGCGCGGTGAAGGCCGGGACGGTTGCCGAAGTTCGGAAGAAGCTGGCGGGGCGCGAAACGACATTTACGCCGGAAGAGGTGACGAAGGAGTTTCCTTGATTCTTAGACTTTTTGAGTATCGGGGTATTTTTTACGCCAAAGTTGGGCGGCGGGGAGGATTTGTTCTGTTTTTCGGGTGGGGGAGAGTTCCCAGGTGAAGGGCATTTCTGGTTTGAAATGTTTTAAGAGGTCGTCGTAGGGGAGTTCGCCGGTAAAGGGGACGCGGTGATCGCGTTTGGGCCATTGCACGTCGTGGAGGTGGGCCCCGATAAGGTAGGGGGCCATTTTGCCGAGCCATTCGTCGTGGTCGAGGAGGCCGAGGTTGTGCTTGAGTCCGACGTGGCCGAAGTCGTGCCAGTATCCGATTTGGGGGCAGTCTTTGAAGTGCTCTTGAAGGGTCACCATTTCGCGTTCGTCGGGGACGTCTTCGTATTTGGAGCGTGATTCGACGGCGAGGATGACGCCGGCTTCTTTGGCGGGTTCGATGAGGCGTTCGAGGGTTTCGATGGCGCGCTCGTAATATAGGGGGCCAGATTTTTCGCGCTTTTTGACGCAGGCGAGTTTTTCGTCGGCGTATTGGTCGGTGAGTTGTTCTCCGGCTGAAAGTTTTTTGCCGAGGAGGCCGGTCCACTTTTTATGGGGCATGGGGGCGACGGATCCCATATGGAGGACGACGTAGTAGGCTCCAAACTCTTTGGCCATTTCGAGGGTTTTTAGGGTCTCGCGGAAGGCTTTGTTTCGTTCGTTGACATTGTCGGAGGAGAACTCGTAGGCGTCGGGCGCGTCGATCATGACCTCGGTGGGCGAGGGGAAGTAATTATGGACGCCGATGCATTTGAATTTGTTGGCGGCGAAGGCGCGCTTAATGCCGGGGAGCTTGGCGACGGTCATGCCGTGGGAGAGTTCGAGGGTGTCGAAGCCGAGTTCGAGGATTTCATCGATCATTTCTTCGCCATCGGTGTGGCGTGAGTTGTTCCAGCAGGTGGAGAAGGCGAGCATTGGGTTTGAGTGACTGGTTATTTGATTGTTGAGTGGTTGGGGGATTGTGGCCAACCACGAAGATCACGAAAGGGACGGAACTTGCTTGGGCGATTTTACCACAGAAAGAGCAGAAGTAAGCAGAAGCTTGGTTGAAGTTTTTTTAAACCACGAATTCACCCAAATTTTTTGGAGGCTTGGTTGATAAGTGACCGAGACGGTCACGCCACGCTATTTCTTTTTGACGATGCAGTAGTAGGCTCCGACTTCTCCTTTTTCGTGCAGGAAGACGGGGGCGAGCTTATGGGAGCCTTTTTTGAGGTCGGTGGTGAAGGTGATGTGGGTGTCTTTTGCGCCGACGGGTTTTGTTTCGAGCTCTTTGCCGTCGATACGAAGGGTGGCTGCCGTGATGGGAAAGGCTTGGCCGATATTTTCGCGGAAGGCTTTGGAGGATCCTGGAACGCCTTTGCCAGCGGGCAGTCCGGCGGTGATGGGGTGGTTCGCTTCGGTTGGCCAGCGGCGGGCCGTGATTTCGTAGGTGCCATCGGAGATGACTTTTACGGCCCAGTGACCGTTATGTTTCTTTTGAGTGGCGGCTTTTTTTTGGTCGTAGGCATCTCCTCGGCGGATGTGGCCTTGGTTCCAAGGAGGTCCGGTATTGAGCCAGTCGTGTGCGGTGAGGGTGGAGACGGGATCGTTGGGGTGGCCGAGATAGATTTCGGTCGTCTGGGAGAAGGAGGGTGAGATGTCGGCCCACCATTTGTCGTAGAAGTCGCGCATTTTGGCGACTTGCTCGGGGTTGGCTTTGGCGATGTCTTTTTTCTGACCGGGATCGGCTTTGATGTCGTAGAGTTCCTTGCCGTTGATGAGGCGGAATTGTTGGGACATGACGGAGGATTGACGCCACTTGATGGGATCGACGACGCGTTGGGAGTCGGTGATGAGAAAGCGATCAACTTTCTCGTATTCGATTTTTGGATTAAAGATTCTGCCGAGAGGCCAGCCGTCGAATTTCACGTCGGCGGTGTTCTCGACTTTGCAGGCTTGGAGGAGAGTTGGGACGATATCGACAGCGTGGCAGAGAGTGTCGAATTTGACGTGCTTGTTGAGGCCTTTGTCGGGCCAGTGAATGAACATGGGGACGCGGTGGCCGCCGTCGTAGGGAGAGCCCTTATTACCTTTCATGCCGGCATTGAAGACCTTGGCTCCGGCGGCAGTGCCGTTGTCGGTGGTGTAGATAAAGAGGGTGTTGTCGGCGATGCCGAGGTCGGTGAGGAGCTTGCGGGTGGCACCGACGTTCTCATCGATGTTGCTGATCATGCCGAAGAATGCGGCGAGGTTGGGCTTTTGGTCCTGATACATGTCCATGTATTTCTGTGGACAGTGGAGGGGGCCGTGGGGGGCGTTGGTGGAGATGTAGGCGAGGAAGGGTTCTTTGGTGGCGGCTTTGGTTTTGATGAAGTCGTGCGCTTTTTGGAAGAAGACGTCGGTGCAGAAGCCTTTGGCGGGAACGATTTTTCCGTTGTGGAAGTAGGAGCCGTCGAAGTAGGAATTGTCCCAGAGGTCGGGGGTTTGGCCGACGCCGCCTCCGCCGTGGCGGTAGACTTCTTCGAAGCCGCGATCTTCGGGGCGGTAAGGGTAGTTATCGCCGAGGTGCCATTTTCCGAACATTGCGGTGGCGTAGTCTTTGGCGAAGTGTTGGCCGAGGGTGACTTCGTTTTCGCGAATCATGGAGCGGCCTTGGATGGTATGCCAGACGCCGGTGCGGTTTGTCCAATGACCGGTGAGGAGAGCAGCACGGGTGGGAGAGCAGGTGGGGGCGACGTGGTAGTCGGTGAGGACGGTGGACTCGGAGTGGAGTTTGTCGAGGTGAGGGGTTTTGATGACGGGGTTGCCGTGGCAAGCGAGGTCGCCGTAGCCTTGGTCATCAGTGATGACGATGACGATGTTCGGCTTATCAGCCGAAAATGCTAAGCTTGAAATACTAAAGGCGAAGCAGAGAGGCTTCGCTGCGCGGATGAGTGGTGCTGGTAGGAAGCCGAGGAATTTTTTGATCATGGAACTAATGTGCGATTGTGAGGGTCGATGCAAATCCGAGGCCGATGATGACGATCACGGCGACAATGTTTGCGGTTTGTGAAAATCGGAATTGCGGGAAAATGACTTGGGCGAGGATTAGGAGGAGCAAGCTGAAGGAGGGAATCCGGATGACGTTGAGGCCGCCTCCGTTGGGGATGGCGAGGACGCAGATTGCGTAAACGAACAAGGCCCAATAGAGAAAGTTGTTCTTAAATTTGCTGCGATTTCGGTCTTCCATGCTGG
This sequence comes from Akkermansiaceae bacterium, assembly GCA_047629805.1. GTDB lineage: Bacteria > Verrucomicrobiota > Verrucomicrobiia > Verrucomicrobiales > Akkermansiaceae > SW10. The sequence goes on along the minus strand of JBLHUR010000069.1, from coordinate 16,495 downwards.
GCTGCTATTCAAATACGAAATTTGAAAATTGAAAGATGGGAATTGAGGAGAGATATTCACGGGAAGATGAATTTGAGCAAAGAGATGCTGATTGCGGTATTAATGGGTGGACCCGGAACAGAGAAGGAGGTTTCGATGGCTTCGGGGAAGGCTGTTTTGAAGGCTTTGCAGGAAAAGGGGTTCAATGTGGTGGGAGTGGAGGTGACTGATCTGGAGCCGGCGATGCCGGAGGGGACGGATTTGGCGTTTAATGTGATTCATGGGACTTTTGGGGAAGATGGCGGGGTGCAACGGTATTTGGAGGGCTTGGGAATTCGTTACACGGGAGCGGGGGTGAGGAGCAGTGAGGTCGCTTTTGATAAGAATCTGAGTAAGAGGTGCTTTTTAGAGAAGAAGGTGCCGACGCCGGAGTCGGAGATTGTCGATTGCTCGGCTGGGCCGAAGTTGCCGGTAATGAAGGTTCCTTTTGTGGTAAAGCCTCCGAGGGAGGGATCGAGCGTGGGGATTCGCCTGGTAAAGGAAGCTGGAGAAGCGCTGGCGGCGATGGAGCATGCCTTGAAATTCGGGAAAGACCTTCTGGTGGAGGAGTTTGTGGAGGGGCGGGAGTTGACGGTGGGGGTTTTGGATGGGGAGGTTTTTCCGATTGTGGAAATCGCGCCGCCGGAAGGAGATTGGTATGATATGGAGACGAAATACCCTTGGTTGAGCGGGAAAGAAGTGGGAAGCCAATATACTTGTCCGGCGGAATTGACGGAGGAGGAGACAATTGAGGTGAAGGCGGCGGCGAAAAAAGCCCACGATGCGTTGGGAATAGAGGTTTACTCTCGGGTCGATGTGTTGTTGAATTCCTACGGAAGTCCATACGTTTTAGAAGCCAATACCATTCCTGGAATGACCGAGACCAGTTTGCTGCCGATGGGAGCGACGGAAGCGGGGTATTCATTTGGTGATCTTTGCGTGAGAATCGCCGAACTGTCGCTGGCCGCCCGCCCATAGAATACCCCCCCATGTTTTCTCGTCGCACCTCAAGTCGCACGCGTAAGTCGCGTCAGCGGATGCTTGCCTTGAAGGTAAGTTCTCCGCGGATCCTGATGTTTGATTGTCTAAAATTCGGAGCCCGTTTTTTTAAGTTGGGGATCGCGATGGTGGCCATGGTTTGCGTGGGATTCGGTTTAAGTTATGGATGGCAGAAGCTCTTTGTGGAAAATGATGAGTTTCTGATTCAAGATGTAAAATTGAAAACGATGGAGGGTGAGGATACGCGCTTCTTGAATCACGAACGCTTGGTGGCTCAGACGGGGTTGGACCCAATGGCGACTATTTTTTCGGTGGATACCGATGCGTTGAAGGAGTCGCTTTTGAGGTTACCGGAAATCACGGAGGCAAAGGTGAGCCGTCGCTTGCCAGGAATTTTGAAAGTCGAAGTCACTGAGCGGAGGCCGGTGGCTTGGGTGGCATGTCGATCGCTGGGAATTAAGGAGCGGGATCGGACGTTGGGACTTTTGGTGGATGAAGATGGAATTGTCTTTCCCTGTGCGTCAGAGGCCCTTTGGATTTATGCCGATAAACTCCCGGTAGTGATGGTGCGGACGGCGAAGAAGAGTGAAATCGTGGTGGGGGAGAAGATCAGTCACAATGGGCTAGGATTTGCTTTGGATCTCGTGAATTTGGCTGCGGAGAAGTTAGAGGGCTTGGACCGTCCAGCTTGGGTGGTGGTGAAAGATGAGATCTTGCTGGAGATGAAAACCCTAGGTGGGGTGGTGGCTACTTTGTCTTATTATGAGCAGGAGCGACAGCTTGATAATCTTTCTCGACTGACTTCCTATGCTCGTGAGCAAGGGGAGAGTTTTACCGAAACCAACCTCATTCCCCGTCGCTTTGTGCCGGTCCAGTATCGCTAAAGTCACCCCTCAATTTTTTACAAATGGCACGTTCCAAGATCCATGTTGGCCTCGAAATCGGTTCTACCAAAACGGTGATGGTCGTGGCTGAAATCAAACCTGATGAATCGGCAAAGATTCTCGGAATGGGTGAGACCCTTACTGCGGGAGTGCGGAAGGGTGAGATTGCTGATTACAAGCAGGTCCGCGCGTGTGTGAAAGCGGCTTTGTTAGAGGCGGAGGACCGGAGCGATGTTGTCATTAAAAGTGTTTTTCTTGCGGTCACAGGATCTCATATCAAGGGGATCAACAATACGGGAACGTTTCGATTGCCGGAAGGTGATCAGGAAGTTGAGCGGCAACATTTGGAGGAGGTGAAGGAGATTGCTCGAGATATCGCGATTCCGAGCGACCACGTTTATCTCCATCATTTGGCGCGGCATTTCACGCTGGATGGGCAGGCTCACTCGACCGTTCCTTATGGATTGTTGGGCCGGACGTTGGAGGCTGATTATCACATTGTGCATGGAATTCGTACCCGGATTCAGAACAGTATTAAGTGCGTGCGAGAGATTCCACTCGATGTGGATGATGTTGTCTTTGCTCCGATTGCTTCGGCTCAGATTTGTTTGAATCGCGAGCGGAAGGAAGACGGTGCGCTGGTGATCGATATCGGGGGTGAGACGACGGATTATGTCCTTTATCTCGATGGGGCGATTGCGGCTTCGGGCTGTGTCCCGGTGGGAGGAAATCACGTTTCAAATGACATTCACCTGGTGACTCACATTCCGTTTTTGAAAGCGGAGAAGGTGAAAATTGCGGAGGGGAATGCCTCGGCTGATCCCGCGAGTTCGGTGGGGATTGTGAAGGTGGAAGATGAGAAAGGATTTCCGCCGATTGTGATTAACCGACAGGTTCTGAATGATGTCATCCGGGGGCGTCTGGAAGAGGCCTTTGAGCTGGTGATGGAAGGGCTTCCTGATGGTGCTTTGAAGCAGATTGGGACGGGCGTTTTTCTGACGGGAGGAAGCAGCCAGATGCGCGGGATTGGCGAGTTGGCGTGTGAGGTCTTTGATCTTCCGGTTTATAAGCCCGAGCAACCTGATGTGAGTGGGGTGCATGCTTACTTTAAAGACCCGCAGTATGCGACGGCGCTTGGGTTGATTCGCTATGCACAGATCCTCGATGAGGAACGGCCGGGTGCGCGGATGGGGAAGATGAAGGGTTTATTAAAGACCTTTTGGCCTTTTGGGTCGTCTTAAAAGGAAAGGGGGCTGCGGCTGATACCGTTTTCACAAAGCCTAGGGTTCCTTGGTGAAGTGCAGGATCTTAGCGGCGTAGAAGTGGAGAATTTTTCGTGTGGCCTTGTCGCTCTTTGCGAGAGGGACTTGGAACTTAATATGGAGTGGGAGGCAGATCGTGAAGATCGCTCCAATGCCCCCGAGAATCATGGCAGGAACCATAACAGCCAGAACTGTGAAGAAGGAGAGGGTGGTGTGGTCAGGTGGACTTTTGAGGATCTGTGGTCCAAAAATTATGGCACCTAATCCAAATGCGGCAAAAATGCCCATGAGAATGCCTGATAGAACTGCAATGAATGAAAAAAGATGAATTAAGAATTTCATTCAAATCAGGGAGACCCGGGGCGGAACTGGGTTGGGACCGTTGAGGGGCGCTCGGAGAGACTGAGAGGCTCTCCGATGGTCGCCCACTTTAGTAACTGCGGCCCCAGATGGCCCGGGACTTGGTTGGCTGGCCGGTGAGGAGGCAGTTTCCTTCGGGCTCGTCTTGTTTATCGTTGGGGAGACAACGGATGGTGATTTTGAGGCGTTTGGAGAGTTCCTCTTCTTCTTCGCGTGAAGCGGCCCAGGGGGTGATGAGCCAGCCGGGGTTTTCGTTGGAGTCGTCCCAGTGTTTTTCAAAGGCGGCGAGGTCGGTGCATTCGGTGATATTTTCATCGCGGAAAGTGCGGGCGCGTTCGAGGAGCGTTTGGTGGACTTCGTCGAGGATTTCGACGGCGTCGCGGAGGAATTCTTCTTTCTCGATGAATGATTTTTCGTTGGCGGCTTGATCGCGGCGTTGGAGGCAGACTTTACGCTCTTGAAGGTCGCGCGGTCCAATTTCGATGCGGATGGGGACCCCTTTTTTGACCCACTCCCACTTCTTGACACCGCCACCGAGGTCGCGGGTATCGACTTGGACGCGGAGGTTTTCCTTTGCGTAAGTTTGTTCGCGGAGGCGGGTCGCAAGGGCTTGGCAAGCGTCGATGACGGCATCGCGCGAATCTTCCTTTGGGGTGACGGGAATGATGACGATCTGCTGGGGCGCAACGCGGGGTGGGAGGACGAGGCCGTCATCGTCCGAGTGCGCCATGATGAGGGTGCCGACGAGGCGGGTCGAGACGCCCCACGAGGTGGTGTGGACGTGTTGCTCCTTGTTGTCGCGGTCGACGAAGGTGATGTTTTGGGCTTTCGCAAAATTCTGGCCGAGGTAATGCGAGGTGCCGGCTTGGATCGCTTTTTTATCCTGCACCATCGCCTCGACGGTGAGGGTGGATTCGGCTCCGGGGAAGCGTTCGGCTTCGGTTTTTTCGCCCATGATGACGGGGATGGCGAGGAGGTCGCGGATGGCATCAGAGTAGAGCTGATGGATCATGTTCGTCTCCTCGAGAGCTTCTTTCTTGGTCTCGTGAGCGGTGTGGCCTTCCTGCCAGAGGAATTCGGCGGTGCGGAGGAAAAGGCGGGGGCGCATTTCCCAGCGCATGACGTTGGCCCACTGGTTGATGAGGAGGGGGAGGTCGCGGTAGGACTCGGTCCAGCGGGAGAAGGCGGCTCCGATGATGGTCTCGGAAGTAGGGCGGATAACGTAGGGCTCGGTGAGCTTGCCACGGGGGATTAACTTGGTTTTTCCGGTGACGGGATCCTTGTCCGCTTCGAGGCGGTGATGCGTAACGACGGCACATTCGGTGGCGAAACCTTCGGCGTGTTCGGCTTCTTTTTCGAGATAGGAAAGGGGAATGAGGAGGGGGAAGTAAGCGTTTTGGTGGCCGGTGGCCTTGAAGCGCCCGTCGAGGTCACGTTGGATAGCTTCCCAGATGGCAAAACCCCACGGCTTGATGATCATGCATCCTCGTGTTTCGGAATTTTCAGCAAGGTCGGCTGCGCGGATGACTTGTTGATACCACTCGGGAAAGTTCTCGGAGCGGGTGGGAGTAATTGCAGATTTGGGCTTCGCCATAACGGGCGGAGGATCAAGTAATCTTACGGTTTGGCAAAGGAAAATCGAGGGATGAGATGGAGCTGTCGAGAGATCGGCCTGCTGGGGTAGCTCCGATTATCTTTAGAACTGGGGGTAAGGGCTTTGTGTGGTTCTTGCCGGAACTCAATCACTAAGAATTGGAGAAGGCTGTCCTCCTTTGAGGTGGGCGAGCTTGTTCTGCCAGCAACTCGGAAACTCCCAAGGAGATGGTAGTCTGGCAGGCTAGTTCGAAGCAATGAAGATCCCGTGTGTTGAGCATGAGTTTCCGTAAACTCTTGGCCTGTGGGACGTCGATGATTTGGAGCCAGCAGGGGGGTGGGCTCGAATTTGATTCATTTGGCTTGTCCCGGAAGAGTTTAATCCGCGAGAATTTCCGTTCACCGTTTGCTCGAATGGAGCTATTGTAGTCAAGAACCTCTGTTGAATAAATTAAGGTCTTAGTAGTAGCCCAAAGTTGGCCAACGCGGGACATTTGGACCTCGAGATCGCAGAACGCGGTCCCCATGAGATTACGATCTCCGCTTATTACCGGCTGGTAAATGATACGGAGACCTTTAATTGTTGGGAAAAGCCTCACAATCGCGAAAGGTTTTACAATCTCAAAGACCAGCATAAATTATAATATACATATAAAACAAAAAAGTCAAATTTATTAACTTATTCTGTAAAAAAACCCATGAAATCCCTTCGTTGTGTTTTTTCCTCCTGAATTTACAGATTTCGTTCTAAGGGAAGAGGATGGCTCCGCAGTTGTCGCAGTGGGCGATGTCGGAGCCGGATTGGGCCAGGGCGTAGGTGGCGGGGGTGACCTGGACGTGGCAGGAGGTGCAGCTTTTTTGGTTGGTGACGTGGACGATGGCTTGCCCTTCGCGCTTGTTAAAGAGGCGGGTGTAGGTGTCCATGAGTTCGTCGTTGTTAATGGTGGTGACCTTGGTTTCGCGAGTTGATTTTTCCTCAGCGAGTTCAGCTTTACGCTCGGTAGCACGGGATTCGAGTTCGGCGATTTCTTCATCGACGAGTCCTTGGGTTTTACCGAGGTCGGCTCCGGTATCGGCCAAATTTTGGCGGAGTCCATCGGCTACTTCCATGAGTTCGAGTTCGCGGGTTTCGAGCTCATCGACCTGTCCCTCGTAGCGGATCACTTCGACGCCGAGCTTGGTGTATTCCTCGTTCTTCTTGGTTTCGAACTGTTGGACCTTGAGGCGGTCGATAGAATTTTTTCGGGTGCCGATGTCGAGTTCGACATTTTTAATTTCGACCTCGTTGGCTTGGTAGCTGGCCTTGGCGGTAGCGACGGCTGAGGTGTCGTTCGCGAGCCTTTCCTTGGCTGCTTTCTGGAGTTTGGGGATTCGAATAAGCTCGGCTTCGAGGCTTTCGATTTTTTGATCGGTATCCTGGAGGCTGAGGAGCTCTTTCACATCTTCGCGCATGCCAGAGAAGTAGCGATTTGGATGGATGGGGGGAAGGGGAAAGCGCGGCCGCTATCTTCTTTTCTTTTTGAGATCTTGGGGGCGTTCGCGGGCAGATTTTTTGGCGGCTTTTTTGGTCCCTTTTTCGCCGGTTCTTTTGCGACCTTTTTGACGGTGGGTTTGATGCTCTTTTTTGAAGCGGCTTTTTTGGCGGGAGCCGTTTTTTGAGGAGCTGGCTTTTCTTTGGCTTGCTTGAGAGGGGAAGTTTCCTTTTCAGGTTTGGAAGGGGGGCGTTTTTTGAGGAGGAAAAAAGTGATGAGGATGAGGAGAACGGGGGCGAGGAGGAACCAATGGCCGAGGTAGGTGGAGATGGCAAAAAGAGCGGCGACACTTGGGATAATGAGGAGAAGGAGTCGAGTCTGAAGGAGGAGGGTGAGGATGAGAAGGGCGGAGATCTCGATGGGGAGAGACCAGCGTTGGTAGGTCTTGAGAGGGGTGGGTTTTTGGTTGAGAGCGTGGGAGATGTGGCGGGAGAGGCCGTAGATGGATTCTGGAGTGGCAGGGGAGACGAGGATTTTCGAAGAGGCGAGAGGGTTAGCTTTTGTGAGGAGGTTGGAGGCTGATGAATATGACGGTATTGCTTGAGGGAAAGTCGCTTTTCCTTCTTCGTCGATTTTGAGGATGGTGCCGGATCTTCCGAAGCGGAGGTAGCCCCGGGGATCGATGATGAGGCCCGAGGGGGGAAGTTGATGCGCCGCGAGGAGCGAGGCGAGGGGGAGGGAGGGTAAGATTTGATCATCCCAGCGGACGAGCATGGGGATTTTTAGTTGCTCCTGCCACTCTTCGTTGAAGAACTGGTCGTCGAGAGCGATCCCGAAGAGGGGTGCCGTGACGGATGGAGGGATGGGGATGTCATTGATTTGGGGGAGTTTCAGGGTGGTGGTGGAGGCCTTGCCGATGGTGGAATTGGTGAGGTAGGGTGGGAGATCGGCGTGGGCGGTTCCGAGGGTGGCGGTGAGGCCTAGGGCAAGGTTTGGTATTTGGGAAATTTCGTGGTCGAGGGTAAGGAGAGAGATTTCATCAGCTTGGGGCCAAGAGAGTGGGGTGGCGATCACGAGCAGGCCTTCTTTTTCCTCACGGATTTGGGTGAGGAAGTAGGCCCATTGCGTGGGGGTAAGCTTTGGGTCGCCGAGGATGTCCTTGGTTTTATCGTCGATTACGTAGGTTAGAATCAAGTGGGACTCATCAGAGCCGGAAAAATCGAGAGTCTTGATTTTGAAGTCGGCGGGGTTTTCGATCTCGGAGAAGATGTGGTCTTCCTGAAATCGTTCGAGGTAGACGAAGGTGAAGTGCTCGAATTGAACGAGGGACTTCCACAGAGGCATGACCCAGAGCATGCCAATCCCCAGGAGGAGGGGGAGGATGAGTTTTGGCCGTAGGGAGGACATTTCTACGGGGATTTCTATCAACGCGGGCGGGACTAGTCGAGGACGGGTCCGAGGGAGTCTTCGAGCGGGGTGTCGGCGATGACTTCTTTAAGGCCGGCGATGGCGGCGGGGATCTGGGCGAGATACCACTCGTTGTTCTGATTGTGGCCGAGGTTGGAGAATGCGCCGAGGGCCTGCATGAGGCGTTGGGCGGCACAGTCCTTGAGAATGGGCTCGATGGGCTCTTCTTCGCAGATTTCTTCCCAGAGGTCGAGGAGCTTGCGGCGGTCCTCGGCGGAGTGATTCATGTAGGGGTCGTAGAGGAGGGAGGCGAGGTCATATTCCTGGCGGCCCATACGGAGGCCTTGGAAGTCGATGACGTAGACCTGGTCGCCGTGAAGCATGAGGTTTTCCGATTGGAAGTCGCGGTGCACCATGTGGGGGGCGGTGGCGCCGAGACGTTTGGCGAGGCCGAGGAGGATGGGGTCTTCGCGGAGTTCGGAGGAGTCCTTGCCGAGGTGGGTTTCGACGAAGTGCTCGAAGAAGTATTCTTGCTCCCAGCGGTAGAGGGGTTCGTCGAAAAGGGGCTGGAGATCGAAGTCCTTTGGCGGGCGAGTGTAGAGGAGCTTGTCGAGTTGTTCGAAGGCGGAGCGGTAGTAGGGCTCGCGTTCTTCGAAGGGGGCGTCTTTTAAGGAGAGGAGGTCGTTGTCGCCGAGGTCCTCGATGAGGGCGACGTGGCGTCGGATGTTGTCGTAGAGGACATTGGGGATATTGAGTCCGGCGCTGGTGAGGAATTCGGAGACGGGGAGGAAGTTGGCATTGTCCGAGCGCTCCAGAGTGTAGTGGATGCCTATGAAGGAGGGGTGATTATCGGGCTTGATCCGGATGATGGTACGGCCGGAAGCGCCCTTCTGGATGGGCTCCATTACGACGCGGTGAGTTGGGGAGAGCGCGAGGTGGGCGCGGATGGCGGAGAGCAGGGTATCGGCAGGCATCGGACGAAGGCAGGTGTTTAAAGGTCGGCGTTGTCGTGAACGCCGACTGTGGGGGAAGTGCTGTGAACGATGCAGTTTGTCAATTGCGCATCCCGTAAAACGGTGGTTCGGGGCCAGAGGATAGAGTTTTTGACGATTGCACCGGCTTCGACGGTGCAATCGGGGGCGATCCAGGAATTTATGACGGAGGCATTGGGGGAGACTTTGGCTTCGGGTGAAATTTCGGGCGTGAGGGAGAAGGAAGCTTCGAGGTAGGATTCGCGGGTGCCTAGGTCGAGCCACTGCGGGTTGCCTTTGACGTGGTAGGCTCCGAGTTCGCGGCGTTTGATGAGTTCGAGAAAGGCGGGGATGATAGAGATTTTTTCGTGGGCCGGGATGAGGTCGAGGATTTCGGCGTCGATGACGTAGATGCCGGTGAATTGGTGGGTGCCGGTCTGGGCGTGGACTTTTCCGTGGATGTCAGTGACTTGGTGGCCATCGAGGGCGAGATGGAGAGCGGGGCCGTGGTCTTGGACGGCGAGGGTGGCGGTGTTGTTGGAGCCCATGTGGCCGGTGATGAGGCGGTCGATGGGGAGGTCGGTGATGATGTCTCCGTTGTAAACGAGGACGGGGTCGCCATTGATCCAATCGGCGATATTTTTAATGCCTCCGCCGGTTTCGAGGAGATCGGGTTCGTGGAAGAAGGTGAGCTTGGCCCCGCGATAGGTGCCATCGGGGAAGGCCTCGGCCCACGCTTCGTGGAGGTGATGGGTATTGATGGCAAAGTCGGTGATGCCAGCGGCAAGGCAGTGGTCGAGGGCGTGGGTGATGAGGGGGCGGTTGGCGAAGGGGATGAGGGGTTTTGGGAGGGTATGGGTGAGGGGTTGAAGTCGTGTCCCCAATCCGGCTCCGAGAAGAAAAGCTTTCCGCATGGGCTGAGAATGATTTGATGGCGCGGGCATGTGAAGGAGTAAGTTGTCAGGTTTGTGGCGTCGGCTTTTAGCGGTTGGCCGTTAGCAACGGGCTCCTGTGGTTGAGAGACGGTTGAGTGGGCTTGGTTGGGTGATTGACCACAGAAAAAGCAGAAGAGAGCAGAAGCTTGGTTGAGGGAGCTTTGGAAAATCCTCAAGCATCCAAATCTTAATCTTCATGAATCTGTCTTAAAATTCCGGTCCAACGGTGGGAAGAAATCTGCGAAAATCCTTTCAAATCTGTCTTAAAATCTTCACTTCAAACACCCGACCCAATCATGAAAACTTCCCTAATTTCGCTCCTCCTGATTTCCCCGCTGATGGCTTTGCCCGAGGGATATGAGCTGACCAACTGGGCCGAGCCCTTTGATATCGAGTATCCGACCGCGATCACGGCGGCGGCGGATGGCACGGTTTATGTGTCGGTTGATCGGAATGGCTCGATTGGGAAGGATAAGAATATGGGGAAGGTGGTGTCTTGTCGTGATACCGATGGGGATGGGAAGGCTGACAAGTTTGTCGATTTTGTGCCCCATGTGGATAGTCCGCGTGGAGGGCATTTTGTGAGGGATACGCTGTATTTGATTCATCCTCCGTTTTTGAGTGCCTTTCGAGATACCACGGGGGATGGGGTGGCTGATGAGAAGAAAGTGCTCCTGGAGAATATTGGATTTGGACTGCGGCACCCGAGGGGATCTGATCATACCACGAATGGATGTCGGATGGGGATCGATGGGTGGCTCTATATTGCGGTGGGGGATTTTGGAATGGAGGGGACGAAGGGAACCGATGGGAAAGTGGTGACTTTCCGGGGTGGCGGTGTAGCGCGGGTGCGACCGGACGGAAGCGATCTGGAGGTTTACTCATATCACACGCGCAATATCTGTGATGTCGCGATTAGCCCGAAGATGGATCTTTTCACCCGCGACAACACGAATGATGGCAAAGGGTGGAATATCCGGATTCATCATCTTAGCAATGGTTCCGAGCATGGGTATCCACGGCTTTATAAGAATTTCCCCGACGAGACTTTGAAGCCAATGCTGGATCTGGGTGGAGGAAGTGGCACGGGCGCGCTTTATCTGGCGGAGCCGGGGCACGAGGAGATGTTGCTGACTTGCGACTGGACGACGGGGAAGATTTATCGGGAGGAACTGACTCAGAAGGGCGCGAGTTTTTCGGTCAAGGAAAGTGTCTTCATGGACCTGACACGGGCGGTCGATATTGATGTGGATGGTGAGGGGAATCTCTATGTGTGCGATTGGCGGAATGGGAGGTTTCGATTTGCGGGGAAGGGGAAAAAAATCGGGATGGTGCAGAAGCTGACGAAGAAGGGACTGAAGGCGGAGGCATTTCCGGATTTGACGAAGATGGATGTCGAGGAGTTGGTAGGGCAGTTGAAGAGTAAGTCGGCCGTTCGGAGGCTGGAAGCGCAGCGTGAGATTTTGGCGCGGGATGTGGTAGGGAATTGGAATGGTGATCTAGGGCCTTTTCTTGGTATCTGTTTGTCGCAGGAAGAGGGCATTGAATCACGAGTGGCTGCAATATTCACTATGGCTCAGCTAGGGAGTGAGCTTGGGGGGGCTTCCCCCGATATATTTATGGGAGATATTCTCAATGGACCTAATTTGCAGAATTTATCCAAGGAGGGGGCCGCAAATATAATTGGACTACACGAGTATGTCTTTAGAGCCGTCGGAGATATTGGGGGAAAGCTTAGGTCGCCGGCGGTTAACGAAATTTATAGAGGGTTGAATAATAAAGACGCACGAACACAGCTTCAAGCCATTGTGGCCTTGATGAGGATCAAAAATCCCGGCGATGAAGCCTCGGATCTCATTCTCAAAGCAGCTACTGTCGCCAAAGACCCCCGCATTGAAAATACCGCTTTGCGAGCTCTGGTGACTCTTAAGGACACCGAGTCTCTGCTCAGACATCTCGACCATCGCTTGGCCCGCCTTGCTCTGATGCGGATCCACAAATCGGAGGTCGTTTCCGGCGTGGTTGCTCAGTTGGAACGAGCGAAGGGAGTAGATCGGATGGAACTCATCAAGATTTTGGCGAGGCTCTACCATCGCGAAGAAAAGTGGGATCTCAAAGCCTGGTGGGGGACTCGTCCCGATGACCGGGGACCTTATTTTGCGCCGGTGATCTGGGAGGAGACCGGGAATATCACGGCAGCGCTTGAAGGAGTTTTTGAAAAACTCGCGGAAAAAGAGCAGGAGGAAATGTTAGGCATTTTGGGCAAGAATCGCGTGCCGGTTTCGAAGCTGAAATTGGGTGATCAGGATCCCTTTACGTTGGCACTGGTGGCTGCGACTCCCAGTGAAACGCAGATCAATCTCCTGACCGAGGTTGCCAAAGATGGAGAACGCTCTTGGGAACAGAGATTGAAGGGATATCGAGGGCTTGGAAGAATGGAGTGGCAGACGGTCCGTAAGCAGGTCGAGGTCCTGGGTGCTTGGATCGATCAGAAAGTGAAGGCGGAGGACCTGGAGCGAGAGTTGGGGGATTTTGTCAATCAACCGACCTTGATCATGTCGATCAATCCTCTCCGTGAAATTGCCGTGAAAGGGAGTAAGTCGGAGAGTCGGGTCGCTTGGCGGTCGCTTTTGACGATCACTCACAGTCCTCTCATTAAGGAGAAGTGGAAGACTTCCATTCAAAAAATGATCGAGAAGAATCCAAGGGAAGAAGGCTTCTTTTTGGCGCTCTCGGATTTGATCTTGCCGGGTTTTGATCAGCAGATTGAGAGTGCCATCGATAGTGATAATGACACCCTGATCGAAGCGGCTCAACATGCCAAGAAGGTGATTGCAGAGGCGAAGGCGAGCGCGGGGAAACCGCTTGCTGGGATGAAGCCGGAGAAGATCACTAAGCTGGCGATGGCCGGGAAGGGTGATTCGGCGATTGGTGGGAAGATTTTCACCCGACAAGGGTGCATCGCGTGTCATGCCGTCGATCAAAAGGCGGTGCAAAAAGGCCCCTATCTTGGCTCGGCTGGAAGTAAATTTACAAAGGACTACCTCATCGAATCGATCCTCGACCCGAATGCCGTCGTCGCTCAGGGATTCCAAACTGAGTTGATCATGATGAAGGACGAATCAGCGCACATGGGTTTTGTGACTCGCGAGGAGGATGGCGTGGTTGATGTCCGAAATATCGCGGGAATCATGACGCAGCTGAAAGTGGCCGACATTGCCAAACGCGATCATCAGGCCCAATCGATGATGCCCGCAGGGCTTGCCACGAGCCTCACGGTGGATGAGTTTAATCATCTCATCGCTTACCTTAGTTCGATGAAGGAATAGGGTGACTTGACATTCTGCTGGAAAAACAGCACATAGGAATGGTGAAGATCATTTTGCCTCTCTTTCTTTTTTGTCTGCAGCCTCTTCTCGCACAGCTTCCTCCAGCGCTGTTCGTAAAGGGGAAGAAGGGCCCATCGACCCCGCTGCGGGTCGATCAGGTTGCGGTGAATGTCGAGGTCATTGGCAATGTCGCGGAGACGGTCATGACCTTGCGCTTTCGAAATGACACCGATCGCGTTTTGGAAGGAGAACTCGTTTTCCCTCTCGGTGAAGGTCAAACCATTTCCCGCTACGCGCTTGAAATTGGAGATGAGATGAGGGAAGGGGTCATTGTCGAGAAGCAGAGAGCCCGGCAAATTTTTGAGGACACCATCCGCCAAGAGATCGATCCCGGTCTTGTCGAGTGGACCAAGGGGCAGAACTTCCGAACTCGAATCTATCCGATCCCGGCGAAGGGATTTAAGAAAGTGAGCCTTGGGTATCAAGAGATTCTATCCAACGAGGAAGGGGGATTGCGCTACCGCCTTCCTCTCAGTTTTAAAGACAAGCTCTCCCGTCTTACCTTCTCAATCCAGGCTCATGGAAAGGTAGCTCCGGTGGTTGATGGAGATTCGAATCTTACTTTGACTCGTGAGAAAAAAGAGGACTGGCGTTTCTCGGTCGCTAAGAAAAACTACCGCGCTGATCATCCGCTTTCTCTGATCATTCCGCTTAAAGAAGAGCCCTCCGTGGCGGTCGAAAAAAAGAAGGAAGGGAAATCCTACTTCTACCTCGTTGATCATGTCACTCCGCCGGTGGGAGCGAAAGTTGCGGCTCCGCGATTAGAGCAGATCTGGTTAATTTGGGATGCTTCCGGCTCAGGAGCCTTGCGCGATCATGAGAAGGAGTTGGCCCTGCTAGAGGGAATTCTCAAAAAAAACCCCGGAGTCTCAGTCGAACTCTCACTGCTCCGACATCGTCTTGAATCAGCGGGGCAGTTTGATGATCCCGCCAAGCTCGTGAAGTTCCTCCGTGATCTTTCTTACGACGGCGGGACTGACCCCGGACAGCTTGATTTTTCCAACGCCACTCACGATGCCATCTTTTTGGTAAGTGATGGCATCGGGACGCTGGGGACCAATTCTCCGACGATGGGGAAGGTCCCGGTTCACGTGTTCCACGCGGCTCCTACAGCCGAGCATGACTCGTTGACATTCTTAGCCCGTCAATCCGGGGGGCGTTACCAGAACCTAGTGGCTCAGTCCGTCGAAGAAGCTCTCGATGCGATCTGCGGGACTGCCTTTCAGCTTCTCTCGGTCGCAGGAGGGAAGGAGATTCACCCCTCCTTCGCGACGCCTGTTCCGTCTTCTGGGATGAGTGCCATCGCCGGTCGATTTGAGGGTGATGCTCCCTTTGAGGTGACTTTGACCTACGGATGGCCGGGTGCCTTTTCAATGGAACGTAAGGTGATGATCGATCCCAAAAATCACCTCACAAAATCCGGCCTCGTCCCAAAATTATGGGCCGGACAAAAGTTGTCTGAATTGGCTGGTGAGCGAGACAAAAACCGGGGTGAGATTATCAGTCTGGGAAAGAAATTCGGACTGGTGACACCCTTTACTTCGCTTCTCGTTTTGGACCGGATTGAGGATTACGTAGAGCATCGCATCGCTCCTCCGACCGCGAAGTTACGTGAGCAGTATCGACGTATCTTGAAAGACGAGGAAGAGGTAAAAGAAGACCCCGCCGAGCATCTCGACGAGCTTGCCGAGAAGTGGAAGGCGATGGAGAAGTGGCATCAGAAAAAATACGATCCCATCGATGTCCTGCTCTTCTTCCGTCTCCACAATACGATGGGGGCGACGAAGAAAATGATTAAGGTGTCCTCCAAGAGGAAAGAGCTTCGTAAGAATATCCCCGGGCTCCAAAAGCTTCAGCTTGAAGTGGAGGGCATTCAGAAAGATCTCGCCGCTTTGGGCAGTCTGCAAAAATCCCTGCGCCGCAAAGCGATCACCAATTACGCCGCGCGATACCGCAAGGCCTTCAAATCGCTCGCGGAACTTTCGCCTCTTTTGTCGCAGGAGGATGTTTCCAATATCATCACCGCTGGAAATCGCTCGGGGGCTGCGGCGGTGAACCGGAGTTCGATCGATGCTCTTTTGAATCGTCCTGACCAAGCACCGATCGCTCCTTCGCCAATTGTGCTTTATAGCATGGGCGGCGACCCTGATGAGGAGCTACCGGAAGCTCAAATCACGCTCGCGAAGTGGGATCCAAAAACACCTTACCTCGCCGCTCTCAAGAAAGCGGCGAAGTCGAAACGGGAAGCCGTTTACTTTGAGTGGAAGAAAAAGAATCTCGAAAGCTCGGCCTTTTATCTCGATGTCAGTGACTTCCTCATCACGCAGGGTCAAAAGGATCTCGCCCTGCGGATACTCACAAATGTCGCTGAGCTGGACCTCGAGAATATCCCGCTCATGCGCATCCTTGCTCATCGGCTGAATCAGTTAGGCGAGCATGAGAGGGCCTTTGCGATCTTTGAAGAAGTTCATCAATTACGACGCGACGAGCCACAGAGTAAGCGAGACCTCGCTCTTACTTTAGCGTCCCTGAAAAAGCCGCAAGAAGCAGCTGATCTCCTGTGGGGAATCATTAAAACTCCTTCTGATGATCGTTTCGAAGGAGTGCACCTCATCTCCTTGGTCGAGTTAAATTCGCTCGTGGCGAGATATCGACTCAGAACCTCAAGTTACGATGAACGCCTGCTTGGAAATCTCGATAGCGACGCCCGTATCATCCTGACTTGGGACTCCGACAACTCTGACATGGATCTTTGGATTACTGATGCCCTTGGCGAAAAATGCAGCTATTCGCACAACCTCACCGAATCGGGCGGGCGCATGTCAAACGACTTCACCGACGGCTACGGTCCGGAGGAGTTTCTCATCAAGCGTGCCCTTCACGGCAAATACAAGATTGAGGCCAACTACTACGGTAACCGCCAACAAGTCCTCGCTGGTGCCACCACCATTCAGGTAGAGATTTTTACGAACTGGGGCCGTAAGAACCAGAAGAGTAAAAAGATCACCTTGCGCCTTAAGGATGACAAAGAAGTCGTGTTTGTCGGGGAAGTGGAACTTCGTTGAGTTTAATCACACGACACGAGGAAAATTGAGTGGAAGATCTCTGACGGGAGCCATAGCCAAAATTTGCTCCGACGCGCCTCCTGAGATGGGTCTGGATTGCTTTGATCGAACAGACTCATGAGGTCTTCCAGACCCAAGCG
>JBLHUR010000068.1:0-28771 GCA_047629805.1 Akkermansiaceae bacterium | reverse complement strand
GGTAAAGTCATCGTAATGCGTGAGATTTTCTGACGAAGGGCCGTTTAAAACAGGATCAAGACTGATCGGCGTCACTTCGGTATTCCTGCTCTCACCATCAACAATGGGCTGGGGAATGATCGCAAGTGGAAGTGGAGCCTGGAGAAGACGCCCGGCCACTGCCGGATAGTCAAAGGTGTAGGTCTCGTTTTCCCGCAGAACCTTGAAGACCGCTATGTCTGGTCGGCCATCGGCATCATCGTGGGAAATGAGGACATAAGGATCCGAGGTGACACCGGGAGTATTGAGGTCATCGCGCAAGGCATAGGCCCGACCGGCGATCATCACGGCATGTTCTTCATTGGGATTATAGCCGGGCTGGGCTGGATCATTCTGAACGTAGATTTCGCCACTCACCTGCTCGGTCGGGAGATCTCCGGTCCCAGCATTCGAGGCCATGACAATCTGGGGGGCACCCGCGGGATAGGAAATGGTGTAATCTCCAATGACGGTGGGAATTAAAATCGGGCTAAAGAGATCCGCCTGCGCCACTGCAGGAGCGAGTTTGCGGAACCACCACACACGGAGTTGATCATTTCCGCCGCGGGCATTGACCGGGATGATCGCTCCAAGATTCGCCCCTTCAACGCCGCCTTCGGCAAAAGGGTCAATATAGGCCTCCGCATTGTAAGCATTTCCAGAGGCCGGATCAAGGTAGCCCCCAAGCGAGAGACTTGTGTGAGGCGGTTCGAGCCGCTGACCAACCGAAACATCCTGCGCGATGTGGAAATCAAGCGGATTTCCCGAATCAAATTCACCAGCAGCATCGATGCTCTGCAAGTGGTCCGTGGTGGCGGAATAGAGCCGGACATACCAGAAATCGTTTCCGCTGTTGAAGCGGATGAGCGAGCGGTTGACCTCATCGCCGTCTTCATCAAGTTCCACCGAGAGGTGAAACTGAAAATTCACGGAAGCTTCCGTCCCCGTGGGATCATCCTGGAAAATGAGTTCGGGAGTATTGGTCGCGAGGAGATTGAGAAAACTTCCCGATACGATGTCTCCCGCACTTTCCAAACCAGGTCGGGCAAAGACACCGGCAAAGCCACTGACATCATCAGGCCACTCGATGAGATAATTATTGCGAAACTCAGGCCACAATAGGGTGTGACTCCCCTCCTCCAGCCAATAGAACTCGGCGTTGGGGGCCTGGAGGTTTTCTTCAATACCGTAGTAAACAGGGCGATTCTCGACAAAGTGCGGAGCCACCGGAGGCCCCGCGGCCGAGACCTGCACAGGCGTATAATCGAGATCACTCAAAATCACTCCGGGAGCGCTGGAGGGCAGGAGTTGCTCGCCGATGACAGTCTCCACCGTAACCGGGGTGAGTTCCTTCCGGATCTCGACAATTTCCAAACCAAGGTGCTCACGCAACTCGTCTCCCGCGTTTCCCCGTGGATTCCCGAGGTATTCGATGATCACCCGTCCTTCTACATTGTAGGCGAGGAGCATCTTGAGATTTCGGTCAAACCAAACGGTGGTGGCTGGGACGAGTTCTTCTGCCACGCCTCCGGGGATGACCCGATCATCGGGAATATTAGGGTCATTATCATCTCCAGCAGAAACGGTTTCAGGGAAACGATCATGGTAGATGAATTTCAAATCCTGCACGATTCCGGTTGGGATCTGCACTTTTGGTGCTTTGTAGTTCACCTCCGTCCAATACATCTGGCGAGAGACCAATGAAGTTCCCGAGCTGATGGTATAGGACTGAATCAAGGTCCCGAAATTACCGCTTCCATCAGGCTGGGCCGTGACCCAGGTCAGGCTAATTCTCCCGGTCTGGGATGCGAAGAGCCTCTCGGCATGTGGGCTATAATAATAACGTTCATTGAAATCCGACAAGACGGGAATCGCCGCGATATCCCCACCGATCTGGATTTGTTCGTCAGGGCGAGCGGGCTCCCCTCTCCAGTAATCTCTTGCCGCTGCGAGCGTCAGTATCCCACCGGAAAGATCCTTCAGAGGCGGAGTAATCTCACCCCCATAGCTGAAATCCGGCGCACCGGCCGAAAAAGCGTAACCCATATTTGAGGCCTTCACTCTGAATCCCTCTCCTCCCGTCTTCCCTCCTCCCGTCACGGGTGCCGATGCAGAATCAGACTTCGCGCCAGAAGCCGGATCCTTGAGGCGATTCAGAACGGCGGGGCGGATCTCGGAAGCCTCCTGCGCCCAGACCCACGAGGATAAACCCGTGAAAACGAGGGCGAAGAGGAAATGACGAAAAGTATTCATGGATTCTAAGCGGGGAAAATCAAGAAGGAGGACGCGGTCTTCCCTATTTCGAGACGGGCTCGGAAGTCAGCGATACCGGCTGGGTGGACTTACTGCGATCTGCCGAGAGAAGCGCCAGGACTTTTCCCATCTTCTCGTCCATCGCATTCAGGCGGGACTTCAAGGCCTCGACTTCTTTGTCCTTCGCTTCAAGGCGACGATGCAGTTCCTGCGTCGCAGAGACATTGAGCATCGCGATGGCCTCATAGTCCACCGCCCGGAAGTCCTTCACTTCACGGCCATAGACGAAGAGAGCCTCTTCCTCTTCCAAGTCAAACTCGGCGCGGAAACGATCTTTTTCGACTTCCAGCACTTCAACGATTTCGTCTTTCGTGGTCGAGATCAAGCGCACGCGCTCGCCCTTCTTGAGATCGGTGGCCAGAGTGATCCAGCCTTCTTCGACCGGAGCCTTGGTGTAAATATCAGGGACGACATCGACCGTTTTGGCGACCGCCTGGGGAAATACTTTCTCGACTTGTTGCGCAATGACCTTCTTGGAGGACGCGGTGCCTTTGCTGATGACATCCTTGTGGGTGTAATCCGTGATCTCGATCTGCTTCAAGACGGCGAGATCCGCTTCTCCGTCTGAGCGACCCGTGATGTTCTTGATCCGCGCATCTGAAAGAGCTCTGAACAGGCTGGCATGAACCGCACCTGATGCTTTGATTGAAATTCCAGTGATACCATTAACTGCCCCACCTACTCCAGTTTCGCCCGCATTAAGATAGCCATGTCCGGGAATATTCTCTGAGCCACCGCTACCATTGACGACCAGGTTGCCGTAGATGGTGGATGACGCTGGCGAGGTGAAAAACGAAGGCCTGATGGGAGTGCCGGCCTCCCCTAGGAAAATCCCATCATTCCCGGCTTCCTTTTGGTTCACGATGAAGGACTGACCATAACTGCCCGGAGCTTGGTTACCCCACTCCAGATAAAGACCACCGATGCCTTTCTCCCGGTTTATGCCCCGGATTCGGGGCCGGCCCATATTCACATCGCCGGTGACCAGGCCCGAACTGGAGATCCCGCCTATCACATCCAGTTTATTGCCTGGGGAAGCCGTGCCGATGCCGACATTGCCGCTAGTTGCGATCGTTACAATGGGGCTGCCATTGTTTACAAAAAGGGACAACGGGTGATTGCTGAAGGTCCCCAGCCAGCCGCCGCCGGACGAACCACCCACGTATGTTCCGACGCGAATCGTGCCATTGGTGTGCTCGAATCCAATATTAGTGTTCAGGCCGGTTTTCACGGTGAGGGGACTTGCTGGCGTCGAGGTGCCGATACCGACATTGCCACCCGTGTCCTGCAAGATCACCTTTCCGGCTGGGTTGGCAGACCGCCAATAGATATCGCCGTTGGGGCCATTCTGTATATAGCTCGCTTCTCCGCCTTTTCCGGAAGCTTGAAATACAGCGGTGTTGCCAGATCCGGAATTAACGACGTTAAGTTTAGCGATTGGGGCAGTCGTGCCGATTCCGACGTTGCCATTCGTGCCCTCAATATACATTCGAGTCTCCTGAGCCCCAGCAGCCTGTGCCGAACTATTGAACGCGATCCCGCCATACGACGCTAAATTGAGGGTATTTCCGCCTGTGAGCGATCCCAGGCCTCCCCGGAAGATTCCAGTGTCCATATAATTATTGAGACCACGATTACCCAGCGCGATCCTTCCAGCGTTTATGGTTGAACCTTCTTGCACGCGCAACAGTCCTGAAACATCTAATTTGCCATCCGGAGCAGTCGTGCCGATGCCGACGTTTCCAGAGTCCAGCACCGTGAGCGCGGTGTTGCTGCTCGTTCCCAGGCTCTCAGCGACCTTGGCTCGAAAGGCGGTTGCGGTCGCCATCATTTGCTGCCTTGGGGCCAGAGTCTTGGACACCGTACCTGCGACATTCTCACGGACCGTGATTTCAGTGAAGCGGTCCTTCCCGGAGAAGACCGTAGCAAGATCTGGGTTCGGCTCAAACCCGCCGCCTGCCACTGGAACCGCCTGTCCAATCCCGAGGATCACGGAGAAACGTCCCTGAAAGACTTCCGTGATTTGCTTCTCGGACCAAATGAGATTTCCCTCAGTCGCCGCATCAAAGATACGCATCGTGATTTCGTAACTCTCTGCCACTGCCGGAGCGAGAGGGTCACCCGCATCATCGGTGACGATGGCCTGGTAACTCATTTTTGAGGGAACGCCCGTCCCTTGGGCGAGAACCGGAGTGACGGAGAGAAGGCCGGCCATGAGGGCCGAGTGAAGAGTCATTTTCATAGCGAGAAGTGGTTGAATTTGAAGAGAGAGAGAGTTAAGGATTGGGAGTGGGTAGAAGGACCGCGATATCGCTCACCTTGCCGAGGGCGAAGATGCCGGAGGCCGCAATGGGCTCCTTGTGAATGCCGGTAACGGTTTCGGAAAAGGAACCGGAGAGGAGCGTCGTCCCCCACTGCGGTCCTTCACCTGGACCAGCGGCAGCATTCAGCGTGAGCGTAATGGCACGGTTCACGGTGTGGCTTTCGATCCCTGCCGGAAGAGTGTTTTCAAAACGAGCGTCCTTGTTATCGTGATCCGGATGGTAAGTGTGCAGGAAGGGATTACTCGGGTGGTTCGCCCCGAGTACGATGGTGGCATTGAGTGCCCCACCGGGCGCGAGCGAGCCAGTCATTTCCTTTACCAGATCAACCGGGAAATGGGCACTGGAGAGTCGGACTGCGGTCTTGAGATTGGCGGCATCGAGAAGTGATTCTTTCGTGGTCAGGCCGGTCAGCCGATTGCCAGCACCATCATCACTGATGACCCCTGCGAATGCCCGCGCCAGGAGCCTGGCCTGCCCGGTGGCATCGACGTGGACAAGGAGGCGGATTTTAAAATCCTGCGCAGTGTCGGAAAGACCGGTCTCGCTGGAGAGCGGGATGTGCTTACCCTCGCTATCGACACTATAGGTGCCATCGTCCTCGCGCTGGAAACGCTGGAGTTGGTTCTGCACTTGAGAAATACGCGCCTCGCCTACCCAGAGACCCGCGAGGCTGGCCTTCTCCGCAGTAATAGGGAGATAGATTTCGCTGTAGTTGCCCGCATCGGTGACTTTCAAAAGCCCAGCGAATGGATCCCCCGGATTCCCCGGCATCACGGCGCGATCAACACTGAGGGAAACCCCCTTGGCCTCATTGGCCGGGATGGTGACAGTGAGGCCAGCACCGAGTGGCGAGTAGGAAAAGAAGCCGGAGGTCGCGTCGCGCTCACGAGTGAGAAGAAGTGGCGCTACTGGCGCTGAGGCGGCACCGGGAGCTGTCTCGGAAGGAGCGGGGCCGAGAGTCACGGTGATCTCAGCATCGGTGTTATTGCGAAGAACGAGCTGCTTGAGACTGCCACTGGTGCCGTAATCCAGACCTGAGCCGAGGGCGACACTCACTGAAACCGGGCCATAAAAATCGGTAAACTTATCAGAGCGGATCCAGAAGGCCTCCCCTCGCTTGGCATTGATCAAGCGGGCTGGGGAAAGGATAGGATTGCTTGAGCTCAGCTCACCACCAACATAACGGTAAGCCTCGGTATTATTATCGATGATTCCAGCTCCCCCAAGGTAGCGGTTAAGCTGCGGAGTGGTTCCTGTCTTGATCGGGAACCCCACGAGGTTCAGTCCATCGGTACGCCACTGCACCCGGGGAGCCACGACTTTGCCCTTCAAGCTGAGAGTCTGAGCCAGAGCAGTCAGTTTGGTTTTCACAAGATAAGCCGCATTGGGGCTCATAATGGCAAAGGTCGAATTGGCAACATCTCCCTTACGCCAGACCTTCCACTCATCCGCTCCGGTTCCGGTGTTAGTTGTGTTCAAGCTGGGATCAAGACCATTGGGACGCCATTGCCAGACATCGGTGATATCAGGATTGGCCGCCAGCAAGGTAGTCAGGGGATCATTCCCGGGATCGACATTGAGATAAATGGCGGTCCAACCGGGCTTCAAATCCCAGGACTCGGTGCGGTACTGCGCATTCGCCGAAACAAGGGCGAAGGCAAAAATCAGAAGAAATAAAGGCATGGTTGTGTGAATTAATCGACGTGCAAACGATAGACGACTTTCCCGGTCGTTACCGCTGGCTCGGCCAAGACCGTGATGTTTTCAATCTCCTCCGACTTGTAGGTGTAGAATGTATTAACCGGGTCGTCAGAAAGAGAGAATTCCACCGGAACCCAAGTCTTAAGGTCGCGAGAGGACTCGATGCGATAGGATTTACTGTCGATGGCTAGGAAGCTCAGCTCGGTCCGGCCGCTCTCGTAGACCTTATCGATCGCAAAATTGAGCCCGTCCTGAAAGAGAAGAGCAAAGGTCCCCGCAACATATTCTCCGTAGTCACTCAGACCATCGCGATCCCGGTCACCCTTTGCGCTGAAGACATCGAGCGGATCGCCCTCGATCGGGCCAAGGAGACCCGCTTGAAAACGCTCCCAGTCATCGGGAAGGCCATCGCCATCGGAATCTGCGCCCAGAATAAAATTGATCTGCTTGACGGCCCCGGATTCAGGCGCCGGATCGGCGGAGACCGATTCCACCTTCGAAATGAGAAGGCGCGTCCCATTACGCTCGGCCGCAAAGCTGTAGTTCACGTTGACACTGGGATCGAGAGCAGCCGCTCGATAGGTCCCTTTTGCTGGATTGAGATCCATAGGAAGAGTGAGACGGTAATTCTCACCAAAGACTCCGGACTCAGAAACCGAGGCACGTGCCACCTCGACGCCATCGGCAAGGAGAAGAAGAAAGGTTTCACCATCAGTCAGCCCGAACCCAAATTCACCGCGGATTTTCCCGAAAATCACAGAGGGGGGAGCCGGCGGAAAGGCCAAGACGCCTTGAACAAAAAGCAGAAAAAGCCACAGAAATCTCATGATCATTTGGAAGGTGATTGGTGAAAATTAAGAACCTCTCAAATCGAAAGGAAATTCGCTCAGACTACATGCCACTCATGAACATCTCGCAAGCTATTAAGATTTAATTATTTCATTAAGAAAAGCTCACAACAATTTTCTCAAGTCTCTCTTAAACCGCTGAATCCGGACAAATCGAAACGTCTACCCCTTCGCTGAAAATGTCAGCAACCTCTCAGATTTGTTGATGATTTCAAAGCCCCCTACAACTAGTATTGAACAAACCACTTTGAGGGATTCTTAAGCCAATGAACTGACCGAATAAACTGCCCTCAGTGAAGAATCGAAAGGTTCAGCCTTGCCCCCTCCTCTCCCTCTTCTAACCTGTCACACAGATGAGCAAAAAACCTGTCCGCATCGGCGTCGTTGGATACGGCTTCATGGGTCGTACCCACTCGAATGCCTACTCCCAACTTGAGCACTTTTTCGAAACCGAACACGTCCCCGTCAAGCAGGTCATCTGCGGCCGCTCCGAGGATAAGGTGAAGGAATTCGCCGAAAAGTGGGGCTACGCCGACACCGAGACCGACTGGCGCGAGCTCGTAAAACGCGATGACGTCGACGCCATCGACATCTGCACCCCCAACGATTCGCACTACGACATCGCCCTCGCAGCCATCGAAAATGGCAAGATGATCCTCTGCGAAAAACCCCTCGCCCTCAACGGTGAGCAAGGCCTCAAGATGGTCGAAGCGATCGAAGCGGCCGGCCTCCCCAACCTCGTTTGGTATAACTACCGCTTCCTCCCCGCCGTCACCCTCGCCAAGCAAATCGTCGCTCGTGGCGACCTCGGCCGCATCTATCACTACCGCGCCGCCTTCCTCCAGGACTGGACCATGTCCGAAGACCTTCCCCAAGGCGGCGCTGCCCTCTGGCGCCTCGATGCCGCCACCGCTGGCTCCGGCGTCACCGGCGACCTCCTCGCCCACAACATCGACTGCGCCCGCTGGATCAATGGCGATATTGTTTCCGTTTCCGCCATGACCGAAACCTTCATCAAGGAACGCATCCACCAGGATACCGGCGAAGTCCACCCCGTCACGATCGATGACGCTTGTGCCTTCCTCGCCCGTTTCGAAAACGGCTCCACCGCCATCTTCGAATCGACCCGTTACGCCCGCGGACACAAGTCGCTCAAAACTTTCGAAATCAACGGCCACGACAAGTCCCTCTCCTGGGACCTTCACGACCTCAACCGTCTCTCGTACTTCGACCACGATGTCCCCGGTGAAACCCGCGGCTGGTCCAGCATCCACGTCTCAGATAGCGATCACCCCTACACCGGTAACTGGTGGGTCCCCGGCCTCTGCCTCGGCTACGAACACTCCTTCGTCCACGGAGCCGTCGAGTTCATGAAAAGCCTCGATGACCCCAGCGCCGAAAAAGCCTTTCCCGACTTCCGCAACGCCCTCGGAACCCAGTATGTCTGCGACGCCGTCCTGGAGTCCGCCAAAACCGGCCAATGGGTCGACGTCAAAAAAGCCTAAAGAGCGTGGATGAAATGCCCTCCGGGGCATTCCTATCCGCCCCCTTTTGCCGATTCTCGATCCCGCTTCGTTGTCCTCCCATGCCTAAATCCCTCCCCGCAAAAATCATCGTCTGCGCCCTCACCATGATCCTCCTCGGCGGAATCGGAAGCATCATCACCTCCGGGTCCATGAACCCCTGGTATTCCGACCTCAACAAACCACCCGGCACCCCGCCAAACTGGATTTTTGGCCCCGTCTGGACCACTCTCTATATCCTGATTGGCATCAGCTTCGCCCTCATCTGGCACCACTTCCCGGACCAGATCGGCAAGACCCGTCTTACCTTTTTCTTCTTCGCCCAACTCATCCTCAACCTCGCCTGGTCTCCCTTCTTTTTCGGAGCCCATCAAATCACCGCCGCCCTCGTCGTCATCATTCTTCTCTGGATCTTCATCGCCCTCACCACGTCCGAATTTGCAAAATCCTCCAAACCCGCCGCCTCTCTCCTCATCCCCTACCTCCTCTGGGTCTCCTACGCGACCTACCTCAATGCAGCCTATGCCTTTCTAAACTGAAGGGGGCAAATCATTCTGGCTGCACAAACTTAGGGACATTTGCTCGTGGCAATGCCTTTCCACCACTCATCACCACGATTAAAAGGTAAATAGAAAATTCCTCCACATCTTGGAGGTTTAATCTCCTCCAAAAAGTGGGTCAACCAGAAAGGAATAATCGAAACGCCGGATTCCAGCCGTCATTTTTGATTGTCCGATCCCCTGAGAAATGTCCTCCTCCTGCACCGTATCTGCCCATCATGTTTCATTCCCTCCTTTCCCTCCTCAACCTCAAGCCCCTAGGCTTGCTCACTTGTTTCGCATTTCTCATTTCGAATTTAGGATTTGCGGCCGAAAGGCCGAACATCATCATCATCATGGCCGATGACATGGGCTACTCCGACATCGGTTGCTACGGCGGCGAGATCAAAACCCCCAATCTCGACTCCCTCGCCGCCAACGGAATGCGCTTCACCCAGTTTTACAATACGTCCCGCTGTTGCCCCACCCGCGCCTCCCTCCTCACCGGACTCTACCCTCACCAAGCCGGCATCGGTCACATGACCGGCGACTACGGGCTCCCCCAATACCAAGGCTACCTCAACCAAGAATGCCTCACCATCGCCGAAGCGCTCAAGCCCACCGGCTACCGCACCTATATGTCCGGAAAATGGCACGTCACCCCCAAGGTGAAAGCCTCCGATCCCAAGGACAATTGGCCCCGCCAACGCGGCTTCGACAAATTCTTCGGCACCATCCACGGGGCAGGATCACTCTTCGATCCCAACTCCCTGACCCGCGACAACACCCAAATCACTCCCGAAAACGACCCCGAATACAAACCAAAAGGCACCTGGTATTACACCGACGCCATCTCCGACAACACCGTCCGATACATCGACAGCCATTTCAAAGAACACCCTGACAAACCCTTCTTCCATTACGTCGCCTACACCTCCGCCCACTGGCCCATGCACGCCCTCCCCGAGGACATCGCAAAATACGAAGGCAAGTATGACGACGGCTATGCACCCGTCTACCAAGCCCGCCTCAAAAAAATGAAGGAACTCGGCCTCCTCGATCCCAAATGGGAAATCCCCGGCCCGATCGGCGACTGGTCCAAAGTCGAACTCAAGGAATGGGAATCCGCCTGCATGGAAGTTTACGCCGCCATGGTCGACAACATGGACCAAGGGATCGGCCGCATCGTCCAAAAACTGAAAGACCACGACCAACTCGACAACACCCTCATCTTCTACCTCCAAGACAACGGCGGCTGCGCCGAAAGCTTCGGCCGCGGCAAACTCGTCGGCCCCCTCAAACGCCCCGCCGCCCCTACCCTCAAACCCATGGGCAAGGATGAACTCCAAACCAACATGGTCCCCGCCCAATCCCGCGATGGCTACCCCCTCCGCCGGGGCAAAGGCGTCATGCCCGGCCCAGCCGAAACCGAAATCGGCTACGGCGAAAACTGGGCCAACGTCTCCAACACCCCCTTCCGCGAATACAAACACTGGGTCCACGAAGGCGGCATCTCCACCCCCCTCATCGCCCACTGGCCAGAGGGCATCAACGGAAAAAACACCTGGGCCAAAGACCCCACCCACCTCATCGACCTCATGGCCACCTGCCTCGACCTCGCCAAAGCCACCTACCCAAGTACGATGATCCCCGTAGAAGGCACCTCTCTTGTACCCGCCCTTAAAGGCGAATCCATCAAGCGAGGCAAACCCATCTACTTCGAGCACGAAGGCAACCGCGCCGTCCGCGAGGGCGCTTGGAAACTCGTCGCCAAAGGCGTCAACAGCCCCTGGGAACTCTACCACATCCCCGCCGACCGCACCGAGATGAACAACCTCGCCGAAAAGCACCCCGATCGTGTCAAAACCATGTCCGCCCAATATGAAACCTGGGCCAAAGAACGCGGCGTCGTCCCCTTCGGATCTTGGAGGAAGAACAAAAACAAAAAATCAAAAACCTCCGGCAAAAAAATCTTCAACCTCAAACCCGGCGACACCTTCACCCCCGAAACATCCCCCAACATCGCCAACCGCCCCTTCACCATCACCGCCCAACTCGAAAGCTTCCCCGCCACCGGCGTCATCGCCGCCCAAGGCGGCTCCAGCCACGGTTGGTCCCTCTACCTCAAAGACAAGCAAATCCACTTCACCGTCCGCCAAGGCGGAAAAAAAGTCACCGCCAGCATGACTCTCCGTAAGAACCCAAGCGGTTACTTCCAAGCCCATATCAGGAAAGACGGCATCCGTCTCGACTCTGCAGCATCACCTCACCATGCCCAATTCTTCGAAAGCAACGCCCTCCTCACCGCCCAGCCCATCGACGTCCTGGAACTCGGCCAAGACAGCAGCGGCCTCGTCGGCGACTACAAAAAAGACTTCAAACTCAGCGTCCCCCTAAAATCCCTCACCATCTCCCTCAAGTAAGAAAGGAACCGCGATCTCCGAATCGCGACCGCGAGGACCAAACCATCCTCGCCCACCTACAAATACCCCGTAGCGACACACTCCTACACCAGCCAAACGAGATACTTCACAACAAAAGAATCGATCCTTATAAATCAATTCACCGAAGCCTCCCAACCCAAAACCCTCCAAATAACATCCTTCGCAGCCCATCATGAAATCCACCACCTATTCCCCCTTCAGCCTCCTCTGCTTAGTATTTCTAATTTCGAGCTGAGAGCTTCCGGGCGAAGCCCGCCCCAACATCATCCCCATCTACACCGATGACCACGGCTGGCCCGACGTCGGCCCCGCCGGTATCCATAAAGAGCTCACCTCACCTCGATGCCCTCGCAACCCCCCACGTCCCGCTCGATGCAAAAAAACACCTCAACCGCTTTCCAGGTGACATGCCCGAACGCCACCGCCAAGCCACCGCCATGATTGCATCCATGGACGACGGCGTCGGAGCAATCCGCGCCGAACTTGAGAAACTCGACCTCACCAAAAACGGTATCAGGGAAGAGTCCGAGATCCGTTAACCCATCGTGGATCAACAAAACAATCCTTGGCATGGCGGAAAGGAGAACTACGATCACGCCATAAATTGTCCGTCTTGAAACGCCCTGTGAAGGTCGGCGGCTCCCTTTTTCGCCTGATTCTCCGTCTCACTATTTACGTGCGCAATTATCTCAGATCCATTCTTCGCCCGCCCCCCTCCCTTTCACCCCTCACCAATTCCTCCACTGACACTCTCAGTCTTTCAGCCTCTCAAGTAAATTCTTAGTAGGGATTACTCTGCCTCATGAAAAAAGATAAAAGACTTCCCGTAGATCTAACTCCGAAATCAACCAACGGCCTGAACCAAAAAAAAATCATGAAACATTCACCTATTTATATCTTTGCATGCGCACTGTTACCTTGCATCTCCCCAAGCGTAACTAAGGCCGATCTTATTGCCTACTGGCCGCTTGACGAGGGTTCAGACTTCGTCGCCCAAGATGTTGTCGGCGGTTTTGATGGGACGATCAGCAACGGAAGCTGGCTCGTACCCGGCAAGGTCGGAGCGAGTGCCTTTGAGGGCACAGGCGCGGACGAAATTAACATCGTTGCCGAGGCCGTGCCGGCCACCAAGGATCTGACCTTGGCTTGGTGGATGATCGACAATCACGCGAGTTACGGCACCATCATGGACAAATCGATCACCCCCAATGGATTCGGTTACAATGTGCTCGTCCGGCCGAGCAACGAGGACAGCCCGCTCCGCTTTCGCATCGGGGGCTGGCAGACTTACGGCGGATGGGGCACAGAGTGCCGCCTTCCTGCCGACGCCTACAAAGACGGTGAATGGGTGCACATCGTCTGCACCTATGACAGCGCCACGGATACGGCGAGTATTTATGTGAACGGGGAACTACCGGCCAACGGCGATTTTAATCCGAAGACTGGCATTGCCGGCGATGCCGGTTACTGCGACGGCGTGAATGATGTGGACACCCCCTTGTTCCTCCGTGGAGGCGAAGAGACCTTCGACGGCGTCTTGGATGAGGTCGCGATCTGGGATCAGGCCCTGACCGCTGAAGAGGTTATGGCTGTATATATCGGAGGTCCACTCGGCCTGTCCCCAAGTCAGCCGCTAGCCATCAACGCCATCAATTTCTCGCCCGACAATGGCGAGGTGAGCCTGACTTGGAACTCACGCGAAGGCGACGTTTTCACCCTCAAGTATTCGACCGACCTGATCAATTGGGACTCAGACATTGACGATGGCATCGAGGCTGACGCAGGCGAAAGCACCACGAGGGTCTTTGATATCTTAGAACTGGATTTACCGCAAAACGTCTACTTCCGAGTGGAGAAACAGTAAAATTTGGCGACCTCCTCAAGAAGCTGGTTCGAGCGAGCCTTGTTCTAGGCCACTTCGTCATTGATGGAGCCACTACGGTCTCGTGATTTTAAGACGGATCATCGAGCGGGAGGGATCATCAGAAGTTGGGAGATTGCTGCGGAGGATGATCGATTCGGTCCCATCGAAATGATCGATGGGATCTCCAAAGGGGAGATTTGAGGAATTCCAGTTCTCAAGGTCGGATGACACTTCGACCAAGAACGAGGCATCGGTCAGGTCCCGCCTGCCTTGGAACTTGAGAGCAAGGAAGTCCTGGTCATCGACCGTCACAAACGTCAGTTCGATAGCGTCGGGATTTGAAACCTTCGGGGGAAGGCCCATGCCATATTCCAGTAAGTTGCTCAGGCAATCATGATCGGGGTCGGCGAGTGCTCCGCTGACGAGAGGATCCGCCAGCTCAGCCGCTGAGAAGTTGGCGACCTGCCATTCTTCAAAATCACTACTCTGGACCGCTTCCGGGCGTCCAGGGGTTCCGCCAATTTGGCGGCCCACTTGCCAGCTCAGAGTATCGCTATAGTCGGCGGGAATGCTTGCGTCATTCTTTAAAGTTAAGGCGAAACCGTTGCCATCTGTCTCCCGATACCAGACATCATTAAAGGTGAAATCGGCGATAGGGTCACCGGAAAGACTGACCAAGCGAACCAATTCGCCGTCGTTGTTGAACTTGTTGGAATAGGTTCCAATGACGGGTAAGCCGGCTCCGTAGCGGAGTTCAAACGCACTTTGGTTTTCGACTATGAGGGCGTAGGCACCGGGAGCAAGGACGCTGCCAAGGGGGATTTCAAACTCAATGCCATCGGTAAAGGAAGCGCCACTGAGATCGATGGGTGATGAACTGATATTCCGAATTTCGACCCATTCGAAATCGTCGTCATTCAAGGTGGGGTCAAGCGCCAACTCAGCAGCAGAGGGCGTAGCTGGGTGGTAGTGCAATTCGCTGATCACGAGATTTTGTGAATTGGCAGGGACTCCGACGACGAAGAGGCCTTCGTTGAGTCCGCTCCATTCGCCATCGGCGCTGCGCGAGCGCGAGCGAATTTGAGTGGATTCAGTGACGGCGATGGTCGGGGCGTCGCCCGGTGGTACGGTCCCGGTGAGTTCAAGGTCAAAGCCGAGATCACTGCTACCGCTGGATTCCTGGTGAAGCGCGACCGCGAGGACATTTGAGCCTTCGACGAGGAAGGAAGGATCGATCGTGATTTCGAAGTATTCTTTCTCACCGTCTCCCGAAGCGCCATCGCCTCCGGTGAGATCATCGAAGCCCAGCACGATACCCTCGGCGATATTGCTACGGGCCACTTCGACTCCGTTGAGGTAGATGATAACGCCATCATCGCGAAGGGTGTTGGCCTGCAGGGAAATGACCGAGGCTGCCTTGCTGATTTGGAAAGTCTTACGGAAGTAGTAAGTGCGGTGACGCCCGGTGGCCGACCCACGTTCCAGAGCGGTGGTGATGATAGCTCGAGGATTACCGAGACCTCCGAAGCCCAGGATTCCGTTGCCACGTTGCCAGGGAGTGTCCTCAAAGGCGGGACTTTTCCAATTGGTGTCATTGTATGAAGGATCTCCGACTACGATATTACTCGGGCCTTGGTCGGAACCGTCATCGAGGTAGGTCCACTCGCTTTCACGAGTGAAGAAGGTGACCGGGACCGCTCCGAGGCTTGGAGGCAGGATCCCGGTATTTGGATTAATCCCTCCTCCGGTGAGGCGGGGGTCGCTGCCATCGGTGGTGTAGTAAAAGAGTTCGTCACTCTGGACCGTGATTTCACCCCCAGCCGGGAAGGCCGTGCCACCATTGGGGCTGAGTTGTGGAACCAGGGGGAATTGCTCATCGATCCATTCTGTTCGGGTGGTGAGCCACTGCTTCATGAAGTCGATCTGCTGCTCCCAGGTCTGGGTCGCTGGAGTGGGGAATCCGACTCGATCCCGGGAGAGAATATTCCACTTGGTGAAATTACGAACAGCCGCTTCGGCAAGCGGGTCGGCCTGAGCATCGAGGCGGGCGAAGAGCGTGACCTCTTCAAAGGGGCCTCCACGCCGGAGCTCGGTCCAACGATCAATAACGGCTTGGCTAAAATCAGGATCCCGCATTAAGGGAACGAACCAATCCGGCTCGTAACTATGGTCACGTCCACCGCGGTTGTAGCTGTCACGATATTGCCAGCCGAGGGGATTGCGGTTATCGAAACAGCACCCGGTTCCCATGATGAGATTGTGATCCCAAATCGGACCCTTGTTGAGTTTTCCATCCCGGTCCTTGAACATGTAATCGCTACGAACGTAGGCATCCTGGTCGCGCCCCAGCTCGGAGATGATGAAGTGATTCACGAAGGAGTCCACGTCGATGAAGGCGGGGTAACCGGTGAGGGGATCAGGATTCACAATCCCGGAGTTATTGGCCCCTGATCCACGGGACCAACCGAGGGTCGCGACGAAGTCATCGAAGTATCCCCCGATGTAGTTTCGTTGCTGGGTTGTGGGGGCCTCGGGTTCAAGGATTTCGACCGAGTTCCATCCGCTGGCGCGTGGTCCGTCGTTGGCGATCCCCGGTGGCTCGAAGCGCAAGAGGTATCCTCCGGTGACCTCGGGCTCCGAGTTATCCGAGGGGTCGAGCTCTGCGATGTCGGTGCGGTTCTTTCCCTGTTTGATTTTTTCGAAGAGAACGTAGACGCCGACATATTCGCTGGCGACGAGATCTCCTCCGTTGGTGCTGAGGAACATCTCGAAGTGTTTGGTCCCCGGCGCTTCGTTACCGAGAGTGCGGCCGAGTTCAAAAGAGAAGGAATTTCGGACGAGCGATTTATCGGTCCAAGGTCCATTGAAAACCCAGTCGGATTCGGAGGGGAGACCGAGGAGAGGAGAGTCGAGGTCGTCGTCATTTTCATCGCGGAGTTCGACCCGGTATTGCGGTTTGGAGAAGCCCGACGAACTCTGCCCGCGTTTACGGATGCCCATGCGGAAGCAAGAATCCGGTTCATTGGCAAGCGAGCTACGACCGGTGACAGGATCGACTTCGAAGACGGAGACCCGGGCAGTTTGCAGGGTTGCTCCGGGGCCGGGAATGCCACCTGCTCCGAAGTTCTCCACAATCATAATGGGGAGATCGGAGGTGAAATCATTCGGAGCATCGATCCCACCGAGGTTTGAGGAAGTGGCGAGCTTCTCGAAGGTGCCTCCTGCGGTGGCACCACCGCCATTGGTATTTGGATCAAAAACGCGCGCCCTCAAATGAGTGGTGTTGCTGAGATTGAGGGGACCGTTGTAGAGAGTCGAGCTGGAGATGGGGACGGACCCATTCGTGGTGTAGCGGACTTGTCCACCGGCGAAGGCGGGACTGATGGAGACCTCTACGTCCGA
Organism: Akkermansiaceae bacterium; assembly: GCA_047629805.1. GTDB lineage: Bacteria > Verrucomicrobiota > Verrucomicrobiia > Verrucomicrobiales > Akkermansiaceae > SW10. Next base: position 11,795 of record JBLHUR010000068.1, on the reverse strand, counting down.
GGCAAAGGTGGCGCAGGCGGGCGAGATGATAGGGGCGATCAGAGGAGCGGAAAGCAGAGCCCCGTTTGCCGTTCCGGGGGTAGCGGGATCAAAGTAGCCGCGGCCCCCTACGGGAGCCAAGCCTTCGACACCGTAGCTAAATCCAGCCGCTTGTTCGGGAAATCCCGGCGCAAACTCGCTCGCGATCGTCGAGCCGTCTGGCTCGATCAAGGCGAGATACTCACCACTCCCGGAGAGTTTAAAATCAGTGTGAAATTGGCTTCCGGAAACAGCCCGGTCCTTGTCGGACGCGAAGACGACGAGGTAGCCACCCGCGGGCAACTGGTAGCTTGGAAAGGTCCACTTTACCAGATCAGTAGCGTCGTCGGTGAGGTGGTAGCCAGCAAGGTTAATGGCGGCATCGGTCGGGTTATAAATTTCCAGCCAATCCGGAGTGTCATCATCTTCATCCTGAAACGAATCATTCCCGACCGTGACGACCTCCGAGATGAAGGGACGATCTTGTGAGTGGCCTACAGGAGTGAGGGCGAATGCCAAAAGGCAGGCAATGTTGAAGGGACGAAAAAGAGAAGGAGGAGAGGGAATTTCGGGGATCATAGAGAGGCTAGTCTGGTTACAGCGTATCGCGCGCCAACTGTCATGCTAGCGCGCTAAATTTTGAAGAGAGGAATTTGGATCGATCGAGAAAGATCGCGGTCTGGAGCTGCAGTTGCGGCCCATTTAAGGCGGCTTCAAAGATTTAGATATATAAAGGCATACCACGAGTAAAAACCTCCTCAGCAGCGCACCAAAGCTCACCTCCAAAGCAAATTCCTAGCAAATTCCTAGCAAATTCCTAGCAACGATCCCCTCAGCGGTCGTGGTGTTCCATAATTTTTCGAGAGGTTCTTCTTTCGGGGATCGCTTGACAGCGACTTCGACAGATCCAAACTCAAACATCGTCCAAAACAGCACTTGAATTGACCATGCCCATAGACTTTTCCACGAGAGGGCCCGGATGGCCCCGACCTTTCTTCGTAACGCTTTTGCAAGGCCTCGGCCTGGGAATCCTTCTGGGTCTGGGGTTGGTTGCTTGCTCGGAGGAAAAGTCGCCTGCTCCGGAGCCACTCGCTCCGGAACTGTCGACCGAGGCCCGGATCAAGCGGATGATTGCCTCGGAAGAGCTCGTGCAGAAGCTGACTCCGAAGCTGCGCGCCTTGGGCGCCTCAATGGTACGCGGGTCCCGCGACGATCTGCCGGAAGCGCTGGCGGAGGAAGCGTCCGTGGCACCGTGGGAGGGCTTGGAGCCGGCCCACCGTTGGACGAGTGCCTCCTTCGGGACCCTCGCCGCATCCTTTCAAAACGGGAGCTTCGAGATGCACACTACCTTCGAGGGAGTCCGACGGGGGGAAGACGGGGCGATCGTGGGGGTGACGGCGAAGCAGAAGCTGATTTGGAAGAAGAGCGACGACACGGAAGGCGGCTGGAAACTCGTCAAGTGGGAGCCGCTGGATTTCGCGACCGATGAGTCTCCGCAAGCCTTGTTCGAGGAGGTCCTTAACCGGGTGATTCCCGACACCGACGCTCTGGCGACCGCACAGACGTCCTATCAAGAGGAAGTCCTCCGCAAGACCTTTGCGGGCGAGACAGCAAAGGTCGGCCGGTTCCAGGTGACCTCGTCTCCGGATATCGAGAGCGGCCAACAATATCCGACGGTCAGCGTGATGGACTACGACAGTGATGGGCACGAGGACTTCTTCCTCTCGGCGCGCTGGGTTCCGCCCCAGTTGTTCCGCAACCGCGGCGACGGAACTTATGAGGAAGTCGCGGCGCAATCCGGCCTCACGGTCGATAGCCATGTCACCGCCGCGGTGTTCGCGGATTTCGACAACGACGGCGACCCGGATGCGCTGCTGGGGCGGAGTTTCGAGCCGACCCAGTATTATCGCAACGACGAGGGGCGGTTCACGGATGTCACGGCCACCGCGACCGATTTGGGAACTCTGTTTGTGGTCTCCAGCATGGCGGTGGCTGACGTCAACGGAGACGGACTCCTCGACGTGTATTTGTCGACCTACAATAATCCGATCGCTCGGGTCAAAGACATCAATCCTGGGGTCTTGAGCCGGGAGCAGGTCAGGAAGTTCGCGCACATCCTGCGCACCGACAGCGCTCCGTTTCTCAATGAGCGTGGCTTTCCGAACGTGCTGTTGATGAACCGGGGTGGTGGCCGGCTCGAGCGGGCGGGCGGGGAAGTCGTAGAACTCTGGCGCAAAAGCTACCAGCCGCTCTGGTTCGACGCGGACAATGACGGCGATGAGGACCTCTACGTCTGCAACGACTTCGGCCCGGACAGCTATTTGCGCAACGACACCCCGCGGGGCGCGGCCGATCCGGTGCTGGTCGATGCCTTTGCTGAGGTCTTTCCAGACGGTAAGATGGCCTACGGGATGGGCGCCTCCTGCGGGGACTATGACAACGACGGGGACCTCGACCTCTTTGTATCGAATATGTATTCCAAGGCAGGCAACCGCATCGTTCCGGCTTTCGAAAACACCGATCCGCGCATCCTGGCGGCGGCCCGCGGAAACTTCCTCTACCGCAACGACGGGGGGCTGTTCCAGCTCGTGAACGAGGCGGACGCGCCGGAGACGAAAGTGGGCTGGGCCTTCGGGGGCCAGTTCGCGGATTTCAACAACGACGGATGGCTCGATCTCTACGTGCCAAGTGGCTTCTACACCGCGCCCAAGGAGGTGGCGACCGAGGTGGACTTGTGAGCATGCTTCTGGAGCACGGTCGTGCTCAAGGATCAGGGACAGAAGAGCGAGTTCCGCAATTCCAGGTATTGGAAGTCCCCCTTACTGGATTTCAGGATGCGGGTGCCAGCAGGAGGGGCGGCATTCAAGAGCAATTCGTTCAGCGGAAACGAGCGCAACCGACTCGTGATGGGTGGGGCGGACGGATTCGTGGGGCGCAGTCTGGTAAGCGGCGTGGACTGCAAGGAGGACGCCCGATCCTACGCGCTGTTGGACTTCGACCAAGACGGCTGGGTCGACATCGCCCTCGCCAGCTGCAACGGCCCACGCCTACGCTTCTTCCGGAACCGCTTTGGGGAGCTCGGCGGAACAGGACGGGTGGTGGAGGTGATCCTGCGCGGAAGCCATACCGGATCGGCCCCCTCGACCGGGCAGAGCAATCGCGACGGCGTGGGGGCGGTTTTAACGGCGGTAACGGACCGGCGCACGCGGGTGTTCCGGAAGTCGATCGGGGAAGGCCTTGCGGCCCAAAACTCGGAGCGGATCCGAGTCACGCTCGCCGAGCGGGAGGAACTGCAGGAGCTCGCGGTGCGCTGGCCCTCCGGAAAGGTGTCCAAGCTTATCCCCGTCCCGGGAGATTCGTTGGTGCGCATCAACGAGTAGGGGACATAGGCGCAGAGTTCAACCATCCGGAGTCGCGGAGGGGTGCCGCGATGCTCTCAAAGGTGGGATTTGCGAGTTCTTATCTGCGCAAGAACCTCCTCAAGCAATCCTTTGGCAACCTCGCCCATTTTGACGAGATAGCAGGATTGGAAGGGAATAATTTTCATTGATCGCATGAAAAGTAAATTCGGGGATCAACGAGAGGAAAAAATCGAGCGGAAAACCGATTTTCAAGGGCGCAAAACCAGAAAGGTGGCGCTAGTTCGTAGGAAGGGGTGGGTGAGAAAAGGAATTTTGCGCACCAAGTCCCGCTTCAAAGCCCAAACGGCTTATGAGGCGGTGAGCAATCCAGGCAAGCTCCCCCAGCGGGCGCTTGCCTGGGGAGCATCTATGATCAGGTGGGTCCACGCGTTGAGCCATCCCTCGAGACCTTCTCTCCACGTCTCCGGAGCTCTCTGAAATCGGCGGATATCCTGATGTCGGAGCCTCTTTGCCGGGCACCCCGGGGTGCCCTATGGACTTATCCATACTAGCCCGAATTGATCGCCCAGTGAATGATGCTCTCAAAAAAAAGCGCTTGCAGCCCCGCTCTCTCTTGTCAAAACTCAAGCCTCGAAAGACTATATTATGAGAACCCCAAGAATAAATGTTATGTCACTCGCGCTTGTCGCGGCAACAAGCCTCGCCCTCACAGCGGTATCGCACAGCGCGTCCCTGATCACGGGCGCCAGTATTCACGCCTCCACCACCTAGGCTTGAACCCGGACATGTCCCCGCAAAATGCCATCGATGGGACTGGCTTGGCTGGTGGTGTGCCATCACTCACCTGATCACACGGACAAAGTTTTGATACGAACTGGTGGAGCGGCTGGGACGGTGCTGTCACCGATTGGCAGCTCACGGTGAACTTGGAAGACAGTTATGATCTTGAAGTGATGCACGTATGGAACTACCGCGAGAGCTGTTGTCCCGGTCGCGGGCTGAACGAAGTCGAGATCTTCGTCTCACCTGATGGAGATGAGGCCAATCTTGTCAAACTCATCACAGATGGCACAGGCATCCATGACAGCGGTGGCAACTTCGTGTTTCCACAAGCATCAACTGATCCTGATTACTTTGGTTTCGACCTCGATTTGTCCGGTGTCACCAACCCTTCCTTATTAACCGACGCCCGCTTGGTCCGCATCGATGGAGGCTCATCTCTCCACGGTGGTGGCGAAATTCATGGCGGCTTGGCTGAAATCCAGTTCGGCAGCCGCGCTATCCCTGAACCTGCTAGTGCGACCCTCGGGCTCCTTGGCATCGTTGGCTTGATGATGCGTCGTCGTAACGCGTAAGCGGCGTATTGAACAATCTTTGAATCTGTTTCAAAAACCGCTCGTTGAAAGACGAGCGGTTTTTTTGTCCCAGAAGATAATGCAATATGAGCTTGCCAACTCCGCAACCTTTGAAAATCATGATGGAGTACCTTGGATATTGGTACACCTACTGCTTGAATCTGCCCTATCCTCCGCTGCGAAACCAACATCCTCTCATGAAACTTAACTCCCTCCTCTTTTCCGCCCTATTACTGACCGCAGCTACCGCCAACGCCGAGTTGATCACGGGCACCACGATTGAGAGTTCCACCGTAGGCTTAAACGATCAGATGGCCGCAGAAAAGGCCATCAATGGTTTTGGGTTGGACGGGGATGTCCCTTCACTCACCGGGTCACACAGACAAGGATTTGATACGAATTGGTGGAGTGGATGGAGCGGTGATATCACCGAATGGCAGATCACGGTGGACTTGGAGGGCAATTATGATCTTGATCTGATCCACGTATGGAACTACCGCGAGGGCTGTTGTAGCAGTCGAGGGCTGAAAGAAGTTGAGATCTACGTCTCACCTGATGAAGATGAGGCCAATCTTGTCAAACTCACCACAAATGGCACTGGCATGCATGACAACGCTGGCAACTTCGTGTTTCCACAAGCATCAACTGACGAAGAGGACCTTGGTTTCGACCTCGATTTGTCCGGTGTCACCAACTCCTCCTTATTAGCCAATGCCCGCTTGATCCGCCTCGATGGGGGATCATCCCTCCATGAAGGCAGCGAAATTCATGGCGGCTTGGCGGAAATCCAGTTCTCCGGTATCCCGGCAGTCGCGGGACCTGAATTCCTGGTGCTTCAAATCACTCCAAATGGAACCAACTTCGATTTCAGTTGGGAAAGCACGGGAGGGAAAGTCTACGACTTGGTCAGCTCGACAGACCTTTCGACGCCAGTTATCGAATGGCTGGTTTATGGCGAAAACACAAACATTCCGGGTGTCTTCCCGACCACTACCCTGACCAATATCGAACCTGACGGAACCCTCCGTTTCTTTGCCTTGATCGAGAAGAACGGGGATTAGACCTCGCCAACTTCCAGCAACCCTGCGACTTCATCCTCGAAGCAGGCGACCGGGGCAACGACCCCATACGCCAAAAAGAGATCCTCCTCAAATCCCTCACCCGTGAGTTTCAAAACAAACTCTCCCCTAAATCCGAGGCCGAATAGCTTGCACATTTTTTCATCGTCGCACCTCTCATCATTACCCTAGTTTGCGGTAATGAAACCGACCTTTCTCGCCCTTGGTATCCTCGCCATCTCAGGCCTTTCAGCCAAGCCACTCATCCCCACTCCTGCTGACTTCCCCATCCTCGGAGAACTCGAACCCCTTCTCATACGAGAAATCTACGACTCCAAAGATCGCAACGCCTCACTCGCCACCATCGCCAAAAATCCAGACTACCTCGCCCTCCTTAAAAAGCACCAACTCACCCTCCTCGGCGGCCCCGCCCTAGGCCAACTCTCCCCCACCTCCATCTCAGTCTGGTTTCGCACCGCTCAACCTGCAACAGTCCAAATCACCCTCGCAGGCGCCGGCACCTTCGGCCCCATCAAAACAACCTTCGCCAGCGATCTCACTGGCACCATCTCGCTCACCGGCCTCAAGCCAAACACCAGCTACGCCTACCAACTCCTCATTGATGGCGAACCCGCTTCACCTCTCCCAAAGAAACTCACCTTCCGCACCGCCCCCGAAGCCAACCACGACGGCAAGTTCACCATCGCCTTCGGCGCCTGTTCCCGCTACGTCCCGGAATTAGAAGGCATCTGGAAAGTGGTCGCCGCCCAAAACCCCATCGCTTATCTCACCCTAGGCGACAACCTCTACATTGACCTGCCCGAGGACCAGCAAAAGCAACGTGTCCATTACTACCGCCGCCAATTCCACCCCGCCTACCGCGTCCTCACCGCCACCACCCCCATCTACTCCATCTGGGATGACCACGACTTTGCCGCCAATGACGACGAAGGCGGCCCCCAAACCTTCAAGCCCGATTGGAAATTCAAGAACTTTCAAGTCTACGCTCAAAACTGGAACAACCCACCCTACGCTGGCGGAAAAAAACACCCCGGCACCTTCTTCGACTTCGTCATCGGAGACGTCCACTTCATCATGACCGATGGCCGCTACTACCGCCATCGCAAGGGAAAATCTCTCCTCGGCGACTTCCAAAAAACCTGGCTCAAAGAAACCCTCAGCAAGTCCACCTCCAAGTTCAAAGTCCTCTGCTCCGGCACCCTCTGGACCGAGCACGCCGACAAAGGCGGAAAGGATTCCTGGCAAGGCTACGCCAAAGAACGCGACGAAATTTTCTCCCTCATCCGCGACCAAAAAATCCCCGGCGTTTTCCTCCTCTCCGGCGACCGCCATCGCCACGAAATGTTCAAGCTCGGCTTCGACGTCGGCTACCCGCTCTACGAATTTGAAACCGCCAAGGTCACCAACATCCACACCCACAACGCCAACAAACACGCCCTCTTCTCCTACAACAAGGGCAACTTCTTCGGACTCCTCGACTTCGACTTCACCTCAGACAACCCCAGCTGCACCTACCGCTGTGTCACCGAAAAAGGAACCAGCCCAAAGCACCTAATCTTCACCACAACCCTAAAGAACCTAACCCCAAAAAAGTAAGCCCCCCAATCAGAGAATCGCGTGGGGCGAAGCCCTCTACGCGACTCCCTTCTGCTCTTTCTGTGGAAAAAACCCTCAACCAAGCCTACCCTCCCGATGCAAGATGACCAATTCTTTCAAAAGAACCACGTCGAGAACCACCTCGCCGGCATCTTCGACGACCTTCCCGGCTTCATCTACTTCGTCAAAAACCGCGACCTCCACTACGTCGCCTACAACCAGCGCCTCTGCGAAATCTTCGAATCCAGCGACATCCTCGGTAAACGCGACGACGACTTTATCCCCGCCCACATCCTAAAGCACATCCGCGACGATGACCTCCGCATCATCGAAACCGGAAATCCCGTCATTAACCGCGTCGAACTCGTCCCACGCGGCAGCGGCTTCGTCGACTGGGCCACCACCACCAAAAAGCCCCTCCTCAACCAGCACGGGAAAATTTGCGGCATCATCGGCATCACCCGCCCCTTCGACCAAGGCCCCACCTCCCTCGCCAAAAACGACGAACTCGGCCCCGCCCTCCAACTCCTCCACCGCGAATTCCGCGATAATATCCCCATCACCCAGCTCGCCAAAACCGCCAACCTCTCCCTCTCCAGCTTCCTCCGTAAATTCAAAACCACCTTCAGCATGACCCCCAAGGCCTACCTTCGCCACCTCCGCGTCCAAGAAGCCACCCACCTCATCATCCGCACCACCCAAACCTTCGCCGAAATCTCCCACCACTGCGGCTTTGCCGACCAAGCCCACTTCTCCCGAGAATTCTCCCGCATCCTCAAAGAACCCCCAAAATCCTACCGCGCCCGCTACCGCCTCTAACAATATGGAGCGTGGACATTCCTGTCCACTCCCCGCCCCCAACCAAGCTTCCCAACCAACTCCCCAAGGAAAGGCTCTCTCCTGAGCGCCCTCCCCGCCCTCAACCTCGGAACCAGCCAGACCAAATACCGTCATGAAAAAATCCCTTCTCATCCTTGCCCTAATCACCGGATTGATTGTCGTCCTGATTACGAAGAATAAGCAAGAGACTCAAAGCAAGCCCATCGGCCTGAAGATCTACCCTCCCAATGAAAGCAAGGTCACCTCACCCGGAATCGCAAAATTTATCATCTTCACCCGCGAAAGCCTCAGCGAAAAAGACTGGCACCACTCGGCCAACGCCTTGGAATTTGACCCTCATCAGCTCCCTTTCCAACTTGTAAGATCAGATCGATGGAAACGAGGTGATTACCAAGATCGGGCACTCGTGGTGCACCATCACAGTGAGAGTCGAGACTCAAGACGGCGAGAAACGAGTCATTCACTTCAATCCGCAGAAACTAAACAACTGGAGTCGTATTCGATACATTCCGCGCGATCCGAACGACTTAGAATCAGGATTTCGGAAGCTTGAGAATGGTCTCGAGAAGGAATCCCGCCTTCGCCGCCAAGACATGATCCTTCAATTTCTCCATTGCCTTCTCCGTGTCCCGCATCAAGATAGAAAAATGGTCTTACTTTTTGAACATGGCCAAGGATGGACATTCCAAGAGCACTCCGGAACCACACGAATAAAAAGTTACCGCGCCAACCCCATGGAATGTCCGAGGAAAGATGCTGGGAAAAAACCCTCAGTTCACCCAGCCTTCCCTATCGCTCCTTAAACACTTCCTCCTTCTGTGAATTCCTTCCTCAAAGCATCTCTCGCGCTCTTTTTCGCCTCCTCTCTTTCCGCACAGGAAAAGCCAAACATCATCGTCATTTATACCGATGACCAAGGATTCGGCGATGCCTCCTGCCTCAATCCAAACGCCAAATTTCAAACCCCAAACCTCGACCGACTCGCCCAAGAAGGCCTCTCTTTCACCAACGCCCACAGCTCCGACGCCGTCTGTACCCCCTCCCGCTATGGACTCCTCACTGGCCGCTACGCCTGGCGGACACATTTAAAAAAGGGCGTCTTTGGCGCAGAAAAAAAATGCCTCATCGCCGATAAACGTCTCACCCTCGCCTCCCTCCTTAAGAAACAAGGCTACCACACCGGAATGGTGGGGAAATGGCATCTCGGCATGGACTTCCCTGGCGAACCCGGGTCCCGCGACTGGTCAAAGCCCATCACCGACATGCCCCTCGATAAGGGCTTCGACTACTTCTACGGCATCCCTGCCTCCCTCAACTACGGCATCCTCGCCTGGTTCGAAGGCCGCCACGCCAAAGTCCCCCCTACCGTTTACACCAACAAAAAGAAAAACCCCCGCTTCACCGACTACCGCATCATGCCCCCCTTCGAGGACAAGCCAGGTCAATCAACCGACCCCACCCGCACCATCAAAACTAACTTTGAAATCGCCCCCGATTTCATCGACAACCAATGCCTCACCCGCTTCACCGATAAAGCGATCGAGTGGATCAGCGGAAAAACGGAAGACGCTAAAAAAGGAGACCCCTTCTTTCTCTACCTCCCCTACACCTCTCCACACTACCCCGTTTGCCCCCTCCCCGAGTTCCACGGCCAAGGCAATTGCGGAGCTTACGGCGAGTTCCTCATCGAGACCGATCACCACATCGGTCGTATTTTGAAACACCTCAAAACCTCCGGCATCGATGACAACACCCTCATCGTCTTCACCAGCGACAACGGCCCCGAGAAAGTCTGGAAGGAGCGTATCAAAGAATACCAACACGACAGCAGCGGCCCCTATCGCGGAGGAAAACGTGACATCTACGAAGGCGGCCACCGCGTCCCCTTCTTCGTCCGCTGGCCGAGTGGCATCAAAAACCCCGGCCGTAGCTGGGACAGACCCATCGGCCAGACCGACCTCCTCGCTACCTTCGCCCAGCTCACCAAAGCAAACCTCCCCGACACCGCAGGCGAGGACAGCCAAAGCTTCGCCTCCGTCCTCTTAAACCCCGTATGCGACCGTGAACGCGTCCCTCTCATCAACCACGGATCCCGCGGTCGCTTCGCCATCACCGATGACCACTGGAAACTCATCTTGCCTCACCGCGACAAAAAAATGGAACTCTACAACCTCCAAAAAGACCCCCGCGAAAGAAAGAACCTCGCCTCCTCCGCCCCCGATCGCGTCAAAGCACTCACCCAAAAAATCACCCGCATCGTCACGACTGGTCGTAGCACCCCCGGTAAGACTCAGCCAAACGACACCGGCCATTGGAAAGACCTCACTTGGATCACCGAAAAGGAGTATCAATCCGTAGAATAGAAACTTTTCCTCTCAAGGTCTCACCATGAACCCATCCCACCTTACCGTCCTCCCCGGAGCCATGGGCCTCCCTTCCGTCCGCTGGCCCGACGGTCGCGAAATAACGCCACAAATTGATATCAGCGAACCCCTCGACCCAATCGAGCACATCTACCTCGACGCCGCCATGATGCTCGACTGGCTCGGCGAAACACAAACCGCAACCCGCAACCCGCATCAAAAACGCCGGCCGTCTCACCCTCACCGACCCCACAACCTCTCTCGCTGCTCCGCTGCTCTGCGTGAAACCATCCTCAACCAAGCCCCCAAATTCATACTCATAGACCTAGACCTAGACCTCACCCTAAAACCCACCATGCACGGCGGCGTCTCGGAACCCGCCCAAACCCTCGAATTCTCATGACCCGCCAAGAACTCCTCACCCACCTTCCCGCTGTCCCAACCGACGACCTCCTTCCCACCATTCGGGAAGCCTTGGAAACATCCGAGCGCACCATCGTGGTCCTAGATGACGACCCCACCGGCACCCAAACCGTCTTCGACGTCCCCGTCCTCACCTCACTCGATGCCGAATCAATTCGCGATGCCATCGATGAAGCCCCACCCGTTCTCTTCCTCCTCACCAACTCCCGCGCCCTCACCATCGAACAAACCACCAAGCTCCACCAAAACCTCGGCAAGATCCTCAAAGAATATTCAGACGAAATCATCGTCATCTCCCGCTCCGATTCCACCCTCCGCGGCCACTTCCCGCTCGAAACAAACACCCTCCGAGACTCCCTCGGCATCCCCGAAGCCCCCACCCTCTTCATCCCCTTCTTCGAAGCCGGCGGCCGCCTCACCGTCAACGACACGCACTACGTCGTCGAAGGCGACACCGCCACTCCCGCCCACCTCACCCCCTTCGCAAACGACAACACCTTCCCCTTCTCCCACTCCTTCCTTCCCGACTATATCGCCGAAAAATCCGGCACCCCGGTCGACGTCCAAAGCATCTCGCTCGATGACCTCCGCACCAGAAATGTCGCCGAAAAACTCGCCGCCCTCCCCCCTTCCTCCACCTGTATCATCAATGCCACCTGCCTCCGCGATCTCGATTCTCTCTCACTGGCCCTCCATCAAAGCGATCGCCGTTTCATCATCCGTTCCGCCGCCTCCTTCGTCCAATCTCTCGGCGGCATC
>JBLHUR010000067.1:0-29030 GCA_047629805.1 Akkermansiaceae bacterium | reverse complement strand
GTCGGCCTACGTGCTCGCCCAGGAAAGACCCGAGATGGAGAAGATCAATCTCGATGCAGAGGAAAAACGGGCCATGCTTGCGAGAGATACGGTGGAACGCTTTCGTGCCGCCTTTGCCCGCGGAGTGTTCGCCAAGACGAAGCTTTTAGGAGCCGAGAAGACTTATACCGATGCTTTGCAAGCTCTCGCCGAGGCCAAGTTGCGTAGCAAAATGGCAGGGCTCGGAGTTTTTCAAAGTGTCCTTATTGCCGAAAACGCGGTGCGCGATGCCAAGGAGTCGGTGGCCCATCGGGAGGCGGAGATGAGCAATTATGAAGTTTTCTCGCCCGCGACCGGTTTGGTCGAGCGAGTCCTCATTCGTAAAGGTGAGTATAATCAGGACAGCGGAAAACCCGGGTTGGTGGTGGCGCAAGGTTTGTGGTTCGACGCGTATTTTGACCAATCGGATTTTCAGTTGGTGAAGGAGGGAATGAAAGCTGAAGTCCGGCTGGAGTCGTACCCAGGTCGGATTTTTCAAGCTGAAGTTCGTAAAGTGATTCCTGTCGTGAGCTTCAACGAAGGTGGTCCAGAGATTTCGCGTCCGCTGCGGCCTCGTGGCTCCGGGGCGCCGGAGTGGGCTGCGACCTTCAAGGTGGAGCTGGTTATTTCGGAACTTACCGATGAAGTGCCAGTCGCCATGGGGATGACGGGTTTTGCGAGAATCAAAGCGGAGCGAGAGGGCGTTTCCATTCCCCGGGCGGCACTCGTTTCAGTTTCGGCTGGTAGCGGTTTGGTGTATTTGGTCGAAGGGGGTGACACGTGGTCGGCTCGCGAAGTGAAAGTAGGAATGCTTGACGAAACGCGGGTCGAAATCCTCGAAGGCCTCGCGCCCGGTGAGAAGGTCATAACCGCTGGTCACTGGATGTTGCGGGAGGGCGATGAAATTTTGGTAGGAGACTAAGGATGGCAAGGTTTGCAGCGCTGGTATTTCTCGGTCTGGGCTTGCTCATGGTCGTGGCCTCGCTCGTGCTTCCTTGGTTCGTCCTAGCCACCGCTTGGGCGGATTCGGGAGATCTCGTTACGCGCGATGCCAGGGCCACTCGTTGGTTTCGAGTCGGCTTGATCGTGATGCTCGGCACATTGTTTTTAGGAGGATGGGTTTTACGGAAGAAGGGAGTCTTAAACATGGTGGTGGTTTGGGCGGCAGTTGTTCTGCCCGTCATCCTTTGGTTTCCCCAGTGGGTCATTGTGCACGATAGCGAGACCTCGGGCGAGGCGGCTTGGTTGCAGCAACAACATGACAACCTTACTTGGCTGGGCGGAGACGTCTACCGCGCTCATTCCGAACGCGCTATCGGAGCCGGGATGGCCTTGAACATGCAGGATCCGCCTTTGAAGCTCGGAGCCTTTCGGGCTCCCATGGTGGGCGTGACTTCAGTGGGGATCGCGGAGGTGCCGGATTTAATTTGGTGGTTTGGCTACAATCCGGCCTTTTCCCAATTCGCCGGGAAAGGATGGTTCATGGCGTGGATGGGAGTGCTTTTCATGGGGATGGGCGGCTTTGGTTTTTTAAGGGGAGCGGGAGGGAAAAGAAGGAGGGCTCTTTTGAAGCGGGCGGCCTTGGCAGGAGGCTCGGTGAGCGCAATTGTTTTGATCGCCGGGTTCGTTCCGATCTTGGCGGCCGGAAGTTCTTTGAAGGAGGCGCGAACGCAGGCCTTGGCGGGAGATTGGCAGCCAGCGATCGCTTCGCTCGACCGGGCTGAACAATGGATGCCGGCGCTGGCCTTTGATACCGGAATCATTTTTCAGAGAGGCCGTTTGGAAAGTCTCATGGGTGGCTCGGGACCTTGTGCAAAAATTTATCAGGTCTGGGAATTGGAGAGAGCTGGTCACGGAGGGCGGGCTGAGTTGCTGCTGGGGGACCTGGAATTAAAACGTGAATTATTGCCCCGGGTTTGGGCGAGAGAGCTTTCGCGAAGCTGGCTGCGGGTCGCGGTTGATGACTTTAACTCGGGAAAAATTGGGAAGGCGGGGGATCGTTTTGCTTGGCTCTTTGAAAAAGAACCAATGGCCCTGCAGATTAGTTTTCATCGCCAGTTGATCAGTCTCCAAGAGGACAAGGTTATGGAAAACCGTGAATGTCAGGATCGGATCGAAAAGATTTATAAGACTTTTTTGAGAAGGGAAAAGAAAGGTGTGATTGCCGCTTCTTGGTGGATGCTCTCGCAGGGAGAATTGACGGCGGGAAATGAAATGAAGGCGCTTGAAGCCCGCCGTAAATCGAAAGGACTGTGATGGGATTTTCGAAACGCAGCGGATTGATTTGGGGAGCAGTAGTTTCACTGATGTTCTGGTTGCTTGCGACAGGGGTGTTCTCTCCGGAACCGGAGGCGCGGGACTTTGATTTTGGAGGCAAAGCTAAGTGGATTCGAGTGGCCGATGACACCCAACGAACCGGGTGTTTTCGCACGGACTTTGTTTTGTCTGCGAAGATCGAGCACGCGTGGGTCGCAATCGCAGCAGAAGGTGGCTTTGAGCTTCTCTGCAATGGTAATCCCGTGGGAGCGTTTTCCTATTGGCGTCCGACACGGCCTTTTCAGAATGGCCTCACGGAAGGTGGACAACGGGCGGTCACGACGGATCCGGCGATGGCCATGAATTTCCCGCGTGAATATCAATGGGCCGGGCATGCCAATCATCGAATTCCGGTTTACTTCGATCTGCGGCCATTTTTGGAGGCTGGTCCAAACACCTTGTGTGTCGAGACTGAGGCGCGTTCGACCGGGGCGTCGTTTTGTTTGGCTGGGAGTGTGCAGTTGAAAAATGGTGAACAGGTAAACTTGTCGAGCAATGGGACCTGGAAAGGCGAGCCGGTGCCGAAGGGGCTACGACAGGGGGAGTGGATCGATGTGGATGCGGAGGTGCAGCACTGGGAGAATGCCAAGGAGGTGCCAGCACCTGGAGGTGGGATGATGACATTTGTGCCGAGAGGGATGTTTGAGAGCCCTTTTGAGGGCGAGTGGCTGATAGGCAATCGGGTGGGTTCGAGAGCGGGCCAGTTGGCCGGACAAGACTTTGTTTATGAGTGGGAACAGAGTGAGGGAGTAGACGATGCGTGGGTACGAGTGGCTTCGCGTGCTCCGTATTTGTTGTGGGTCAATGGTGAGGTGGTTCGTCCCGCAACGCGTGAGAAGCGAGGGCTTGGAAACGGCGGTTGGCTGGTGGGTTGGGAAGGCCGGAGACCGCTGGCCACTCCCCCGACCTTGCTCGATCCGGATGAAACGGGGGATTACTTTGTCGGGCATCGCTTTGAAACTCCTCGTCACGGGGATCCGACTGTGAATGATTTCAAGCGCTATGAAAATATGCTGAACCGTACCCGAGAGCGGGCCAGTGCG
The DNA here is from genome assembly GCA_047629805.1 of Akkermansiaceae bacterium. Taxonomy (GTDB): domain Bacteria; phylum Verrucomicrobiota; class Verrucomicrobiia; order Verrucomicrobiales; family Akkermansiaceae; genus SW10. The sequence continues at coordinate 25,653 of JBLHUR010000067.1, read as the reverse complement.
ACGAAGCAGGGTGAGGGTTTGGATGACCAGTATGCCGAGAAGGAGGACAAAGGTCGGGCGAGTGATCCGAAGGGATTTCTTGAGGAGCCGGAGGGGCGGGTGCCACCTGAAGTCAGCAGATTACGTGGAGGGGAAGAGCTTCATGGCTATGCGGTGGGTGCCTTGCTGAGAAAGGGTGGGAATGAAATGAGAGTAAGGCTTTTGGCCGAACCGGAAGTTGGATATCGTCGCAGTCGCACGGTGGGGGTGGCGGTAGACGGGAGAATTTTTGGGGGCGAAGGAGGGGGAAAAGAGATTCACTCCGGCGATGGTTGGCGTAGCGAGTGGGATGGCGAAGAACTTCAGTTGGTAACCGGAGCAAGCGCGGGGCGGGCGGGTTCGGCATTTCCGAGATTGAAGTATATTGGTGAGGTTCGATCCGGAAGATCCTGGAAGGTAGAAGCTGCCGGGGCCGGATTCGTGGCCTTTCTCTTGGTTGGTTTTTTTAATTGGAGGAGTGTGCGCGGAGATTGCTTTGCGCTCGGTTTTTTGGCGGTGACTGGCTGTCTTATTTTACTGAAATTTAGTTTTCACGAGCGAAGCGAAGCTCTCTGGTTCCGTGATGGAATGTGGACCTGGTGGTTTCTGGTGTGCGGTCTGGGAGGTGGGGCCTTGATGCTGCTTATGGGGCGGAAGAGAGGTGCGGGTAGGTGGCGGTTACCAACTTGGATTCTGATGGGCGGAGTGGTGTTGCTGACCCTTGTCTTGAGAGGTTGGGAGGTTTCGGATCAGCCTATCGATGACGATGAATATGCCTCAATTCAGGCGGTGCTCTCGATTGCCGAGACGGGTGTTCCTGAGATTGGCGATGGGATTTGGTATAGCCGAAGCCCGCTCTACCATTACCTTGCGGGAGCAGTGGCGGCGGTCTTTGGTGCAAACCTGTTTGTGTTGCGGATGCTATCGGTCTTGACCGCAGTCGTGACGGTTTGGGTGGTTTGGCGAATGGGCTTACGATACTTTCACAGTCGATGGATCGCGGGGGCTGCGGCTCTTTTATTTGCACTGCATCCCTTCCTTATTTTTAGCGGCCACATTGCGCGGTTTTATCAGCAGCAGCAGTTGTTTGTCTTGTTGTTGATCGACTTTTTCCTGCGGGGATTTGTGGTAGCGCGGGAATGTCGCTGGCGAGTTTGGGCCGTCTTTATTTTTGGAGCAGCGGTGCTGAGTCAGGAAATTAGTATCTCGATGGTTCCGGTACTGGTGGTGCTTTACGTGTTATTTGGACGTGACGTGAATTGGCGATGGGAGGTGAAGACCGTCCTTGCCGTGATCGTGGTGGCAGCGGTTGTGGCGGGAGATATTATTCTCTTCCAGTTAAAGTGCCTCACGCGGGCCACCGGAGTGTCGCCGAATATCGAAGCGACGATTGCGCCTAACTTTTGGGAGTTGAGAAATTTGCTCTCGATGTTTGTGGGCTACTCGCGACTTCATGTGGTGCTGAGTTTCTTCTGGCTCGTGGGATTTTTAAGTGCCCTCAAGCAGGGGAACCGTCTCGTGATTTCACTCTATGTCTCATTGCTGGTTGCGATCCTGTTTCTCAACCTGCTGATCACTTCGGTGAGCTTCCGCTATCAGTATGCTTTGATTCCACTCTGGATTCTTCTCGGGTGTCACGGAATGTGGGTGGCGTTTGAGTGGCTGGGACGGTGGTGCCTGTCGAAAGGCGGAGCCCGACTCCTGCGAGCAAGCGCGTTGGGTGTCGTTATTCTCAGTTGGAGCCCGTGGCGAATCCTCGATTCCTATGATGAAAAACTTCTCGGAGATCCAATCTCGGGCTTGCAACACGTCAAAGCCAATCTCAGAGAGAACGACAAAGTGATGATCACCGAGCCTCATCCGCATGCTGCGAAGATGGAGTTAGGAAGAGTTGATTATGATCTCGTTATCCCGATTCTCTATGATTTTGCCTATTCTGATGGGGGTCTGCTCAGGGATCGAAACGGCGATGCCGAGGTCGTGAACCGCCTGGCGAGATTGCAGGAAATTTTCGCCACCGAAGACCGGGTCTGGATCCTATTGAACCGCGAAAAGTTTCGCTCCCGGAAAAAGAATATCCGCTGGGAATATCCGGGTGCACGAGAGGAACTTTTTATTCGTGAGAACTGCGAGTTGGTTTTTCGTTCCTACCTTTGGCACGTGTATCTCTGGGATCAGGGGACTGGTAAATACCGTTCGTTCCGGAGCGAACCAAGGGGATGGATCGAGTAGATGTTAGAGACTAACCTCCACTTTAAAGAACGCGCGAGGCGTTTCGGTTTGGCGGGGAATCATCCACGTGGACGTCGTGAGCGTATCATCGATGAGAGTCCAGTTTTTGAGGTCCTTGGACATGTAGATTTGGTAACTTTTATTTCCCGGGTCGGAAGTCCAGGAGAGTTGAAGTCCACCCTTTGCGGGGCGGAGAACGAGACCTTCAACCGGTTTGGAGAGTTCGATGAGGTAGGCAGATCCAGAGGAGCTTCCGGAGTCATCATCTTGAACCGAGGAGGCTAGGATTTTTCCGGGTAGGAGAGTGACAGAGCCACCGAAGAAATCAGCGGCAGCGGCATCAGGTGAGAAGATGGAATTGAGCAAAGTGCCATCTGCCGCATCGAAAAGATCGACACGGCCAACTTCGTTTTTGATGCCATCAGCGAAGTCAGAACCAACGAGAAGGTGGCCCTTGTTGAGGGAAACCGAGATACCGAAGTGATCGTATTTCTTGGGGTCGGACGCGGTCATCCTACGAATCAGTTCGCCGGCCGCGATATCAAAGTAGAAGGCGGCACCGCTGTCGGCGATTGTGGTGTCGGCAAATGAGGCTCCAATGAGAGCTTTGCCATTGGAGACGGCGACCGAGGTCCCAAAGACGTCACCAGAGTTATTGTCGCCGGTAAACTTTTGGATGAGTCTTCCGTTGTTGTCGAAAAGGTAGGCGGCCCCACTGTCTGCGGCTGAGCTGTCTTCGAAAGGAGAGCCGATGATGAGGTGGGTTTCGTCGAAGTGAGCGGAGGCTCCGAATTGATCGAATTTTCGTCCGCTGTTGGGGAGGAGTATTTTAAGGGGGACTCCTTCTGAATCGAAGAGGTGGACTTGTCCGGAAGACTCTCCGTTTGGATCGGCCAACCAAGCTGTGATGGCAAGGCGGGTGCTGTTTATCGCAACAGCTTTGCCAAATTGATCTCCGACATTGGCCCCGGTGAGTTTTTTGACAAGAGAGCCAGTATTTAGATCGAAAAGGTAGGCCGATCCGGAGTTAGAACCTTCGTCATCGTCAAAGCGGGCCCCAATCAAGGCTCGGCTGCCATGGATGGAAAGTGCCGCTCCGAATTCATCGCCACGCGCTCCGTCGGGCGCGGTGAGTTTGCGGATGAATTCACGGGTTGAGGCGTTGAAGACGTAGACCGATCCCGATGAAGAGCCATGGTCATCATCGCGGGGAGATCCGATGAGAATGAACTGTCCGTTGGCCGCTACGGCAGTTCCGAAGCGATCGAGCGCGGCTCCATCGGGAGCAGTGAGTTTTCCAGTTGAAGAGAAGGCATGGGCAGTGATCGAAAAAGAATAAGTAAGAAACGGGATAAGTGATTTCATAGTGAATAAGGAGTAGAGCCTGAGTTCGTCTTCTATTGGCATATTGGGTGCCAAGTTCACATGCTTAGCGCGTTTCCTTGGTAGATCAGGGGTTGTGGCGCGATGAGAGTAAATGGCCGGGTTGGTGGGACGGTAAAAAATACCTTCCCGAATGATTTGGACAGGTATCTTTTTCTCTTCTGTAAGGGTGATGGAATTAGAATCCGCCAATATGGGTTCCACCGTATCCGTCTGGTCCGGTGAAGCCCTGGGTAGGATCGGGGCTTCCCTCGAAATAGTGTCCGTTGTGGAATCCCACGGCTTGAAGGGCGGGCCTCATTTGGAGTTGAATGTCGTCAAATTCGCCTGTGCCATCGAGGTTGCTGGAGTCTTCGAAGGTGAGGTAGGTATTCTCGTTATCGTAGAAGGCGAGCATTTGATCAAGAGCCGAGGGGTTGGCATTGATGAGGCTGAAAAGGGGTTGGCGCTTGGTGTTGTTCCCGTCCCCGGTGGGGGTGTATCGCCAGCCGTTCTTAAGGAAATTCTCCACGGTGTTGTTGGGAATCATCATGAGGGCGATGGTTTTTCCGTCGAGTCCGAGGGCTTGCGGGTTGATGGTGACCTCGCCGCCGGGCTGGATCGTGCGGTTGTCCATGAGGGGAACGGCGGTAGTGGCGGCGATCGTTCGGAACTCGAGTGACTCCGGGTTGAGGTGGGAGACAAGGTCGTAGTCGAAGGCGTAGAGGGTGAATTTCATGGGGCTGCGGTCGTCGAGCAAAGCGAAGGTGAGCGCGGTCAGAGCAGCGGGAACTTCGAAGAGTTCGGCGGTGGATTCGTGGGACGGGTCATTGATGCCGAAGTTTTCGAGAAGCGCGGTGACCCCGCGGCTTCCGCGATCGGAGTTGAGTCCGTCTTGGCTTTCGATGGTCTCGTCGTGTTGGGCGATTCCCATCGCGGTGGGGATGATGTCGATCTTGAGAATGACGTCGTTGAAGTCATTGTCGCGACCCTCAAAGAGTTGGTCTTCGAAGGCGACGATGAGAGGTTTGTCTTCGAGGTCTCCGAGAATGTTAGAGGCCATGAAGTCCAGTCCGCCGGGGTTGAGGTAGGCGTCTTGGTAGATGAGGCTGGTGCCGCCGTTTCCTCCATCCATCACTAGGCCGAAGCGGAGTTCGGTGCCGGCGGGGATGATCCCAAGGCTGGCGGAGGAGCCGGGGATGAGGGGGGCGGAGGGACCGGTGGCAAAAGATTCCCAGATGGTTTTCCAGGTCGTAGTGGGATCAGCAGCATCGTAGAAGGCGACCGAGTTGTAATAACCGGCTCCGTCGTAGATCACGGTGACGATGACTTGGCTGTCTTCGGCGATGAAGAATTCCTCTTCAACGAATCCGCGTTTTTCTTCTTCGAGGGGGATGCCTTCCTCCTCGCAGTGGAGGACATCCTTGACGAGGTTCCAGACGTCGCGGGCAGCGTTGTACTGAGTCAGGTAAACGTCAAAGGTGGCGAGGAGATCGAGGTCGCGGATGTTGAACTCGGGGTCGGTGTCATCGCAAAGGCAGGGGTCTTCTGGGTTGATGACGAGGGTGCCACTGGCGCTGCCGAAGTAGTGTATGTCATTGATTGTTCCGATGACCTCGTAGCTGCCGATATTGCTTGGCACCATGGTCGAACCATCGTAAGTGAAGTCCACGGTGAGGCCTTCGGGTGAGGTCGTGGGGGTGGGCGTGAGCGGGTTGCCGGAATAGGTTTGCGACAGATTGCCGAGCGTCACCGTGGCGGCGGACTGCGCGAAGCAGGCGGGTGAGGTTGGCACGACCAGATCGAGGTCGTTGACCGTGCTGTTGGTTATGGTAACGACTCCGGCACCGGTCGCCTCGACACTACCACCGACCCGTGAGTCGGTCAAAGTTATGGCGCCGTCGCCCGAGGCAACATTGCCGCCGACGTGGACACCTACCAGTGTCACGACACCAGCACCTGCGGGGCTGACGTCGCCTCCGACCATGCTTCCACGGCCCACACCGATAGCGCCTGCAATGGAGCTGATGCTTCCGCCAATTTTGACATTGGTAGTGAGTGCGATGACACCGGCACCAGTGGTGATGACGCTGCCGCAGGTCGAACTTCCGTCGCCCATGGTGATGCCGCCCGCGATCGTTCTGATATCACCATCAATCTTGACGTTCGTCGTCAGGGTGACCACGCCGGCTTCGGTTGTAATCCCACCCCCGATCGTTCGACTTGATGCTCCCACGTTGATTGCGCCTGCCACGGTGCTGATACCCCCTTGGACTTCGACGTCTGCCCCCACGGTGACCACACCTAATTGAGTGGCAATTTCACCTCCGACAGAACTGGAATCTCCGATGGTGATTCCGCCCGCTACGGTGCTAATACGTCCCTGCACTTCGGCGTCTGCCCCCAGTGTGACCACGCCTGCTTCGGTGACAACTTCACCGCCGACAGAACCCAAAGTTCCGACGGTGACTGCTCCGGCGTCAGTGTGAATGTAACCATCAACCTGGCTATTAGCTGCTAGGGTGACGATGCCGGTGGGGCTGGCCAATGTCAGGTTACCGCCCAAAGTGCTGCCAATCCCTAAGTTGACGGCAGCGGTGCCGGTCACGCTCGCGTTCACGATGGTGTCGGCCCCGAGCGTGAGTGCCCCAACCGTGACAAGAGTCAGGTCGGAGGCAAGTCCATCCGCGTTGATTAGATTACCCGCACCGGTTGTGAATGCGCCGGTGAAAGTGATGGTTGCCGGTTTGGTACCTCCAATGCTAATTGTGTCACCTATTCCGAGGGTTAAGACACCGCAGGAATAGCTTCCTGGGCCGACGATGGCGCAGCCTGGAGGAAGATTGTCTGAATCGTCTGAAAAAATATAATCCACCGCCTGGGCTGGCAAGCTCACTAGCGACAGAGAAAACAGCACGACAGACCTTAGTTTTCTTTTGACACCCCGCTCAGGGAGATGCGGCAGCGAGAGGGAAGGATGACGTGAAGTCGGCGAAGATATTAATTTCGAATTCACGGAGTGTTTTACGTTAATCATTTAAAAAAGAGCAATTTGAATTGGGGGTCAGGGGGCTCCTGAACAGGAAAATGCATGGCCTATGCCAGCCGTGGTCTTTGTCGTCCGAAAAGGGCTGGGACGTGTATTAGATCAAAGGGAAATCAGATTCTGCAAGATATGAACCCAAATGACCCTAGAGTGTTTTCCTGTAAAATTTACAGTCAAAAACATTCGTTTTTGTAAAAGATACCCAAACGGGTGAGTTGTATGATTTTTTCTGAAGATGAAGATTTTGTTCTGAGCTTGGAATTTTCAGGTTCTGTTCGGTGAGCTAGTGCTGCTTTTCAGGCAGGACAAAGAGGGCGAAGTCCTCTGGGATCTTGCTTTAGGGCCGGTTGGCGAGCTTTGAAGTCTTGTGTTGTGACGAAGTCATCGGTGTGTCGCTAAAGGTTGAATTGGCAGCGTTGCCAGATATTGTCGTTTAAGGTGCCTTTCAATCTCGCTCGATTCCGTTAATGCGAACTTTGTCGTAGGTGGCGGCGATGACCATGTAGAGGATCTCGGCAAGAAGATTGATGAGTGGCTCGCGAGGATTATTTAGTGAGAGAGAAGGAGTGGACAGAATTAGAGGAATCGATTTAAGCTTGGTGCCTATGCTGAACCAGCGATTTTACTTCGTGGCATTTTTGATCGCCGCATCAGCCCTGACTTGCCGTGCTTATCCAGTGGTCAACGAGGTCCTGGCGTCCAATCAAGCGGTGCTCGCGGATCCTGAAGGTGAGTTCGACGATTGGTTGGAGCTCTACAATCCGGAAGGGGTTGATCTGGACTTGCGGGGATATTTCTTCAGTGATGATCCTGAAGAACCCACTCAGTGGAAGATTACTGGAGATGAAGCGGTGATGGTCCCGGCGGGAGGTTATGTGCTGCTGTGGCTCGACGGAGATCCGAGGTCTGGCCAAAAAAGTAGTTCAAATTTAAAACTTGGGATGAAGACGACAATGACCGGGGTGTTTCACTTCTCGGGATGCCTGCTGATTCCGATTGGATTCTGCATGCTCCCTATTGCGACAAAACTCTGATGCGAAATCAGTTCGTCTACCATTGGTGGGAGTAGCTGGATTATTATTCTCCCCGCTCGTGTTACGTAGAGGTCTTTGTGAACCCCAATCCAAACGAGGCCTTCAGCATGGATCACTATCGAGGGGTCTACCTTCTAATGGAGAAGATCAAGCGCTCGCCCGACCGAATGGATGTCATAAAACTCGACAAAACTGATTTTAATCAAAACGGTGGTTCAGTCCCGGTTGGCTTCAATCTTGAGATGAGCGAGGAGTCGGGCTTCCCGGCCTTTCCGGGTGAAGTTCATTATACGATGGACGGCAATGATCCAGCCGCTCCGGGGTCGACTCCTTTCATCTATGTGAGTCCGTTGGCTCTCAATGAGAACGCTCGTGTTTTCGCCCGCACCAAGAACGCAACAAAGGGCACATGGGATCCGGGTGTCTGAGTCGCTTGTTGGGAAACTGACTCTAAAGGTCAGACAATTATTTTAAGATGATGAGACAGTGGAATTTGATCCTTGAACAACCCCATCGCTTAGAAGCATCAAACGGTGAGTTTACGTCACTCGTTTTTGTGACCAAAATCTTGTAGAAAGAGAATGAGGTCGGCGATGTCCTGCTGGGTCATGGCGGCTTCGAGGCCGTTGGGCATGAGGGAGCGTCCGGTGCTTTTGAGGGCCTTGATGGATTTACGGGCGAACTGTTGGTCGCTGCCATCGAGTTGGCGGAGGGTAAGGTGGCTGGTGTTTTCCGAGAGGACGCGGCCGAAGAGAGAGGTGCCATTTTTTAGGGTGACGGTATAGCTGCCGTAAGATGGGTCGACGGATTGGTTAGGGTTGAGAATGGAACTGAAAAGGCCTTCTTTGGTTCGGTCGGTGATGGAGCGGAGATCCGGGCCGTTCATGGGGAGACCTTTTTCGGGGAGGTGGCAGATGGTACAGAGTTTTTGGAAAACCTTTTCTCCATTCGCTTTGTTTCCCTGCAATTTTAAGGCGGCCCGGAAGGGCTCAATTTGTTTGAGCCGTTCGTGAGATGGGCCGCTTTTGAAAACGCGGGCAGCGGTCTTTCGTATTACTGGATCGGAATGGGTGAGGAGGAGTTGTCGCCGGGAGGCATCGAGATCATGGGGCGCGATGTCACCTTTTTCAAGGAATGCCAGGCAGGCCTTTGTCCAGCTTGGTCGTTGCAGTAAGGTGTCGAGAATCAGAGTGCGTTCTTTTGGGAGGTAGCCGGACCAACCTTGGAGAAGAATGGCTGGGAGGTTTTTTGATTCTTGGCGGGCCAGCACTTTGATTGCCGCCAGTTTGAGTTGAGTGGGGGATTGTGGGGATAGCAAATTCGTGAGCAGAGCTCGGTCGGTGACCAAGTGCTTTGCTTGTCTTCCCAGCAGTCCGGCGGCGGCGGTGCGAAGAGCGATGGGAGCATTATCATCTACGATGATTCTCCGGGCTCTTTGAATGACCTCTGCAAGTCCGGCCGAGGCTGTGGGTCTGTTGTCTAGCCAAGAGGCGAGTCCCCGCAATTGGGGTTGGGTGAATCCCTCTTTACCGGGGGTGGCCAGGCGGAAGACCAAGGCATCCAACGAGGGTTTTTTGCCACCAAGCTGAATGAGCTCCTTAATGAGGACTCCGTTTTCAAGGGCGGCCTTGGCGAGATGGTCGAAGTGAAGATGAGCGGAACTGAAAACGGCAGCCTGAAAGAATGGATCGCGATGATTCTCGATAAGGAGTTGGGCCAGCGCTTGTCCCGCTTCCGGACTCGCTGATGTGCCCAGGGAGCATGCGGCCTGCAGACGGACGGCGGAGTTCCGATCGCTGGCGAGCTCGATGGCTTGAGTGAGAAGGCTGGGCTCGTTTTTCCATCGCGGCTCGGCAAGTCGAAGGGCGTGGCGTCTAATCTGGGTGTGGGGGTCGCGGAGCGCTGATTTAAGGAGTATGGGGCTGAGGCGATTGATGCCATCGAGGACGCAAAGCGCATGGAGACGGGCGGTCGCGGAATCGTGATTCTGGGCCACTTCCGATAATGAGTCGGTGACATGGATGGCCTTCCGCTCCACCAAGAGGCGGTGCGCGAGATCGCGGATGACCCCGTTTGTATTGCCAAGGGAATCGACCAATTGTGCGAGTGTTGCTTGGTCGAGATCTGGGGTGGGCTTGGGGTCTGATTTTTCCGGGATGACGCGATAAATACGGCCTTGTTGGGAGCCCAATCTTTCGTGCGGTTTCATCTCGGACCTTCCTTCCGCAGGAAGCCAGTCGGGGTGTTCGATCATGTAGCGATACATGTCAACAACCCACAGGGCACCATCGGGTCCGGTGCGTGCCATGACGGGGCGTGACCAGCGATCTTCCGAGGCGAAGAAATCGAGGCTTGTTTCTGCTTCCGCTCGCTCGGCGGTAAAGCTGCAACCATCCTGTTTCAGGATCATGTGTTGGACGAGATTGTGAAAGGGCTCGCAGGTGAAGGCGTGTCTCTTTTCGTCGTCGAAGAGAAAGTCGTCGCGGTAAATCATGGGAGAGCAGGCACTCGTGAAGCGGCCGGCTTGGTTGAAGCTGTGGAATCTCTTTTGCGGCGAGGTCGCTTGGAAGACGCGCGGATTTTGAGGTCGGAGCTGACGGCGGGGGTCGGGCGCTGCAAAGTCGGGATTACGACTGAGGTAGCGATGCTCCAGAACGTAGTGCCAGAGAGGAAAGCTGTTTTGCACCCCGAAGGCATTGCCCCAGTCATCACGGGTCCGGCCAAACTGGGAGGGGCCGGAGAGGGGCTCCATCAGGCCGTCATCGGGTCGGATGCGAAAGTCGAGGCTCCCGAGCTCGACGGATTGGTTGGATCGCGGGGAGCTGATTTTGATGCCCGAGGCATATCCCGAATGATGACTTCCGTTGGCTCCGTGAACCCAATTATCGAGCCCCCAGTGCAAGCCGTTGACGCGGAGTTGTTGGTTGCCTTCTTTGAATCCGGTGAAGAGCACTTCGCGGACGTCGGCCCTGCCATCACCATTGGTGTCTTCGGCATAAATGATGTCGGGAGCGGCTGCGATCAGAACCCCTTTTCGCCAGCTCATAATTCCGGCCGGGAAGTTTACTTCTTCGAGAAAGAGGGTGGACTTGTCATAGACACCATCGCCATTCAGGTCCTCCAAAAAGCGAACGCGACCGCCGGGTTTGCCCTCGAGGCCCGAGGGGTAGTCCGCCATTTCGGCGACCCAGAGTTTGCCATCGGCGGCCCAGTCGATCGCGACGGGGTCTTGCACCAAGGGCTCGGCTGCCACGAGTTCGACCTTGTAGCCTTCCGGGACATGAATGGCCTTGAGTGCGGCCTTCGGAGAGAGAGGGCCGCGATCGGCTGCGGTCTCTTTTTTCCCGGCCGGGCTCAATTCAACGGTTTGGTAGAAGGAGCTGATTTCCTTTGGACTCAGGACGCGGTCATAGAGGGCGATGTGGTCAAGCCTCCCTTGCAGGTTGGCAAAATTTTCGCTGCGGCCTCCAAAAAAGAATTGCGGGTGGTGATCGGGATAGGTGCGGGGCAGCTTGCCATTGATCTCGGGTGTCGGGTTGCCATTGAGATGAACTCTCACGCTTCCGCCTTTACGGATCATGACGACGTGATGCCAACTCTCTGGTTCCATCTTGGTTTTTCCCCTGAGCAATCCTTCGCTTCGATTGCCGTTGTAGACGATGAGACGTCCTTCGGCCGCGTGAGTGCCTCCGATGCCAAGATGGTCGCCTTCGGCTTCCTTCTGTCCGTTGATGCCTCGTGAGTAGAGGTAGGCGGTGACGGGTCGGCGGTGGGTTGGAAGGGTGTTTCGAACCCAAAATGCCACGCTGTAGGTGTCGCCAATCTCAGTCACGTCCGCGCGCATGCGGCCGCCGTTGAAAGTGTTTCCCTTTGGCATTTTGCTGGCTGGAACGACATCATTTTCGAGAGAACCATGGTGTTGGCGAGAGCTCTGATCTTTCGCTGATTCTTGCAAGGGCCAGTAAGCGGTGGGCTTGGAAGCGATGAGGGCCTTCTGATGATGACTCATGGTTCCGCGGTCGAGTTTTGGGCGCGGTGGTACTGGTTTGGGAGGAGGCGTCATCCCGGAGGCGATGTAGTGGCGCTTGGCATCTTCGCCGGTGAGTATCTTGCCAAACCATGAGACTTCATCAAGGCGGCCTTCGAAGGGGAGGATACCACCGAAGCGCCATTCGTGGGATGACTTGCCGGGAAGGGCGGTGGAGATTTCGGCCTTCGGGTTGCCATCGAGATAGAGGTTCATCGTTTTGCCATCGCTTGAAACGAGGACGTGATGCCAGGTGCGGAGAGCGAGTTTCGTGGAGCCTTTGAAGTTCTCGTTTGCGCTCTCAATGATCAAGGTGCCGGCAGCGTCGGCGTCGGCCTTTCCTCCAATGCGGAGGCGAAGCGCTTCTCCGTTTTGGACGAGGTCTCCGGTATGATCCCGGACAGAATCGCTCATGCCATTCCAGAACCAAAACGAGAGGCTCCGGGCTCCCGGAACGGTGGCCGAAACGGTGCCGCCCACCAGTTGAAGGGCGCTGTTCACGGCCTTCCCTGAGAAGGATTCGTTTGTCGGGCCGGGCAGGTGATAGGCGACCACGCCCTCGATGTGGCCATTGCGATCATGACCGGAAAGATCGCTCAGTTTACCTCCGTCGAATTCCTGACACTGCCAGTAGGCGACGGGCTTGTCTGCGAGGATCGTTTTGGCGTAAGTGCCTTTGTGGACGGCCAAAGGCTTGCGAGGTTTCCCCGATAATTTCTCCAACGAGGTGAGAACCGCTTCGACAATCTTGGGTTCTGCATCGACTTCGAGCCCGGCGGTGCGGGCGGGCCAGGTGGTGTATCCTCCGAGCGCGTGTTGCTCGGGAGGAGGGATGTATCCGGCGGCTCCGTTGGCCAACTCGATATTGAAGGTCGATTGGAACGGGCTCCGTGCTTTGAGCTTTAATCCGGTGATGGCATAGACCTCGTTGGGGGTCGCGGTGATGGCGAGATCGCCGATACGTATCGTCTGGAGAACGACCTTTTCCGTCGGGTTTTCGTGAATGAACCGTGCTTGCTCGGCATAGACTTCCGGCTGGCTTTTGGGCCTGCGCCCTTCCATCGGGGTGAGGAGATTTTCGGCCCAAGCCAGACGTTTTTCGTCGGGTAGGCGGCGTTGCAGGGTCAGGATCTTTTGGTCCATCTCGAGCGCCGGAGCTTGGTAATAGGGGGGCTCTTTGAGCGCCTCTGCTGAGATCTCGATGAGTTCTTTGGTGTAGCGCGAAATGTCATCTGATTTTCTTTCTCCACTGTAGTCGACGCGATAGAGGTCACCGCTTGTGCCTTGGGTCATGGCACAGACCGGGCTTTTTCCATCGACGGTCAAGCGCTCAGCCAAACGGTCTGCGAAGAGACCAAAGTAGTCGGCAGGGCCGCCACCTCCGTGGTAGTGCATGGAGAAGTTGGCGAGCACGGCGAGGGGACTTCCGTCGATCGTTTGAATCGAGAGCAGCGAGAGTTCGTCATCGACCGGGCCGGATGGTCCGATGTATTTGGGATTCCGGTAACCGGGGTGCATCATGGCGCGCACCGATTTTTTTCCGAAGGGATCGGTGAGCATTTCATCTGGGAGGGTGATCCAGCGACGACAGTTGGTGTAGCCGGGTGCCTTAATCTGTTCCCAAGCGATTTGCGCTGGCTCCAGTTTTTCGTGCGCCTTTGCGATGCCTTCTGCGATTTTTGCGGGGAGAAATTTGGTGTAGGCGGGATCGGCCATTGTGCCGAGGCAGTAGTCCATCGTGCTGGGCGCGCTATGGGTGTGGGTTGCGGTGATGAGGATGCGTTCGGGCGGAATGCCGGTGGCTTTGAAGGCTAACGCTTTAGCTTGATCGCAGAGCTCACGCGGAATCATGCAACTGTCCACAACCGCGATGGCAATCGTTACCTCGCCCCTTTCGAGAACAAAACAGCGGGCCTTGAGATCACCGGGGGTCATTTTGCCACGCCGCCGTTCCAGGAATCCGCCGTTGATGAGGAGAGAGTCGAAGGGAGGGGTGACATCCTGCACGTAGGCCCCTGCTTTGAGCGGGGGTGCGGTGCTTGGGGTGTCCTCTGCGGGAAGATTAAGCCAGAGGGCCAGGAGGCAGCAAAGGATTCCCCCGAGGAGAGTGTGGCGTCGGAAGAAGGGGGATTGAGCGGGTTCGGTTGTCATGGACGGTTACGGCGTTTTTCAGGCCCTCATGATCATTTTCCGGAAGAGGTGGAGGAATGATATCGGGCGAGATTGTTTCACCTCCGAGTATCAACAGGCGCCCTCCGGCTCGTCGATCTCATAGTGCTCCATTCACTGACGGAGAATTCGACATGGCCATGTTGACGGAACTTATGAGGTTTGTCGTTCCCGACAACCTGGGTGGATTACCGGTAATCTCGTTCCGCCTCATTATCGTCAGCAGGGGCGTCCAATCGGGATGTAAACGATCGGTCGCCACTGGGAGGAGCTCTTCCTTTTGCGCCTGACGAATGTGGCCAAACAGAAATTTGAACGCCAAAAACCGGCGACATTTGACGAGATTCTCCTTGCGGAGAAAGATTTCAAGGGCATTTCGGGATCGCAGAAACGGGTTGATGGGTGGCAAGGGGAAAAGGAACAGGAATAAGGTGCTGACATAAGTTGGAATCTTTGATAGACCCATGAAAATCTCGCTTAAGTATGAGCGACTAACAAAAAATCTGTTAAAATCGGAACGCACGTTGAAAAAATGAAAACCATAGAAAAACAAAGGAGATGGGCCTTAGGGCAGGCATCTTTCAAAGGGGTGGTCTTAGCCGCCTTCATGTCAGTCCCGGCAATGCTGACAGCCAAACCATCGTGGGCCCCAGGGCCGGCGGATGTCATCATGAGTCCGGGGATTACGGCGGCGACTTGTTCTGCGCAGAAGCGCGACAATGCCGGGAATCCGGTGTCGGCGGCAAATGCTTACGTCTTCGGGATGTTTGATCTCCGTAATCCATCTGGGCCCAATTACACGACTTTGAATTCCAGTGCCACGATGTGGAATGCCCCGGAGTGGCATGACGCTACCTGGACGGCCCAGGAGATGGGGTGCGTCTTTGGGATTGCGACCGACCCGCAGGGTAATACCTATACTGCCGCCAATGGTTTGTGGTCGCCGGTCTATCCCCCCGTCGGGCTTCGGTGATCCCTATCTGAGATACGGAGACCTTGGGCGGGCCGGGAGCGATGAACTTGGGGCATCCGGCACGATCTATAAAATTGACGCGCTGACAGGAGTTGCGTCGGTCTTTGCAAGAATCCCCCAGGTGTCCGATCCGGACCTCCCCATTTTTCCGGCCACTGGAGGAACCAAGGGTGGCCCTGGCATGGGGAATATTACGGTGGATAATGCTTCGGGGAATCTCTTCGCCACCAGCCTCGATGATGGGAAAATCTATCAGTTCGACAGTGTTGGAGGATCATTGGGGGATTTCGATCCCTTTACGATTGAGTCGACTCCGACCCCCGGAATGATTCCATTGGGAGAGCGGCTCTGGGCCATCGAAGCTCATGCCGGTAAACTCTACTTCTCAGTTTGGAATGGAGGAACGGTTGGAAACGAAAATGAGATCTGGAGTGTCAATCTTCCCGGAGGAGTGATCGATGGATCTTCATTGGCGCAAGAGTTCGTAGTCCCCGCTTCTTATGGGGCGAGTGCCGGGGACTCGGTGACTGTGTCCGATCTCTCTTTTTCGGTGGATGGCACCGTGATGTTGATCGGTGAGCGCGCCTTTAGGAAGTCTAGCTATCTCCCCGCCTATACGAATTTACCAGACTTTTATTCTCCGCATAATCACACGACAGCTGGGCGCAAAGCCGAGTTTATCGCGGGAAGCTGGACCTTAACCGGAGAGGTTGCGACCGGGAGAAATAACACCAAAGGTGAAGCCTATGGTGGGATGGAATTTGGCTTTGAAGCGGGAGCCGCCGAACAAGTTGTGTGGATGTCCTCGGCTGATATCGCGACCGGGGCCGGACCCCACGGATTGCAGGGAATGCGCATGATCGATTTTCCGGTTCCTGCGGGACCGCCAAGTAAGGTGACGGAATCTTATGTCGTTCCTTACGTTCCAGGGACTGGTCCGGGAGGGCCGGATTTCAAGGGGATGGGTGGCGATATCGACACCATGAAAACGGCCGATGATTGTGCCCGGATTATCGTTAAGGAAGTCAACTGCCCTAAGTTTCCCGGGGGACCTTACACCGTGACCTTGAGTATCGAGAATTTACAGACCAAGCCTCTGACGACCTACGGTGCGGTGGCTACTCCGGCTTCCGCACTGCCGCCGGGAGCAATCCCGATCCAACCGCAGCCCTTTGGATGGCAGCCACTACCGACCATTCTCAATCAGGGCGATAGCACCACAATCACTCTAGATCTCCCTGGCCTCGCAGGAGGGGAATTTGCCTGTTTTAATCTGACATTTCTCGATGCAAAATTTGAGGAGTGCTGCACCGAAACGGTCTGTGTCGATATCCCGATCTGTGAATGCGCCCTGGTGCACGATGTTAAGGTGACCTGCCGACTGCTTGCGGACGGAACCTGGGGTTATGTTCTCGATGTGACAGTTGAGAATACCAGTAATCTCATCGGTGCCCCCCTCTCCGTTTACGGGATTTCCTTCGGGCCCAATGTCACCGCGTTCTCGCCGAACTATATTGACCTCTCGGGGAGCCCCTTTAATCCCGGAGACATTCGAACATTTAGTACGGCGTATACCGGACCTTCAGGACTCTTGTGTTTTAAGCTGGCCTTGCACACGGAAGGGAATGTTGAGTGCTGTTTTGTGGATGACATCTGTATTGACCTTCCTCCCTGTGAGGGAGATGAGCCCGTTCCCGATTGTTGTATGCTCACTCCTGAGAAGACTTTTTGTTGTCCCATTACGGGTGGCGGGATTGATGGTCTGGATGGAGCACGTATCCGATACACGATTTGTAATAAATCGGATGTTGAGAAGAGCTACGAATGGAAGATTGAGAACCTTGGACCCGGGTCGGTGACTTTTGCGCAGTTTAATGCTGCCGCTGGGATGTCTGTAATCTCAGGAGGGTCAATCGGGCCGATTGCTCCCGGAGAGTGCGAAACGGTCGAATTTCTCATTGTATGCAAGATGGACCCGGGGGAGTGCGCCAAGTATGTCATTCGTGCCAGTTCCGGACCAGGGACCCCCGAGTTGGTTTGCCGTGGTGAGATCTGCCGAGCCGAGCCAGGGACGGTGGTGATCAAGGGCCCCGATACCGATACACCTGACCTTGCTGCTGGCGAAGTGCGGCGCTACGAGTATCATCTCGTCAATTCTACTGACGAGGCCATAGATGTTCCGGTAACGATTAGCAGTTCCTATGGTGCGGTTGGGATTAGTCTGACCCGCGATAGGCCCGGGGAGTCGGCCCTCGCGACGATCGTTAAGGTTAGCGGAAATTCCGAGACCACGCTCGTGGTGTATTTGACGCGACTGGATCGCGAAGGAGTGCTGCCAACTGATGTAGTGCGGCTCTACGCGAATGCAGGAGAGCGGACCGAGAGTGGCTTTGATGACCATGTTTCGTCCATCATGCTTGAGCACTCGGTCGGGGTTCCCTTCCGCGTGATCGACTTAGATGGTCTTAATCTTGTGAGTGGAGAATGGATCAAGCTCGATCTCTTCCTTGATCGAGGTCCCATGGAAATGGCGGTCGAGGAGTTCAATCTCGTGACACGCGTATGGGAGACGATTCCGGTCCGCGCGAGTATGGAAGACGCGGAGGACCAAGGCACGGTGCTTTTGGGTGCCGGTCGACAGGTGATCTACTCACCCCGGATGAATCAGGATCGCGGAATCTTCCGTGTCATCTGTCTCGATGAACCGGCCAACTAATCGTCTCGTCTGAATCAAAAATGCGAGCGGCGGAGGTGACTCCGCCGCTCTTTTTGTTGCGTCCTTCCTTCTTGCGTTGGAACGGGCGAAAGGGAATTCTCAAGGATCATGATGAAGTTCGCTCTCCTTACCCTCTTGGGCACCGTTTTTCTGCCGGAGGCCCACGGCCAGTCTCCAAAGCAAACCAGAGTTAAGGATGCCAAGACGATTGAACTGAAGAAGGCGGCACCGCCGAGAGATCCCAAGCTGGCGAGTTTTTCTATCACTCTCAAAACGTCGCCTCGTGCCGCGAAGGCGGAGCCGGTGGAGACGACGCTTCCGTTGAAGTTGAAGAAGGGGGATCGCATTTGTTTGATTGGGAATCTCCTGCTGGATGCGGAGCGGCGGTATGGGCATTTGGAGACTTTGATTCATCAGCATCATCCGGAGCATGAATTGACGGTGCGGAATCTGGCGTGGCCCGCGGATGAGATCGATCTGATGCCGAGGCCGGATAACTTTGGGGATTTGGATCAGCATCTGACTTACTTTCAGGCGGATGTCATTATTGCGGCGTATGGGTTTAATGAGTCGTTTGCGGGGGAGGCGGGGTTGCCGGATTTTAAGGTGAGGCTGGATAAGTTTCTCACGGAGCTGAAGTCGAAGGCTTACAATGGGGAGAGTGCTCCGAGGATTGTTTTGGTGACTCCAGTTCCTGAAGAATATAGACGCGAGGTGCCATTTCCAAAGTCAGACGCACCAAGTCGCGAGAACGCCAATGTTAGCCTTTACTCAAGTGCGATGAAGAAGGTCGCGTTAAAGCAAAAAGTCGCTTGTGCTGATGTCTTCTATACGGGAGGTCTGCCCGTCACCATAAATAGAACAATCGATGGACATGCCCTGAGTGAGTCTGGGCATGCTGAGTTTGCTGAGAGAGCCACTTTCCTTCTGTTTGGAAATAAGGTTTCTCGCGTCAACGAGCCTCTCCGCAAGCTGGTTGTCGACAAGGCGACGCAGTTCTTCTACCGCTATCGGCCGCTGAACACGTTCTACTACACGGGTGGTCGCAACAAATCGTATGGCTACCTCGATTTCCTTCCGGCGATGCGGAACTTCGATCTCATGGTGGAAAATCGGGACAAGGCGATTCATGCCACGGTTTCGACCGGCAAGTTGACCGAGTCCGACGACTCCAATCTTCCAGTGCTTGATGATGTTGTCATGGCGCGGGGAGCGAACGAGTTTTTATCGCCTGCGAATGAGCAGAAAGCTTTCAAAGTGGATCCCCGCTTTGAGGTCAATTGTTTCGCTTCGGAGGAAGATTTCCCCGAGATGGCCTGTCCGATAGCAATGCGTTGGGACAATCGAGGTCGGCTTTGGGTTTCGACTTCGGTGACTTATCCGCATGTTTATCCGGGGCAGAAGCCGCGCGATAAGATCATCATTCTTGAGGATACGGATCAGGATGGGAAGGCGGATAAGTGCACGACTTGGGCGGATGATTTGCATATTCCGCTCTCCTTTGTCCTGGATGGAAGTGGTGGGGTTTATTGTTCGGAGCAACCGCATCTGACTCACCTGACCGATCAGGATGGCGATGGGAAGATGGATCATCGTGAGATTGTTTGGACGGGGTTTGGGTGTGAGGATTCGCACCATTCGCTGCATGACTTTACTTGGACGCCGGGTGGGGACTTGATGTTTCGGGAGTCGATTTTTCATCACAGTCAGATTGAAACGGTTTATGGGCCGGTTCGGACGCAGAATTCATCGTGGTTTCTTTACAAGCCGCAGACGCGGAAGTTGATCGCGTTTGGTTCTTATCCCAATACGAACCCTTGGGGAGTGACTTTTGATAAGTGGGGGAATCATGTCGCTTCTCACCCGGTCTTTGCCTCGACTTTTCATGCCACGAATCCAGCGTTTCCTCGCGATCATCGGGTTGGAAATGGCTTCCAGCAGGAGGCGGGGCAGCATCCTCACGCGAAGGGGATGCAGGCTTACTCGGGAACGTGTGGGCATGGCTTCGTGACGCATGATTTTTGGCCGGAGGAGATGCAGGGTGGCTTTATCAAAGCGCGCTATAAGCCGACGAATAAAATCGAGTTTCACAAGTGGATTGAGAAGGAAGATCACTTTGCGGAGGAGTTTCAGTTCGATCTCATCTTTTCGACTAACCTTTCGTTCATTCCAGTTGATTTGAACTTTGGGCCGGAGGGCGCGTGTTACATTTGCGATTGGTATAATCCCGTGAAAGGACACGCGCAGTATTCGCTGAGAGATCCGCGCCGCGATCGGAAGGCGGGGAGGATTTGGCGCATCGTGCCGAAGGGGGCGAAGTTGGCTGAGCCTCCGAAGATTGCGGGGGCCTTAGTTCCTGATTTGATAAGTTTGCTCAAGTCTCCCCACTTACGCACCCGTGAGTTGACGAAGCTTGAGATTAGAAACCGGAAATATGAGGCAGGCGTGACAACTACGATGCCTCTACAACTCGTATTAGATCTCGCTCATGAGACTGAAGAATCAATTAATCTATTTCAGAAACTCGAAGTTGTGCGGGTCCGTCAATCGTTCGGTAGTTCCGATCCTGAAATGCTGGAGAGTTTGATCTATTCTGAGGATCATCTCATTGCCGCTGCGGCCCTCAAACTCCTGCGTTTTTCAAGTGTTTCATCTCGAGGCGATTTTGAAAAATTTCTCAACTATGGTGCAAGCCATTCCTCCCAGCATGTTCGTCGTGAAGCCGCGATTTGCGCTTCATACTTGGGTCTGAATTCCAAAGATCCGAGGATCCTTCTTAAAGCGATCTATCCGGTCCTCGATCAACCCGCTGGGGTTCATCTTTCCTATGCGATTCGGTCGGCCTTTATGTCGGATGCTTTGAAGCCTCACTGGCCGTCGGGCACGGCGGAGAAGTTAGCGAAGCTTTCTAAGAATGTTCCGTTCGGGGCGGAGAAATTGACGAAGGCAGAGAAGAAATTCGACCGTCAGAAAGGACTGCAGATGATCAAGATTGGAACGATCTCCGAGCGGCTCCTGTATTCCAAGGATAAGTTTACGGTGAAGGCCGGAAAGCCAGTGAAACTCATTTTTAATAATCCAGACGCTACGGAACACAATCTTCTCATTTTGGATGAGGGGGCTTCGGTAGAAGAGATTGGGATGGCGGCGAATGAGATGGCGAAGTCGCCCGCGGGGGCGAAGAAGAACTATATTCCGGAGGATGAGCGGGTTCTCCATGCGACGAGGTTGATTAAGACTGGCCGGAGTCAAACGCTGCGGTTTGTCGCGCCGACGAAGCCTGGGGAGTATCCTTTTGTTTGCACCTTCCCGGGGCATTGGACGATTATGAGAGGGGTGATGACGGTGGAGTGAGGGGGGCTCTTCTCTCTAAAATTTCGAATGCCGTTCCACTGCGACGATCAGAACACGTTCGATGAAACCATGTCGTCCGTGTCAAAAGCGTAGCGATTCGACGACCGTTCCTTCCAGTGCTTCTTGCGGCGGGGGCGCAAAAAAGCCCGCATCTTGTGAGGCGGGCTTTTTTGGAAATGATCGAGGCTTCGTTTTTTAGACGAGCATGAGGGCGGGGTTCTCGATGAGACGCTTGATCTCGCCGAGGAACTTGGCGGCGACGGCTCCGTCGACGACGCGGTGGTCGCAGCTGACCCCGAGGTTCATGCGGAGTCCGGGAACGATCGCTCCGTCTTTTACGACGGGCTTTTCGATAATGCCGCCAACGCTGAGGATGACCGCTTGCGGCGGGTTGACGATCGCGTCGAAGGACTCGATGCCCCACGCTCCGAGGTTGGAGATGGTGACGGTGCCGCCATCGAATTCGTTTGGTAGGAGTTTCTTGTCGCGAGCGCGCACCGCCATCGCTTTGATCTCGGTAGAGATGGCGAGGAGTGATTTTTGCTCGGCGTTTTTGACAACGGGAGTGACGAGACCGTCCTCGACCGCAATGGCGACGGAGATTCCGACGTGCGCGAATTGGACAATGTGATCACCGTTGAAGGAGGCGTTGGCCTCAGGGACGGCGACGGAGGCATTGATGAGAGCTTTGACCACGAAGTCGTTGACGGAGTATTTGTTCCCGTGGGTCGCTTCGGCTTGCGCGTTGATTTGTTTCCGCAGGCTCATGAGCGGCGCGGCGTCGACCTCGAGGTGAAGGTAGAAGTGGGGGATGGTGGTCTTGGAAATGAGAAGGCGCTCGGCGATGATCTTACGCATGCCGGAGAGCTGGATGATTTTATCCTCGCCGCTTGCGACGGGTGAGATGGCAACTGGGGCGGGCGCTGCTGCTGCTGGGCTGGCGACTGGAGCAGGGGTGCTACCAGAAGCTGAGGAAGCGGGCGCGCCGACGACGTCGGCTTTGACGATGCGTCCGCCGGGGCCGGAACCGGTGAGGGAGGAGAGATCGATTCCTTCGGCTTCGGCAATCTTCTTGGCGAGCGGGGAGGCTTTGATACGGCCACCGGAGTTGGCGGCTTGCGCAGGTGGTTGCGATTTTTGGACAACCGCCGCAGCTTGCTCGAGAGCGTGGGTGGCGGCAGGAGGGGTGGATGCAGCTGGCGCGGCGGCGGATGCCGATGATGCTCCGGCTTCTTCGCCATCTTCAAGGAGGACCGCGATGACGGAACCGACGGGGGCTTTCGCGCCTTCGGCAACAGAGATCTGAGAGAGGGTGCCCTCATCAAATGCTTCCATTTCCATGGTTGCTTTATCGGTTTCGATTTCGGCAATGATATCGCCAATTTCGATTTCCTCGCCTTCCTTTTTTAACCAACGAACGACGGTTCCTTCGGTCATGGTGTCGGAGAGCTTTGGCATTTCAATATTGATCGGCATAGTCAGAAAAGAGTTGGTGAATTAAAAAACCCCGCCGGGGCGGGGGGAGGAATAGCAGAGCGGGGGACTTTATTAAAAGACAATTCCTCGCGCCTGAAGGTTGAAAGGATAGGACTAACTTACGGCGGAAAAATTCTTGCGCGTGAGGCGGCCCATAAGATCGCGTGCTTCGTGGTAACCTTGCTCGGTAAGACGGAAGGTCTTGTGGGCGTGCAGGTCCTCGCCCGTGATGAATTCCATAAGACCTTTTTTTTCAAGGTTCTCCACGGTGCTGGTGGTGTTGGACGGTTTACGCCCGTAGCTATCAAGGGTGACGTTGAGAGAGCGAGTGTCGAGATATTCAACGTTTTCGCGGTGTTTGAAAAAACTCCCTAATAAGACGCATTCGGGGCCGTTAAGGTCGAGGGCGGCGTTATCGAGAAAACGTCGAACCTCGCGAAGTTCGTCAGAAGTTCGTTGATCTAGAGTCACGCCGATTTTTTCAGTCCCGCCTTCTACGGCTTCCTTGGCTTCGACGACTTTTTGGACGACTTCCATGGCGGAGCGGGCCCCTTCAAGATCGAGGGACCAAATCAGTTCCGCAATTTTTTTTAGGGTGGAAGGCTCACTCATGGGAGGTTTTTAGTAAAAAACTCATGGGAATGCAAGTTATTTCGGTTTCATGTAATAAAAAACCCTTGGAAGTTAGGGGAAAACTTAAAATTACTAGACTAGAGAGAGTTTTTTGATAACTTGTCCCTAGCTCACGAAGTGACTATCCCCCGGAGCGAACGACTATGAAATCCAAAAGAATCCCCCAAATGTCAACATTAGAATCGAATCAAGCGAAAGGTTTGAATCACCGAGCACTTGCGTCTGACTCAGCGACTAAGATCCAAAGCGAGCTCGAAATACAGGATATTAGTAATGGCGTGGCGAAATGTTGCGCGGAAGATAATGGGGTGGCATTACGTTTGAGGGATGAGTTTTCAAAGGAAATCATCGTGTCGGTGATTAAAGAATGCCGGGCGATGATCTCTGAAAACTCCATGACGAGCGAGAATTGGAAAGCGATTAAAGAGTTTTTGAGTGATGATCTCTGGCAATTTAGTCGTTTGAAGGAAGAATTAGTCTTAGCGGAGCGCAAATGCAATCTGGTGCAGCAAAAAGCAAACGATATTTCGAATTCTGGCGGAGAAGATGATTTTAAAACCCGTCTTATGGCCTGTGCGATGCTTCTCGCTGAGACGCAAATGCGCCGAGATCACTTTGAGGAGAGGATTTCGATGATCATCGACGAGTTTGTGACTAGGATTTTATCTGAGTATCAGGATTCGGCAGCGCGCACTGGGATCGAGCTGAGGCTTAGGGCCGTTTTCGGTGGTCTCTAGCAGCAGGGTGTGGCCTTCTACTAGAATTGGGACCGATAATGCAAAGTAACTCGATTCGTGATTGCCCTTGGTATCCTTCGTGCTAACCGAACGCCGTGCCTCCCAAAAAGAAAGCTGCCAAGAAGGCAGCTGCCCCCAAGAAAGTCGCTGCTAAAAAGGCTGCGAAGAAAATAACGAAGAAAGCCGTTAAGAAGGTTGCTGCAAAGAAAGCGTCTGCGCCCAAGACGACTGCCGCGAAAGTAACGCATAAAGCGGTCAAGAAGGTTGCTGTCAAGAAAGCGGTTGCGCCCGAAAAAGTTGCAAGAAAAGCTGCTGCAAATAAGACGCTGGCCAAAAAATCTGCGGTGAAAAAAGCGATCACCCCGGCAAAAGCTACCAAGGTAGTGACGAGCGAGGAAGTCGCAAAGGCAGCTTATCTTCTTTTCCTCAAGCGCCAGGAGACTGGCGCTCCCGGTACCACCGAAGGAGATTGGCTAGAAGCAGAGCGTCTTCTTGCAAAGTAAAGCCACTTAAATTCCAGCACCCGTTTGGTGATACTGGATGGCTTGGTGCACCTCGGCTTGGACGGCGATTCGCCGGACCCGGGGTGTGCCAATGTCATAAAGAAATCGTTGGCCTAGGAAGCTTTGGCGTTGTTTGAGAAGTCGAACTGCGGACCAAGAGAAGAAAAGAGGTGGGTGACCGATGCTGAAGATAGGCATGAGCGAAATGTGAAGGCCTTGCCTACCAACATGGAAGTCGACGCAGCCAGTGTAGTTTCCGAGGAGACTGAGACGGAGGCTCCGACCTGAGAAGCGATCTCCTTCTGCTTGGGAAAAAGCGGTGTGTCGCTTGGCGAGTTGTTTCCAACCTGCGAGCGAGATGATTTTACAAACCAAGGCCCAGAGTCCAAAGAAGGAGACGAGAGCGATGAGGCTAATGATGGCGGTATGGAGGGGCATGAGAGTTTGGCCTTAGCGTCTGATCCAATTGATGGTGAACGCTGCGGCGACTAGCATGAGGGAGAAGACGATGACGACGACTCCGATGAGGATGAAGACGGGGAACCAGCCTGAGTTTTCATCTTCTTCGCCGTCGGTTTCGTCAAGGTGGGCACGGAGAAGAGTGTGGTTCCGGCGGTTTGACTTATACCAGAAGGAGAAGATGTCACCGATGATGGGGATGGCGCCGACGAGGGCGTTGAGAGTCCAATTCGCTATCATGCGGAGGTAGACGCTTTTGGAAACTTTTTTCTTAGCTCCGGCTGCGAGCAGTGTGAGTCCGGCGGCGGAGGTTGCGAAGTCGCCGAAGCCGGGAATGAGCCCGATGATAGGGTCGAGGCCGATGCGTTTTTCGGTGCCGGGGATCTTGATGAGGTCATCGAGAAGGTAGGCGACCCACTTTGAGATGGTGGTTTTGATTTCGGAGCGATCTTCAACGGGTTCCATAATATACTTGAGGGAGAATAAAGTGATTCTATCGTCGAAGAAAGAGGCATTATCGAGAGGGGCAAACTTTGGCGGTAAAGCCGGACCGAGGTTGGCTCGCAAAGCCCTTTTGGCCGCTAAATTTGGCAAAGGCTTACCTCTACTGTGTCTCGGTTTCCCCAAATATATCCCCGTTTTTCATCTCAGCCAGTTCCAGCGGAGCCTACTCCCTATTCGAAGGGATTACACCTGCCTGTCCACCGAGTCGGATGACTTCTTAAACTTTGATCAAATCAAAAGATTTCAAGGTGCTTTCTAAGTTTCTAAGATCGATAGGCTTTGAGAGATAAGCATCCATTCCAACCTCCATGCATAGCTTTTCATGCTCGATTAAAGCATTCGCTGTCATCGCTATAATAGGTAAATCTGCATACACAGCGCCCACCTCTCCGGCGCGAATCCTCTGGGTG
>JBLHUR010000066.1:0-30480 GCA_047629805.1 Akkermansiaceae bacterium | reverse complement strand
GGTGGGGACTTACCCAATGGTGAGTTTTTACTCGTCTGCTTGGGCGATCGGCACGGTGATGCCGACCTCCGCAGGGGCAGAGATCTTTTGTTCTTTTGAGGCGTTTGGTGCTCGGCCGCTTTAGGCTGCGGCTTTTCGTTTCTTGCGCGCTTTGCGTTCCTGCTCTTGGAGGTGGTTGCCGATGCGATGCAGGTTGTCGGCAAGCACTCCGAGGCCGGTGTAGCGGTGGTAGCTGGGCTCGCCTTTGTCCGGGCAACGATCCAGTCCGTGGTGCTCAGGGGCCTTAATATTGCTCTCAACGGCACGGTGGGCGTTGGCCTGTTTACGCCACTTTTTGTCTTTCTGCCGCTCCCGATCTTCGGCGGTGAGTTTGCCTTTTTTGGGCATGATGACTTGGGGGATGCAGAGCTCCAGGAGTTGCCGGTTTTCGATGCTGCTAAAGCCGCGGTCGAAGCTGATGCTAACAAGCGATCCGGCGGGGAGGGAGCCGAGGAGTTTGTCGGCGAGGGGGATCACTTCGGCGCTTTCGTTGCCGCCGGTCATGATTTTATAATGATGGATGAGGTGATATTGATCGGTGGCGATGAGGAGGCGGCACCCAAGCTCAACACTGGGGCGGCTTTTGCCTTTGGCGACCCATTCGGTGTGTTGTTCAAAGAGTCTTGTTTGTTGGCTCCTCCGCCTTTGCAGGCGCGAGCGCAGATTCGCATGGGGGTTTTGATGGCGCTCTTCCAATGGGCTTTTTTACGCCAGCCGGGGAGGCCGACTTGAGCGGTGAGGCGGCTGGAGAGGTCGATGATTTTACGCGCGGCGTCCCAGGCGAGATTCAGGTCGGTGGGGAAATGGACGTTGGTTTCAAGAACGTAGCTATCGACTTTGATTTGGTGCGTTTCCTCGTGTTTTTTTTGAAGGACTTGGCGACCGTGACGGGCGACGATGGCGTTGATTTGTGCGAGGTGATCTTCGGTGAGTAGAGGGAGGTTTTCTTTGAGCGAGGTGAGGGAAAATTCGAGGGTCATGTCGAAGGCGGGTTGGCCGGGAAGTTGCCGAACGAGGGAGTCGAAATTGGCGGTGTGGTGGAGGCGGTCGTTGTTGCAGTCGAGGGTGAGTCGGACGACTCCGAGGACGAGGATTTGCCAGAGATCCATGCCGGGGCGACCGGTGGATTTTTTGTCAGCGGACTGGATGCTTTCAAGGACGGCGAAGACTTCGCGATTTACTTCCGGGGTGATGAAGATCCATTGCAAAGCGGCGGGGGTGGGCGGAAGTTCGTCGCGGGTCTTGGTGGGGAGTTCGACTTTTTCGATGGGGACGGCTCCGAGAGCAAGTTGAACGTCGAATAATTTTCTCAAACCGAAATGATAGTCGAGACGAGGAGCATTGGGGAGCGAATGATTGCACTTTCAGAACGAATTTAAAGCCGCCGGGGCTGAGAGAAGCAGCTACGCCCGGAAGATTCGCAGGCGAAATCCAAGCCCCTTACCCCGTCGCTTATGGGGCGGGGGAGTTTCCGACCAGACACTAATTACTGCGCCGTTCCTAAGCGTCAATTTTGAGGTTGTTCCCCCGATTGAAATTTCTTTTGAGCAGCTAGAAGCGGGGCTGTCATTTTTTTCGGAAGAGTTGATGGGCGGTGTTCCTTGATTGACCTCGTTCATGGACCTGGTCACTTTGTAGGTATGAACTTTCGTGCTCTGTGGGTGTTGTCATTCCTTGTTCCTCAGCTCTTGGTCGCTACTGATCTCGTGGTTTACGGGGGGACTTCGGCAGGGGTGACCGCGGCGGTGCAAATGGCTCGGGAGGGAAAGACGGCGGTGATTATCGAGCCTTCCCAGCATGTCGGCGGGCTGACATCGGGTGGGTTGGGGGCGACGGACTCGGGGAATAAGCGCGTGATCGGGGGGATGTCGCGGGAGTTTTATCAGCGGCTGCACAAGCATTACTCGCAGGATGGGGTTTGGACGAATCAGAAGAAGGAGGATTACAAAGGATACAGTGCTAAGTCGGATGCGATTTGGGGATTCGAGCCGAGTGTGGCGGAGAAGGTTTATCGGGAAATGTTGAAGGAGGCTGGAGTGGAGGTTGTCTATGGGGAGCGCTTAAACCGGAGGTCGGGAGTGAAGAAGGAGGGCGCACGGATTGTCGCGATCATGATGGAGTCTGGTCGGGTTTTTGAAGGGAAGATCTTCATGGACGCGACTTATGAGGGGGATTTGTTGGCGGCTGCGGGGGTGAGTTATCATGTGGGGCGCGAGCCAAATTCGAAGTATGGCGAGACTTTGAATGGGGTGCAGACGAGGCGGGCGCGGAGTCACCAGTTTTTCGATGGGGTGGATGGCTACGTGAAAAAGGGTGATCCTGAGAGCGGGATCTTACCGGGGATTCAGGAAGGTGGGCCGGGTGAGGAAGGCGAGGGGGATGGGAAGGTTCAGGCGTATTGCTTCCGGATGTGCCTGACCGATGATCCTGAGAATCGGGTGCCATTTGCAAAGCCGGTGGGATATGATCCGATGCGCTATGAGCTCTATCTCCGCTTTATTGAAGCGGGCTGGCGGACGGTGTGGGGGAATCATAAGTCGATGCCGAATCGCAAGACGGATACGAATAACCACGGGGGATTTTCGACAGATAATATTGGGATGAATTGGGACTACCCGGAGGCGAGTTACGAGCGGCGGGCGGAGATCATCAAGGAACACGAGATCTATCAAAAAGGGCTCTTTTGGTTTGTCTGCAATGATCCTCGGGTGCCGGAGGATCTCCGGGAGACGATTAGTAAGTGGGGATTGGCAAAGGATGAATTTACAGACAACGGAAACTGGCCGCACCAACTTTACATTCGCGAAGCACGGAGGATGGTGAGTGACTATGTAAACACTGAATTGGATTGCTTTCGAAAGAGGGTGACGCCGGAATCGGTCGGGATGGGATCTTACAATATGGATTCCCACAACGTGCAGCGTTACATTGATGAGAAGGGGCAGGTGAAAAATGAGGGAGACATTCAGGTGTCCCCGGGTGGGCCTTATCAGATCTCCTATCGTTCGATTCGGCCGAAGAAGGAGGAATGTACGAATCTTCTCGTGCCGGTGTGCCTTTCGTCATCGCATATCGCGTATGGGTCAATTCGGATGGAGCCGGTCTTCATGGTTTTGGGGCAAAGTGGCGCGGTGGCGGCTGCGATTGCGATTGATGAGAATTTGGCAGTACAGGATGTCCCATATGAAAAATTGCAGCCGCGTTTGTTGGCGCTGAAGCAGGTGCTGGAGTATCGGGGGAAGACGCGCTCTCCACAAACCAGTCTGATCGATCCGAAGTCGCTGAAGGGAATTGTGGTCGATGACGAGCTAGCTGAATTGAGTGGGTTCTCGAATAAGAGCCACAGCACCTCGCCTCATCTGGGCCTTGGGTATCGTCATGATGGCGATGCGAGCGGAGGGGGGCAAAGGGCCCGCTTTGTTCCGGATTTGCCGGAGGCTGGGAGCTATGAGGTGAGGATTGCCTATCCGGCATTTGCGAATCGCGCGAAGAAGGTTCCGGTGGTTGTGGAGCAGAATGGGAAGCGTTTGGAGCCGGTCTTGATTGATCAAACGAAGCCCGGGCCGATTGAGGAGGCGTGGTTTTCCCTGGGAGTCTTTGATTTTGAAAAGGGGAAGGGCAGTGCGGTCGAGATTAGCAATGAGGGAGCTGAGGGGTATGTCGTGATCGACGCGGTGCAATTTTTGCGGGTTGAGTCTAAGACCACGAAGAAGGGTGAATTTTACCCGCTTTTCAACGGAGAGGATCTTTCCGGCTGGTGGGGATGCGGGACGGAAGATCCGGCGAAGTGGAGGGCGCTTTCGGACGAGGAACTGGCCGTGAAAAAGAAGAAGAGTCTCGAGGATATCGTCAAGCATTGGAGAGTGGCTGATGGCGTCATTGTGAATGATGGAGAGGGTCTTTATCTCACGACTGAGAAGAATTTTTCGGACTTCGAGCTGCGCCTTGAATTTAAGTATGGGAAGGATGCCGATAGCGGGATCTACCTGCGTGGGCTCCCTCAAGTTCAGATTTGGGATCCCAAGCGGAAGCATGCCGATGCGCGGAAAGGATCAGGAGGACTTTGGAATAACCGGAAGGGGAGTAGAGGGCGCGATCCGCTGATTGTGGCCGACAAGCCGCTGGGTCAGTGGAATAAGATACTTGTTCGAATGATTGGAAACGAAGTGACTGTGATTCTCAATGACAAGATTGTGGTGAAGGAGGCTCCTTTGCAAAATTACTTCAACAAAGGTGAGGCATTGCCTGAGTCCGGACCGATTCAGCTGCAAACACATGGGTCGGAGATCAGCTGGCGGAATATTGAAATCAAGGAGTTGTAGGTGGCTTGATGGTTGCGGGATGATCGCCGTGGTGAGAGATTGGGATTGATGAAAATGATCCTGCTCTCCTCTTTGCTGTGTTTGGGCTTGGGGTTCTTTTTGGGGCGCTCGGGACAGGAGAGCGCGAAGATGTCTCCTGAAAGATCGATTGTTCGCTCTGAGCGAAAGTTGAATTCAGAGAGGTCGTGGAGTCGGAATTCGTCTTCGCGTTTGACGAGAGATAATGAGTTTCAACGTTTGATTCAGCAGACACAGGCGTTCCCAGGAAGCGAGATGTCTTCCGCGCGCTTGAACGCTTGGATTCTGCATCTTGAAGCGAGAGAGATTCCGGGTGCCTTGGCGATGCTTCTGGAGAGGGAAAGGGTCTGGTGGGAGGATGAAATGGGAGAGGATGCTGAAAGGAAGCGTGAGATTAGTGATGAAATGTCGCTCCTGTTGGCTCGGTGGTATGAGTTGGAAGGTGAGAATGTGTTGGGATGGATTCGTGATCAGAATGTGTGGGATAGAAAGGAGACTCTGAAGGCGGAAATTTCGACAATTACCGATGGCTTTCACCGGAATCCTCAACGGGGTTTTGAATTGTCATTGGAATGGATAGGGCGTGCCAATCAAGATGATGGTGATCCTTTCAGTGGTGATCATCTGAATGGAGATTCGTATCGGGACTTGATTCTTTTTCAGGTCGGGCGCTGGGGCGTGGATCCAGTGGCGATGATGAAAGAGATCGATTTCGACGGCGAGTTGCGGATTCCCTACGAGGTCCCGGGGGGCATGCCGAGCAGCGGAGTTTTTTCGTCTCACTCGGCGGGCTTTCCGGTCACTCCGAGAGAGTCGTCCAAATATACTACGAATCCAGCGATGGCGGCTTTCGCTGAAGGCTTGGTCAATTCGGGCCGAATCTCACTCGCTCGTGAACTCGTATCGGAGCTTGAAGGCGGCGCCGAGGTCGCCTTTGATGAGGAGCTTCGTGCGCAGGCGGAGAAGCTGGGATGGCGAGAGGTGAAGAGGCAGATCGATTTTGGTGCGATTAATTCTGAAAAGTATCTCCGCATTGATGTCGTGAACGAGTTGGCTCTTCAGGACCGTAAGGAAGGGATCGCTTGGTTTCTCTCACTCCCGAACGATGATGAATCTTCGAGGGCTGAGGTAATCGATGATCTTGTGAGTGAGAGCAAAGTATTTCAGATCTACGGTGAGCCAGCTAGTGCTGATCCCTTTGATGATGGGTGGACCTTTCAGTATGAGGCCGCAGAGAATTTTTTGCATGACTTGGAAAGGAGAGGTGAGCCGGTGGGGGCTGCTTGGAAGAATCTCACTGAGAATCTTCTTCGGAATAGAGATTGGAAAAAGGCGAAAAGCTATCGCAAGCACTTATCGTCGGCGCAGTGGCTGGAGATTGAAGAGGACGTTATTTCGAACGCGATCAGTCCGACTTCGGAGAGCTTCGGAGGAGTGCAGGTAGCTGTTTTGAAAGTGAAACACTATGGAATGGGCGACCGTGTTGCCCAGCAGTTGGGCCTCCTCGACCAGGTCCACGCGAAAATTAATGAAATGAATGCCGATACCCGGGTGAAGCTTCAAAAACTCCTCGATAACATGACGGACGCGCAAACTCGCTGACAACATCGCTCGACCTGTGGCGTGATGAGTTTATATTGGACTCCAATGCGTGAAGTCTTTCTTGCTCTGATCTTTTCCCTGCCCGCTTTTGGTGCTCCGGTGATCTCGGAATTTATGGCGTCGAACGAGACCACTTTGGCGGACGAAGATGGCGAGTTCTCCGACTGGATCGAGGTCTTCAACCCCGACGATGAGCCGGTTGATCTTGGCGGGTATTATTTAACGGACAACGCTCTCACTCTGAATCGATGGGAGTTCCCCGCCACGACTCTGGGAGCGGGGGAGTGGTTGGTGGTTTTTGCCTCGGGAAAGGATCGGGATGTCGGAGAACTGCACCCGGATTTCAAGCTCGCGGCTGAGGGAGAATATCTGGCCTTGGTTGCTCCAGATGGAACGACAGTTGTTTCGGATTTTGGCGAAAGGTATCCGCCGCAGTCTGAAGATAAAAGTTACGGAGGAGGTGGTTTTGGGACGGGTTATTTTGATGAAGCGACTCCCGGAGCGGCAAACTCAGATGGCCGAATTCCCGGGCCGCAATTTGGCGAAGTGAGGACTGGTGGGGACCGTCCTTCTTCTGGAGAAATATTGACGATTACGGCATCGGTGACTGGCGCTGAAGATGTCACTTTGTTCTTTCGGGCTGGGGATTCCGACGAACAAGTGGTAGCGATGACGAGCGGAGATGGTGAGAATTTTTCAGTGACGATTCCCAGTGCGTTTGCGGGACAGTTGGTCCGCTGGCGCTTTGTGGCCCAGGATGTTGACGGACGGGTTTCCAAGGAGCCTCCATTCAATGACCCGACAGACTCCCATGAATATCATGGGGTTCCGGTGCTGAACCCCCTGGTGGAGACGAATGCCGAACTCGTGGAGTGGTTCATTTCTCCCGCTGACTATAACCGCCTGACTTCCTTTCAGACCGTGAGAGCGGGGGTGTATTTTTTAGGAGAGTATTACGACAACGTGCGCTTTTCTTTGCACGGTCAATCGAGTCTTTTTTTCGACAAGAAAAGCTTCAATATGGACTTTAATAAGACTCAGCGCTTCCGGTGGAAAGAGGGAGAGTCGAGAGTGAAGGATCTCGATTTGCTGACGAATTGGGGCGATAAGTCGAAGAGCCGAAACGAGATTGCCTTTGAGATCATGCGGGAGTCCGGAGTTCCCACTCACTTTGCGAAGACAATCCGGCTTCAGCAAAATGGCGAGTTTTTTAGCCTCGCTGATATGGTTGAAGATGCGGATGACCGCTACTTGAAACGGGCCGGCTTGAATCCCGACGGGGCGCTTTTTAAGGCCATAGCGACGAGCCTCAATCTTAGTGATCTCGAGGAACCATTTCCGCTGTCTTCGCGAGCACGGAAGATGACGAGAAAAGATGGGGATTACCAGGACCTGAGCCGCTTCATCCGAGGGATCAATGCCGACGGCGCGGACCGGTGGGACTACATTTTCGACAATGTTGATCTCCCTATGACGATCAATACGCTTGCCGGTTTGATCGTGATTATGCAGACCGATATGTATGATAAAAATTACTACATTTATCGCGACACCGGGGGCGATAATGAGTGGGCCATTTTACCTTGGGATCTTGATCTCAGCTTGGGCCGAGACTTTACCGATCGGGCCGGATACTTTGATACGAACCTTTTTGCGATGGGCTACACCGAGCATGAAGAATCGGCCGATGTCGTGAGTTTGGTGGAGTCTCTCATCGACGGGAACTCGGCGACGCGGGCTATGTTCTTCCGGCGCGTTCGGACGCTTTCTGACCGCTTTATCGCCTCAGATTATTTGAACGAGAGAACGCTTCAGCAACTTGAGCGACTCTCACCGGCGGATATTTTCCCGACAGATGCGACGCTTGATTCGTTCAAATGGGGGACTTGGTATGATGGGAGCCCGGTTCCCAAGCCGTTCAGCACGACCCACCCTGATTCTGAGTCTATGACTCGGGCGGTCACGCGATTGGTCTCAGAGTGGTTGCCGCTGCGCCGCTTTGAACTCTATGAGAACACTCGGGATCTGCCCGCTGCTCAAATTAATCCCAGCATCATGATCGGGGCTTTGGACTTCGACCCCATCTCGGATGACCAGGATCAGGAATATCTAGAGCTCATCAACCAGTCGCCTACCGCGACCGATATTTCGGGTTGGGGCATCAGGGGAGCCATCACATTTACCCTGCCTCCTGGAACCGTCATTCCGGCAGGAGGGACCCTCTACTTGAGTCCTAATAAAAAGGCCTTTCGGGTCCGCGAGATCAGCCCCACCGGTAACGAACAGCGATTCGTGGTTGGTCCCTACGAGGGCCATCTTGCTGCGGAAGGCGAGACTCTGGAGCTTTACGATGAGAACGAGATCATCCGCGATAGCAAAACCTATAGCGGAAGTAATCCCGGCTTCAATGGAGACAGTCGCGAGGATCAGGATAGAGATGGTCTCAATGCCATTCTGGAATGGGCTCTGGGATCATCAGATTTAGTGCCTGGTGGATTGAACCCTCCCGTTCCCGAAACCTTCACTTATTCGGTCCGCTCCGATCTCAATGGCTTTTCACTTGTGGTAGAAGTGAGTCCTGATTTGGCCAACTGGGTGAGGGAAGGGGTTGTTGAACTCGATCGGGTTTCCCAGAGCGCAACCCTGGATCGAGTGACTGTTCAGCTTCCACATACAGAGACGCGCTGCTTCGTCCGTCTTGTGTTGGAGAGGCAATAGTAGCTCCACTTTTCCTAAGAATCTTTTTTATAATGGCTTCATGACATTCCTTAAAACTCATCTTCATTTCACGCTTGCGTTGTTCCTCTCTGCAGGCACCCGGGCGGCCCTCTATCTCGGTCAAGGGACCATGTCCGGCGAGCCTTCGGCGACGTCCATTCTCCTTCAAACCCGCCTTACCTCTTTTCAAAAAGCGATCTCACCAAACGACTTGATCGTTCGTCAGGAACAAACCGGTCTCAAATCCGGCACTCTGTATCACTACCGAGCTCACTTTGGCGATTCCAAGACAAGCGCCAAACCGGGTGTGACAGGCACTTTCAAGACACTCCCCGTTCCGGAAAAGGAATCCGAGGTGACCTTCATCGACTTCCTTCAGCACGTCCCGGTATTTTGGTCCAAGGATGACCACGACTTCCGCTGCAACGACTCCGATCATAGGAAAGACCGTCTCCCGCTTCCGCACACCGGGATCGATCTCTTTCGTGAACAACTCCTCATCTCACCCCAGCCCACCGGTGGATTCCTAATCCTCACTCCTGCAGCCCAAGTCGCCAAAACGAAACTCCAGAAAGTCATCACCACCATGATACAGCCTCCCATTTCGGACTCCGCTAAAATCGAAGTCGACGCCTTCGGCAATTCCATCGAAAAATAATGAAAACTCTCTCTCTTTTCCTCTTTCTTCTTAGTCCGCTTGCCGCAGCAGCCAAGCCCAATATCGTTCTCATCATCGCTGACGACATGAACTGGGACGACTGCGGCACCTACGGCCATCCTTCCATCAAAACTCCCAACATCGACGCCCTCGCTACATCCGGTCTCACCTTCCAACACGCCTACCTCACCGCCAATTCCTGCAGCCCCAGTCGCGCTAGCATCATCACCGGTCGCTACCCGCACAACACTGGAGCCGAGCAACTCCACTGGCCACTTCCTGCTGAATCGCTCACCTTCGTTGAACAACTCAAGTCCGCAGGCTACTATACCGCCGCTGCCGGAAAGTGGCACCTTGGCGAAGTTATCAAAGACCGTTTCGATGACGTCTTTGAGGCCTCCACCGCCGGATTCATCCTCCCAACCGGGATCGACGCCAAGCCCGGAAAGATGGTCGCCAAATCACCCAGTGGTTGCGAAGCCTGGCTATCCACACTCCAAAATCGCCCCAAAGAAAAACCCTTCTTCCTTTGGCTCGCCGCCCTCGATCCCCACCGCGAATACGAAGACGGCTCTCTCGATCCTCCCCATAATCCTGCTGAAGTAAGAATTCCTCCGTACATGCCCGACACTCCCGAGGTGCGCGAAGACTTCCGCCTCTACTACGATGAGATCGGCCGCCTCGACCAATACGTTGGGAGGGTCGTCGCAGAGCTCGAAAAGCAAGGCGTCACCGACAACACCCTCATCCTCTTTGTCAGCGACAACGGACGCCCTTTCCCAGGTGACAAAACTACCCTTTACGACGGTGGTATCCGCACACCCTGGATTGTCAAATGGCCAGCCTCTATCAAGCCCAGCCAACGAACAACAAGTCTCGTCTCCTCCATCGACATCGCTCCCACTTTCACAAATCTCGCTGGTCTTAAAGCATCGCCCACTTTTGCAGGAACCTCCTTCCTCCCAACTCTCAAAAATCCCGCTACCGCTACCCGTTCTCACATCTTCGCCGAAGACCACTGGCACGACTACGAAGATCACGGCCGCGCTGTCGCCACCCAACGCTGGAAGCTCATCCACAACACCTACCCCGATCTCCCTAACACCCCCTCCGCCGATGCCGGCCGGAGCCCCACCTGGATTGCGATCCAAAGACGAAAGAAGCAGGGGAAACTCGCTCTCGCTCAACTACGCTGCCTTTCGAAGCCACGCGCTGAATTTGAGCTCTACGATCTCAAAAACGATCCCTTCGAACTCACCAATCTCGCTTCAAAGGAAGCGCATCAAGCCACTCTCACCAAACTCAAAGCGGCCCTTAAAAAACAGTTCGAAACCACCGGCGACTACATCCCATCAAAGCGCACCCCCGATGAGTTCGACCGCGTCACCGGTGCCCCGGACCACTCCGTCCGTAGACGTCCGCGCCCTTCGAAAAAGGAGATGTTCAAGTCCAACGGTAAATACTAAACTCTGCCATTCGGTCCCGGCACCACCGTGTGGAGGGAGTGATCTTGATTCCGCGCTGAAGTCCGAGAGGAGTTCCTCCCGATTGTCCACCTTCGCATCAAATCTCAAATCACGATCCACATCCGCCCCTACCACGGCGGCGATAACTACAAGAAGCTCATCAAAGAGTTCCGCAAGGAGGTTCCCAAAGCAAAAGAGTAGAGGAGTGTCCGGGGCCGCTAATTTTACTCAGCCCATGGGTTTGAAATCTTCAAGCCCTTCACCTCCTATAAATCCAAACGACTACAATGAATACCAACGACAAACCAAGCAGGCGGTCGGTCATCAAAACAATCTCTCTTTGCTCCAGCACCTATCTCTTTACTCCTTCTGCCTTTGGGGCAACAGCGCAGAAAAAGCCGCTTTGTTTTGGCCTCATTAGCGACGTGCACCAAGACG
Organism: Akkermansiaceae bacterium; assembly: GCA_047629805.1. Classification (GTDB taxonomy): domain Bacteria; phylum Verrucomicrobiota; class Verrucomicrobiia; order Verrucomicrobiales; family Akkermansiaceae; genus SW10. Next base: position 19,219 of record JBLHUR010000066.1, on the reverse strand, counting down.
TCATGCATGACGGCGTCGAGCGACTTGGGGCATTTGTAAAAGCCATGAACCAACAGAAGCCAGACTTTGTTTGTCAGCTCGGAGACTTTTGTGTTCCTCATGACCGCAATCAGGCGTTTATGGAGGAATGGAAAAAGATTGAGAGCCCTAAACACCACGTCATCGGTAATCATGACATGGACGGCGGCTACAAACCCCAGCAAACCATGAAGTTCTGGGGCATGGAAAAGAGCCACTACACCTTCGACAGTCGAGGGGTTCGCTTCATCGTGCTCGATGGCAATGAGCCCGGTGGCAAGGTGGGAGGCTACAAGCGTTTTATCTCGAAGAAGCAGATGGACTGGTTGCACGATCAGTTGGGAAAAAGTTCCTTACCCGTGATTGTTTTTATCCACCAGCCCGTGGATGGCCATCTTAGTGGGATTGAAAACAGCGCCGAGCTGCGAGGCGTGCTCGCGGCCGCGAAGACTCCCAAGGGTGACACAAAAGTGATCGCCTGTTTCTGCGGGCATAATCACGACAACTCAGCGGTCAACGTGAACGGCATCCATTATCTACGTATCAACAGTGCCTCCTACCTATGGATGGGTGGGAAATACAAGAAGGAAATGTATGATAAGGAAATCCACAAAAAACACCCTTATATTTCCGCAACCGTGCCCTACAAAACTCCGATATGGGCGTCTATTGAGATCGATCTTACCGCAGGTAAGATGATCGTCAAAGGCGCTGAAACCTCGTGGGTCGGCCTGGACCCTTGGGAGCGCGGCATCACCGAAAAGATCAAAGATCCCAAAGTGGTTGCTCCCCGGATCTCAGATCGCACGCTTGGGTTAAATCCCAGCTAGAAGCCGGAAGGGCCGGCGGCTGCTGAATGTTTTTACCGGAAGGTGAGACGCTACTGATCAGAGGGTTTTATCTTTCTCTCACTCCTTTGGGGTAGCTTCGGCCTCCTTATCAACGCGTTCGAGAAGAAGGGAGTAAACGTCGATTCCTCGATCTCCGACTAAACTTGGTGCGGTGAGAGTCAGCTGATTCCGCCCTGTCTTCAGGGTAAGAAGGCCAAGTTCGAGGGGCTTGAAATCTTTCACAAAGTAGTGCGACTTGGCGACGCGTTCTTTAGACTTGTCCCAGAGGGGCGGATCAAAGGCCTCGGTGACGGTCGTTTCGGTCGTAGAGTCTCCCCACGCGAGTCTGATTCTGGTGCCGACGTTTGGCGAAGGGCAGGTGTAGAGAACGGTGGCCTGATACCCGCCGGCCACCCCAACTTGAATGTCCCAGGTGATCGAGTCGTCTTGCTGCGTCCAGTGCGTGAAGAAGGAATTGTTCGGGGCCTTTGAGCTCCGCTGAATCGTGCCGTGCGGGATTCCGTCTCGCGCGGGCAGTGTCGTTGATGCCGCATAGCCGACGGTAAACGGTCGGTCTGCATTAGCGGCGAAGTGTTTGTCGGCTTCGAGGCGATATGAGGCCAGGGCCTGGCGAAGTTCTGCCGCGACCTCAGGATGTTTGTCGGCGACATTGTGATGTTGTCCACGGTCGTTCTGAATGTCGAAGAGGGAGCCTTTTTCATCCATGCGGAATCTTGCCGTGCGAACCGTCATTCGCTTTTCCCCCCAAACACTGAAGAGCTGGCGATCAGGCCATTCGGCTTTGGGATCGCCTTTTAGCAGACTTGCGAAACTACGGCCTTCGATTGGCTTCGCGGTCTTCGCCGGCACTTGGGTCAGTTCGGTCAGGGTCGGGAGCAAATCGATCGCGCCTGCGACTTCGGTGACTGTCCGGCCAGCGGGGATTTGGCCGGGCCAACGAATTAGAAACGGGGAACGCAGTCCGCCTTCATCGGTGCTCCCTTTTTTGCCTTTCATTCCGCCATTCCAACGGAAGCTGTTGGGCCCATTATCGGAGAAGTAGACGACGATGGTGTCCTCGCTCAGCCCGAGGGCGTCGAGTTTCCTCAGGATACGACCGACGTTCCAATCGATGTTCTCACACATTGCAAGAGCGGCGCGGGTAGCAGGAAGGTTTTCCTTTTTGGGATCACGATTTCGCATTGCCGGATCCAAACTCTCGAACTTTTCGTAGAAATTGTCATCGACGTAAAAGGGCGAGTGCGGCGTGTTGAAGGGAACGTAGCAGAGGAATGGTTTTTTGTGGTGTTCCTCGATAAAGCGAAGAGCGTGATTGGTGAGATCATCCGTGAGATATCCCATCCCCTTCACCTGCTTTCGGTTGTGATCCAAGGGCGGACTGAAGTAGTGCCCCCAATGCCCTGAGGTGAAGCCGTAGAATTCATCAAACCCGCGGTCGAGTGGATGATAGGGTGCTTGCGTGCCGTTGTGCCATTTCCCGAAGGCCCCTGTCGTATAGCCGCTGGCCTGTAGCAGATCAGGTAGGGTGGTTTCGTCTGGATTGAGTCGGCCTGTCCCCTCGCTCACGCCACTGACTCCCGTGCGGAAATGATAACGCCCGGTTAGGAATTCGGCTCTGGTGGGTGCGCAAACCGCGCACACATAGAAATTCTCCAGCGTCGTCCCGTCCTTCGCTAGTGAGTCGATGTTCGGAGTCGCTAGATTTGTATTTCCGTGTGTGCTCAAATCTCCCCAACCTTGATCATCGGCCAAAAAGATCACGAGATTCGGACGCCGCTTTTCCTCAGAGAAGGAAGTGGGAGGAGCCAGGATGAGCAATCCGGCAAAGAGACTAAATGGAAGGGCAAATCGATTCATAGGAAAGGGTCCCATTGAGACAAGCGACTTTCACCCAAAATTCAAGCTTCAGCTCATTCCAGTTCTTTTCTTTTCTCGGCATTCATGGGAATGCCTCATTCCGAACCAGGTCATCTAAATCACGCGTTACTGTTGCTGCGGAGACGCCGGAGATTTTTCGATAATTGGACCCGCTTAGTCTTCCCCCAAAACCTGAGCAAACGACCTCCTAATTGAAGAAGGCGGTGACGGTTTTCTTTAAGAAAGATGACAACACAAAAACAATAAACCCCGGCCAGCGAACTGACCGGGGTTGAGAGGGGAGTGGTTGGCTCCTAAGCTTGGAGGTCGAAGCGATCGAGGTTCATGACCTTATCCCAAGCGGCTACGAAGTCGCGGACGAAGGCCTCTTTCGAGTCTTCGCAGGCGTAAACTTCAGCAATCGCGCGGAGCTGGGAGTTCGATCCGAAGACGGCGTCGATCGCGGAGCCGGTCCATTTGATCTCACCGGTAGCGCGGTCTTTTCCTTCGTAGAAGTGCTCGCACTTCTCGGACTGATTCCAGGTAAGGCCCATATCGAGGAGCTTGACGAAGAAGTCATTGCTTAGGGTTCCGGGAGAGTCGGTAAAAACTCCGAAAGAAGTTCCGCCAGCGTTCGCTTCGAGCGAACGAAGGCCACCCACCAGCACCGTCATTTCGGGAGCGGTCAGCGTCAGGAGTTGTGCTCGGTCGATCAAAAGCTCCTCGGGTGTCCGTTGTGCTTTCTCAGGATCGATGTAGTTGCGGAAGCCATCGGCCACTGGCTCAAGGACTCCGAATGATTCAACATCAGTCTGCTCCTGCGTGGCATCGGTGCGACCCGGTGTGAAGGGAACGGTGACCGCGTGGCCACCCTTCTTTGCCGCCGCTTCCACCGCAGTACAGCCACCGAGGACAATGAGGTCAGCGAGCGAGACTTTCTTACCAAAGCTCCCCCGAATTTTCTCAAGCTCACCCAGAACCTTCGCAAGTTCGTCAGGAGAGTTTGCGGCCCAATCTTTCTGCGGTGCCAAACGGATACGTGCGCCATTGGCACCACCACGTTTGTCACTGCCACGGAATGTCGAGGCCGAAGACCAAGCGGTCCGCACCAATTCTGCGCCGCTTAGTTCGGATGCGAGAATCGTCTCCTTCAAAGAGGCGATGTCCGCGTCGCCGATCAACTCGTGATCGACAGCAGGAACGGGGTCTTGCCAGATCTCAGGCTCGTTAGGGACTTCTGTGCCAAGGTAGCGCGAAGGTGGTCCCATATCGCGGTGCGTTAGCTTATACCAAGCCTTTGCAAAAGCGGTTGCAAATTCATCGGGATTCTCGTGGAAACGACGGGAGATTTTTTCATAGGCCGGGTCCATCCGCAGCGCAATGTCCGAGGTGAACATGATGGGCGCGTGTTTCTTGCTGGGGTCGTGCGCATCCGGCACCAAATCCGCAGCTTCAGGATCAGTGGGAATCCATTGGAAGGCTCCTGCAGGACTTTTTGTTAAGTCCCAGTCGTACTTGAACAAGGTGTCAAAGTAGCTGTTGTCCCAAGTGATCGGAGTTGGAGTCCAAGCTCCTTCGAGGCCACTGCTGATCGTATCGCCCGCGTTTCCGGTTCCGTAGTTGCTCTTCCAACCCAATCCCTGTTCGGCAAGGGGTGCCGCTTCTGGCTCGCGCTCGACATACTTGCTCGGATCAGCCGCGCCGTGGGCCTTTCCAAAAGTGTGACCACCCGCGATGAGCGCGACGGTCTCCTCGTCATTCATGGCCATGCGAGCGAATGTCTCGCGAATATCCCGCGCAGATCCCATCGCACTTGGATTGCCATTTGGACCTTCCGGATTCACATAAATAAGACCCATCTGAACTGCTCCGAGCGGGTTATCGAGCTGGCGGTCGCCCTTGTAGCGTTCGTCGCCGAGCCACTCGGTTTCTGGTCCCCAGTAGATATCCTCCTCCGGCTCCCAGATGTCTGCTCGGCCACCGCCGAATCCGGCGGTTTCAAGACCCATCGACTCGAGCGCACAGTTGCCAGTCAGGACCATGAGGTCAGCCCAAGAAAGCTTACGACCATACTTCTGCTTGATCGGCCAAAGCAAGCGACGCGCCTTGTCCAAATTAACGTTATCCGGCCAGCTGTTTAGCGGCGCGAAACGCATTGATCCCGACGAAGCTCCGCCGCGGCCATCAAACGTGCGGTAAGTTCCCGCGCTGTGCCAGGCCATGCGAATGAAAAACGGACCATAGTGCCCGTAGTCGGCCGGCCACCAGTCCTGCGAAGTTGTCATGACTTCTTCGATGTCCTTCTTCAAGGCATCCAGATCGATGGTTTTAAACTCTGTCGCATAGTCAAAGTCCCCGCTCATCGGATCACAAAGATTCGAATTCTGGCTCAGAATTTTCAGGTTCAACTGGTTCGGCCACCAATGCTGGTTCGAGGTGCTAGCTCCGGCACGTTGTGCGTTTGCACCACTCATCACCGGGCACTTGCTCATGTCCGCGCTGTCGTTTAAACCGGCCATTTCGGCGGATTGCTGATCACTCATATTATTTGTCTTTGCTTATGTTGTTAGGTTGAAAAAATCTACTCCGACTTGAGACACTTTGGACAAGTCCCCCAATAAACGACCTCCGCCTCCTCGATCTCATACCCCGTGTCATCTGCAACGTGCAAGCAAGGCGTCTCGCCCGCCGCGCAATCGACATCCACCGTCTCCCCGCAACTCCGGCACACGAGATGGTGGTGATTGTCCCCCACACGGTCCTCATAACGCGCTGCCGATCCAGCTAGCTGGATCCGGCGAATCAAGCCCTTCTCCGAAAGTGTCCCCAAAGCATTGTAAACAGCCTGTCGCGAAATCGTACCAATTTCACCCCGCACATCCTCTGCGATCGTATCTGCGGTCCCATGCGGTCGTCCCGAAACTGCCCGTAACACCGCAACCCGTTGCGCCGTCACAGGAAGCCCGTGCTTACGCAAAAGTTCGACAGGGTTGGACATGAAATAGACTAAGTCAAAAAATGGACTCTGTCAAGAACTTGAGTGAAATACTACCTTTGCTATCCCTTCAGCAAGCCCAGATCCTTCTCGCCACTTCCAAATTTCACGGCATCGATGTCGTGTCTATGAAGGAGTTCCAGGTAGAGGTTGCACAGCGGTGTCGGTTTCTCGAGGACCTCATGTGCCTGGTGCCGGTAGCCTCCACCCGCCACGATGGTCGGAAGATTGTTGCAGGTGTGATTTGAAGAATCTCCGAAATTGCTACCGATCACCACGGTGGTGTGGTCCAGTAAAGTGCCGTCACCCTCTTCAATTTCATCGAGCTCAGAGAGGAATTGGTCCAGGTGCTTCACGATGTCGACCTCGATCCGGCTGAGTTTGGCGAGGGTGTCGGCTTTGCCACCATGGTGGGAGAGCGTGTGCCAGCCACCGGTGGCACCGGGCACTTTGATCGCTCCGTAAATCCAGTCCAACGAGAGCGTGATGACCCGCGTGGAGTCGGTTTGGAAGGCGAGTTTCGACAACTTGAACAGGTTCCCAATCTTCGTGGAAAAGGCGAACTCCTGATCAGTGTTTAGGGTGTTGGGGACTTCCGGTTTCTTGGTCTTGAGCCAGAACTCCTCGTGCTTGAGTTGCTCTTCCAGCTCCGCAATAACGGTCCGGTAGGAGTCGATCTTGGCTGCGTCGCCACCCTGCTGTTTCAGCTGTGCCATGTCCCGGTAGAGGCATTGCACGACGTGTTGGTCATTCTCGATCTGGCGACGCTTGGCAGTCAGATCCTCTTCGCCGAACAGCCTGTCGAAGATCTGACGTTCATCGTAGATCGGCGGAATCGCTACGCCCCGATTGTTCCACGAACACCCCCAACCACGGTCGTAGATGCTGAACGAAAGGAAGGGGAAGCGGGTGTCGCCCCCCATCTCTCGAGCCAGGATTTGGTCGAGCGAGATCGTGTTGACAAAGTTCGTCGCCTCGGGGCTCGACGCGCCGGTCAGGAAGGATTTTTCCGAGTCATGGTTGCTGGTCTCCATGCCGGGGTGGAAGAGGTTCTGGAAGACCGTCATCTTCTCCTGGGTCGCCATCTCCTTGAGGTAGGGCGAAGTAGAAAGGTCGCCCCGCTTGGTGGGGAAGAAGCTGGGTTTATAGAAGCCCAGCGAGTTGCAGATGAAAATGATCCGCTTTGGTGGGACCTTGGTGGTAGGAGCGGTGGCAGCCCGCAGGTCCAGCGACTGGAGGGCCAGAGGCAGGGCCACTCCGAACTTCAGGAATTCTCTTCGACTGTAATGGTTCATTCTTCGTCGGTGGTGAGTGAATAGGCAATGACCTCCGTTACTAGATCCTTCATTTGAACATTCCCAAGGCTCCTTGTAATGAAGTCCCACAGGTGGAGGCGCTGTTCGAGGTCCGGTTTGTAGCCCTTGGCATACTCAAAATACTTCTTCGCGAAATTGTAAGCGACCTTGTGCTCACCCGCGAGGAGGAGTTTCTTGAGACCGAAGATGTTTTCAAATTTGTCCTCGCCCATCTCGCCGGAAGCATCCACCGGTCCGCCCCACTTGTAGTAGCCTTTCTGGCGATAAATAAACGTTCCGCCGTGCGCTTGCTTGACCTTGTACTTCCCGCGCCATTGTCCGGTGGCATCGAAGCTTTCCAGCGCGAAGCCGTAGGGGTCGATGCTCTTGTGGCAGGCGTAGCAGGTCTTGTTGTTTTTGTGCTGATCGATCTGCTCCTTGAGCGTGGTGGCTTCGCCGTGATCGGGCTCGATCGCCTTGACGCTTTCGGGTGGTGGAGACAGCGGGGTGCCCACGATGTTCTTGGAGATCCAGGCTCCACGCAGGATCGGTGAGGTGTCGAAGCCATCGGTGGTGACCTTGAGCACGCTAGCCATCGTCAACAATCCTCCTCTGGGAACTTCTGGAGGGAAGCTCACCTTGCGCATCTCCTGCCCGATGACGCCCTCGATTCCGTAGTGCCGGGCGAGGCGTTGATTAAGGAAGGAGAAGTCGGAGTCGATCAAGTTTCCGGCAGGAAGATTTTCCTGGATGAGGTGATGGAGGTAGGTCCGGGTTTCGATCGGCAGGTAATGATTCAGGAGGTCGTCATATTCAGGGTAGAGCTTCAGGGAAGGAGTCACCTTGTTCAGCGACCTCAGGTTCAGCCATTGATCGCTGAAGGAGCGGACCATGCGATGGCTGCGTTCATCACCAAGCATGCGGTGGATCTGGGCGCGGAGAGCATCGCCGGTGAGATTGTCCGCAGCGGCGAGGTCGAGAAGCTCATCGTCCGGGACCGAAAGCCAGAGGATCCGGGCGAGATCGCCGGCCTTGGCATAGGAGGGATTGGCATGCTCGCCGGGCGCCATGAGGAAACGGGGCGAGCAGAGGATCGCCTTCAGTCCTATCTTTGCCGCCTCGACGAAATCACCGTCCTCCTCGAGCTGCCGCAGCCCGACCCGGAAGTAGGGAGCCAGCTCATCCTCGCTGAGTTCCGAAGAGAAAGCCCGCTCCACAAAGCGCCTGATGACCCGCCGCAGATCCTCGGGCGAAGGGGAGGCGACCGTGATGGTGGACGTCTGGAGTTGATCGGAGAGAGGCGTGAGAACGTCGAGTTTGCCAATGGAGGCGAGGGACTTTCCGTCCAGCGAAACGGCATCGGTGACGAGGAACTTGATGAATCGACTGGTGGTTTTTTTGGGAAACAGAATGGGTTGTTCATTCGCCAATCTGACTTCAAGCCCGTCCTTCATGATGGGATCGCCCCAGGACTTGCCGTCCTCCGAGAGATGGATGGCGAATCCCTTGACCTGCCCGTTGCCGTTGCCTCCCGACCAGGTCGCGTAGGAGAGGCCCTCGATCTCCGCGCCCTGCGGGTTTTCCAGGATCACGTAGTGAGGAGGTTTGGCGACGGTCGGTTGGAAGCGCGTGTGCCAGAAGGTCCGGTTGGAACCGTCCTGCATGTTCTCTTTCTCCATACCCATCTGGAAACTGCTGACGGTGACTGTACCGCCGATCTTTTGGAGATTCGTCTGAAAGCCCTGAGCTTCGAGGGACTCCCGTGGTGCCGCCTCCACTAGCAAATCACCGAAGACCATTTTGTAGGAAGCGGGCGGCCATTGCTCGACCACCGGTCCCCGTGCCGTCAGCTGCTTGATGTAGGCCCCTTCCTTGGGGGCTTTCTTGCGGAAGGTGTGCCGGGAATAGCAGTGGACCGAAACGTTTTCCCCCGGTTTAAGAAAGGCGCGGATGGGATGCGACTTCAGCTCCTTGTTCCCCAGTGAGATCACGCCGATCAGGTGCTGGGGCTGCGGGCGGTCGTCGGCATAGTAGTACTTCCCGGCATAGACCTGCAGGGACACATCTTCCTCGAACTCCGCCACTTTCATGGCGTCGAATGTCAGCTCATACCAGCCCGCGACGGGTGGATCAAAGTTGTCGTAGAAGAAGGAGTAGCTGTTGCCGTTGTTTGCCCGCGTCCACGAGAACAGGGAGCCCTCTTCGTGGGGGTGGTGGTAAATGTTGTAGGAGTGGTGGCTGTCCTTGATCTTGTTCGTCACCCAGGTTTTTTCCGCCGCAAAGCCCTTGGATGGAAAGGCGTGATCAAGGATCTCATCCGCCACCGAGAAATAAGAGCCGAGCATCTCCCGACTGAGCTGAATCTTTCGGTTCGAATCGAAATCGTTCGTGCCCCGGTCCTCCGGAATGCGGGCGGCCAGGTCGAGGTTCGTGCCCAGGAGATCGTTGACCGAGTGCACGAATTCATGCCGGCTGATGCGGCGGAAGGATTTCGGAGCGTTGTCCGCTTTCCGCTTCGCCAACCAATCCAGAATCGCCCTCTTCTCCTTCGTGTCCGGCTGATCCTTTTTGGCGGGAGGCATTTTTCCTGTGAGCAGATTCTCGAACATGAGCGAGCCGTCGAACTCACCTTTCTCCAGGAGTTTCTCAAGATTGAATCCACCTTTCTTCGTCGCGTCGTCATGACAGTCGAAGCAGTAGTGTGCGACAAGCTCCGGAATCTCGTCTTCGGCAAGAGCGGGAGACCCGAGCAGGGAAAATCCCAACGCGAACGCCAAGGTTTTAAGACACACACTCATTACTCGGGGGGCTTTTCTAAATTCCAAATCTAGTCCCTCTACCCAACATTCAGCCCATAAACTGTCAACGCGATAACACTTCCGATCAAGGAATTCCCCCATCCCAATCCCCTCAAAGTTACCGACAAATGGAAGAAACGAAATTAGGGTTGAGTTTCAAAGCCCCTCGCCCGACTTTTAAATCAACCCAAATAATGATGAAGAACAGCATAATATGGCCCCTCGCTATCCTGATCGGTCTCCTCGGTGCCTTGATCGCCGCGCAGCGTGAAAAAGAAATCGTATCGCGACCTAATGATCCCATTCCCAAAAAGGAGGTGATGAAGCTCACTGGAGAATTAAAAGGAGCGAAGCTCAGCCGCGATGTTCGCATTCTCTGGCTCTTCGGACCCGAGGATCATCGCGGTGGCGAACACGACTATATCCGCATCAAAGAACTCTTCGTCCCCATGCTCAAAACCATCCCGCGGGTCACGGTGGATGAGGCCTTTCAATTCCCCACTCAGGAGCAATTCGACCAGGCCGATCTCCTGATTCAGTATCTCCATTTACCGGACCTGACCGACACGCAGTTGGCCATGTTCCAAAAATTCGTCGATGAGGGCGGCAGTGTCGTTTCGCTCCACGAATCATGCATCATGCGCCCAATCGAGCAGGCGGAAAAGTTGGCGGGTTGCATTGGTTGTTCCTGGAAGGGCAATCAGACCTCCAAGTGGAGCAAGTTCGCACACGATCATCCGGTCTACCTCAAAACGGAGCACCCCGCTTTTAAAGGCTTACCAAATTCCATCAAACTGAACGACGAGTCCTACTGGAATTTGTTGAAGCGGGACAATGTCGAAGTGATCGGCGCAATCGCGCCAGCCAGCGATCAAAAGTTTGATGAAATTCTGAAGAGCGAAGACGTTCGTAGCGATGCCTTCTGGACCTACACCTCCGGAAAGGGCCGTGTTTTCGGAACGACCACCGGACACTACACATACACCTTCCACGATCCGATTTACCGCCTCGTGCTCCTCCGGGGGATGGCCTGGGCACTCAATGAAGATCCTGCCCCGTTCATGCCCCTCGTATTCCAAGGCATCACCAACGACAAGGATCTCGTCGGCACCAAGGACACGATGATGGATTACAAAAATCGCAAACGCTGAAGATGACGTCCAGAGTTAGAAGTCCTCACGTATTCGTGGGATTGAATGCCCGATAGAACAAACAACAATCGAGTGTAGATGATACCCTCCTTCAGAATTCCACGATCTCCATGCTTTTCCAAACCAACTCAACCACCCGTCGCTCCTTTCTCCGACTTGGGGGCTCGGTCATGGCTCTGCCTTTCCTGGAGACCTTCGCCGCTCCCAAGGCCGCCGCCGCCGCTCCCCCCAAGCGCATGATCTTTCTCGGCGGCGGTTTCGGTTTCACCAAGGACACCTTCTATCCCAAAAAAGCAGGGAGCTTTGAAGAGATCGGCATGACCGAAGGCCTCGCCCCCCTCGCTCGCCATAAAGACGACATCACCATGGTGAACAACCTCACCAACCTCGGCGCGTCCGACCCCCACGGCGGGAGCACTTCCTACCTCACCGGCGCCAACGTCGCCGGAACTCCCGGAAAGCGCTTTCACAACTCCATCTCCTGCGACCAAATCGCGGCCCAACACCTCGGAAAAGAGACCCGCTATTCCTCACTCATCCTTTCCGCCAACGAAGTCGATGGGGGCTCAAATTCCGGCCACGGAAAAGGTCTTTCCCTCTCCTGGGACGACTCCGGAAACCCCATCCCCGGCATCAACAAACCCCTCGCACTCTTCCACCAACTCTTCGCCCACCCCGGCGACTCGCGCGAAGAACTCGACGCCCGCCTTAAGAAAAAGCAGAGCATCCTCGACCTCGTCCGCATCGATGGGGGAGGGATGAAGCGAACCCTCAGCAAGAGCGACCGCGAAAAGCTCGACGAATATTTCACCGGCGTCCGCCAAGTTGAAAAAGGCCTCGAGCGCCAAGCAAAGTGGGCCGACATCCCCAAACTCCAAGCTCCCTTCCAAGCCCCCGCCGAAGGCCTCACCGGCGAGGAAGCAATCCATCTCATGTATGACATGATCATCGTCGCCCTCCAAACGGGCATGACCAATGTTGTCTCTTATCGCCAGCCCGTCTGCTCCCTCCTCGCCGGCATGGGCATGAAGCTCAAAGCCCACTCCCTTAGCCACTACGGGTTCTCCCAGCCACGTATCGAAGCCTCCCGCGAGCGCGATAAAAAATGCTCCGCTCTCTTCGCCCACTTCATCGACCGACTTAAGGAAGCAAAAGATAGCGATGGCTCCCGCCTCTTCGACAACTGTATTGTTAGCTACGGCTCCAATCTCCGCAGCGGACACGAACTCAAAAACGTCCCCGCCATCATCTCCGGTGGCGGCGCAAAAAACATCCAACACGGTCGCAATATCGTCCTGCCCAAGCAAGACACCCCGCTCGCCAACTACTGGCTCACCCTCTTGCAACAAGCTGGCATCAAGACCGATCAGTTCAGCCACAGCACCGGTAACCTCCCCGAGATTCTCAGCTAAGTCGCATGAAGTTCCTCATCTTTTTCGGCACCCTCGTGTCTATCGTCTCCGCTGCTCCCAAAAGCACCACCGTTTCAAAGGAGACCCTCAAGCCTTTTTTCGACAACTACTGCATCAAATGCCACGGCCCCAAAAAGCAGAAGGGCCAAGTCCGCTTCGATGAAGTCGCTTGGGACATCACTGACAACGACACCGCCCAACGCTGGCAGGATGTCCTCGACCAACTCAATGGGGGTGACATGCCACCCGAGGACGAAAAGCAGCCTCGTTCAAAGGAAATGGCGACCGCCCTCGACTCCCTCACCGGAACCGTCGTCACCGCCCGGAAGCGTCTCACCGACCACGGCGGCGAGATTAAAATGCGCCGCCTCAACAAGCGCGAATACGCCGCCACGATCCGCGACCTCTTCGGCTTCGATGTCTCCCTCCACGACATCCCGGACGATGGTGAAATCGCCACCTTTGACACGGTCGGCGAAGAACAATTCTTCACCTCTGCTCATTTCGAAAAATACCTCGACCTCGGCCGGCAAGTCGCCACCGCCGCGCTTCGCTACAATACCGGCCCTCGCAAAGAAACGACAAAAGAGCGAGTCCAAGCCGAAGACCGTGTCACCGAAAAAATGCGCAAGGATCTTGCCGAGAAGGACCGCAAAAAAGCGCTCCTCGACGCCGGGAAATCCTGGAAAGAAGCTGGCTTCAAAGACGAAGGCGAAATGAAAATCCTTGTCAGCCAATGGGACTCCCGCGCCGAACTTCCTCGTAGCTATCTCCAGTATCCTCACGTCAAAACCGGCGTCTATAACTCCAATGTCGCCAAGTGGTCCAGCGCCAACAGGCATACCGATATCCGCGCCGACTACCTCGTCCGCGTCCACGGAGGACTTGTCGAAAATCCTCACGAACTCCGAAAATTCATCCGCCTCTGGGACAACGATCGCATCCACGGTACCCTAAGAATGGCCGGGACTCCCGAAAAGCCACAATCTGTTGTTCTCCGCACCCGCCAGCCCTTGGGCGCAACCCAACTCGCAATGCGCGTCCGCGAGAATTTCCCCGATAACAACATCAACTCGACGCGCGGTTATATCAATAAACTCAAGGACCCCCGTAAGCACCCCGATCCCAGACCCTCCATCTGGATCGACTGGATTGAAATCGAAGGCCCCTTTTATCCTGAAAAACGCCCCCGCCTCGAAGACCTCCTCTACCCTGGAATGCCCACCGGGAAAAATGGTCCCTACCTCAATCACGACGCCTCCGCCCACGAATTCATCGAAAAATTCGCCACTCTCGCCTTCCGCCGCAAAGCTCCCGAGCCCGCCTACCTCGAAGCTCTCCAGGTAAACTTCAAAGAACTTCGTACTTCCGGAAAAAACTACAAACAGGCGATGTCCGAAGTCATGGCCATCATCCTCGCTTCGCCCAGCTTCCTCTTCATCCAGGAAGCCGCACCCGCACAAGACAAGCCCCACGGCATCCTCGACAATCGCGAACTCGCCATCCGCCTCTCCTACTTCCTCTGGAGTAGCCCGCCCGATGACCAACTCTACGCCGCCGACCTCTCAAGCCCCAGCGTCTACGCCCAGCAAGTCGACCGCCTGATCGCCGACCCGCGCTCCCAAGCCTTCCGCGATGGCTTCATCAGCCAGTGGGCCCACCTCGAACGCTTCGATGCCATCACCGTCGACCGTAAAGAGCACTACCAGTTCAACGAAGGAGTCCAACAAGACGCAAAGCAAGAAGTCCGCGAATTTTTTGGCACCCTCATCAGAGAAAACCTTCCCGCCAAAAACCTCATCGACTCCGACTTCGTCGTGATCAACGGAGCCTTGGCCAATCACTACGGCCTCCCATTTGAAAATTCCCGCGATGCCTCCTTCCAAAAAGTGAAACTCCCCGCCACTTCCCACCGCGGGGGCCTCCTCACCCAAGCCGCCTTTCTCGTCACTGGTTCCAACGGCGAGCGCTCCTCCCCCGTCATTCGCGGTGCCCTCGTCATGGAAAAAATCCTCCACGACAAACCCGCCCCGCCCCCACCCAACGTCCCCGAACTCGCCTCCGCCTCCGACAAGCCGATGACCAATCGCGAGATGGTCCTCCTCCACCAAAACCGAGCCACCTGTGCTTCCTGTCACCAAAAGATGGACGTCATCGGTTTCGGTCTCGAAAATTTCGACACCATCGGACGCTGGCGTGACAAAGAAAAAGTCGGCCGCAAACAAGTCCCGATCCTCCCCGGCGGAACCCTCCCCGGCGGCGGAAAATTTAAAAACGTCACCGAGCTAAAAAGCCTCCTCCTAAAACACCAAGACGACCTTGCCGAGGAACTCACTGAATCCATCCTCGCCTACGCCTTAGGTAGAACCGTCGAATTTTCCGATGCCGACGACGTCGAAAAAATCCTCTCCAAAGTCAAAGCAGCCAACTACCCAGTTCGCGACCTCATCCGCCAAGTCGCTCTCAGTCCACTCTTTAAAAAGAAATAAAGGGAGTGATATGAACAAGCCCATTTGTTAGACGGCCTCTATGAGTAGGTCCCTTTTCGTATTCCTTATTTTGGCAAACCCATCGTTTGCTTGCTGCACGGCTTGGCGAGCAGGTGAGGAGGCTGTGCAGATTGCCGCTCAGGACGTTCTTGTGGTTTGGGATGCCGAAAAACAAATCGAACACTTTGTTCGAAGAGCAAGCTTCGAAAGCGAAACAGCTCCCGAGGATTTTGGATTTCTAGTGCCAACTCCCACCCAACCGAAGCTGAGGGAAGTTCCAGATACGGTTTTTCATCAGCTTCAGGAGGTCATCAAGCCCAAGGTGAAAATCAAAAAGAGCACGAAGTTTAGCTTGAGGCCCCTGTCTTTTTCTTTCTTGGCAAGTCTCGTGAAGGGAGGTCCTATGAGGGAGGGTGCAATGATGAAAGCTGGTGTTGAGGTCCTCGATACGGCGTTTGTGGGAGGATTTGAGGCGACTGTTTTACGGGCATCCGAGACTGGCGCGCTCCTCAAATGGCTCGAAGAAAACGGGTATGATGCCCGCCCTGAATTACACGAGTGACTCAGCCCATACGTGCAAAAGCAGTGGATTGTGACGGCCTTTAAATACGCTCATGATCCGGGCCATTTTGTCGGTTCAATGACCCGTGCTTCGGTGTGTCTGTCTTTTGAAACGGACGCTCCATTTTTTCCTTATCGTGTGCCATCTGACATTCGGGTGAAGCCAGAGAATGGTTCACTCTTACGACTTTACTTTGCTGGTCAGGAACGAGTCGTTGGTGAGTTCGGGAGTGGGCCGGATCGTTCGTGGAAGGCCTCTACAAAATTTTCTGATCGCGATGATCGCGTGGGTGATGTCCTTGAGCAGGTCACCGGACTTTCAGGCGAGGATTCCGGCTTCCCCGACTCCTCCTGGCTCACCGCCTTTGAGGATCAAACTTGGCCAGGAGGAGCTGAAGATCTCTATTTCCACCCTTCTCCCGAGAAAGATGCGATCACGCCACCTCCTATCGTTAAGTCGGAGATCACAATGATTCGATTTCCAGTAGATCTCATTCTTCTCTGCCTTGTTTCGGGGATCTATCTCTCTAGAAAACGTCTCAAGCGTCGCTCGTGCTCTGATGCCTAGGGCACACTTACAGGCGCTTGTTCTTCGCGTAGCCACCCCTATTGAATTTCTCTCATGAAACACCTCATCCTTTTAATATTTTCACTTTTCTCGAATTTAGGATTTGCCGCGCAGCGGCCCAACATCCTCTTCATCTTTGCCGACGACTGGGGCTGGGGCGACCTCTCCTGCCACGGACACCCTTACGTCAAAACTCCCAACATCGACCGCCTCGCCAAAGAAGGCACCGACTTCCACCGCTTCACCGTCGCCAGCGGGGTCTGTTCACCCAGTCGCACCGGCGTCATGACGGGACACTTTCCGGCCCGCTATAACATCGATGGCCACTTCGCCTGGGTCCCCAGCAATACCAAGCGTGGAATGCCAGATTGGCTCGACCCCAGCGCTGTTACGATTCCCAAGCTCCTCCAAAAGGCCGGCTACGCCACCGCCCACTACGGCAAATGGCACCTCGCCAATGACATGATCCCCGATTCGCCCACTCCCGCCGAGTATGGCTACGACGAATACGGCGCCTTCAATTGTTCCGGCGAGCAAATGCCCGTCCACGAAGACGCCATGCACACCAACGCCTTCATCGAAAAATCCGTCGCAGCGGGGAAGCCCTTCTTCGTCAATCTCTGGGTCCACAAACCCCATACTCCGTTCCACACCGTCCCAAAATACAAATGGCACTTTCGCGATATGGAAAACATCGGGAGATGCCATCTACGGCTCCGTTCTTTCACACGCTGACGACCGTATTGGCCAAGTCCTAGCCACCCTTGATCGCTTGAAAATCACCGGCAATACCCTCGTCATCTTCAGCTCAGATAACGGCCCCGCCCGCGCCGGAGGCAATGCGAAATTGGAACTCCAATACGATACCGCCACCGGAGCAGGGTGGGGGATTGGCGCTGCCAAAGGGATCACAGCCGGCCGTAAGGGACACAAAGCGGCCCTCTCCCGCCACCACCTCCAAAGTCACGGCCACTCCCGCAGCCTCCGTCGCCTCAAACGCTACCTGCCAAAGCCCCTCCGCTGAAGCCGTCGTATTCTTCTCCCTCACCCCAAGCTTCACCCAGACCTCACTCCCCGGCACCGCCTTCCCCCAAACCGGCAAAACCTTCCTCGCCTGCAACACCGCATGATCCGTAAAGGGCAGGTCCAACTCCAGCGCACCCATCGTCCAACCCACCATCAAGAAAAACACTGCGAACACTCTCCGCTTCATTCCTTTTACAATGCCACCTCACTGATCCCTCGACTAAACCAAATCCCAGCCTTTAAATTTCCACGTCTTTGACTGATCCCTCCGCCCCGAGGGTCAACGCGCCCCTCTTCTTCTTGTCCCCGACATTCATCCTGCCATCCTTCTCAATATGCAAAACCGCTCCACTCTCCTCTCTCATTTAGGCCTTCTTCTTTGTTTTACATTGAGCTTTTCGATCTTGGGATTCTCCGCGCAGCCGCCCCATCTCATTCTCGTCATGGCCGATGACCAGGGCTACGGTGACTGCGGCTACACCGGACATCCCTTCGTCAAAACTCCCCACCTCGACGAGATGGCCAAGCACTCGGTCGTCTTCGATCGCTTCCACGCGGCCGCTCCCGTTTGCTCTCCCACCCGCGCCGCCGTCCTCACCGGCCGACATCCCATCCGCACCAATGTCCCCAACCACGGTCATTACCTTCGTCCGCAGGAAATCACCCTTGCCGAAGCGCTCAAAAAAACCGGCTACCTCACCGCGCACTTTGGAAAATGGCACATCGGTTCTGTTCAAAAAGAAAGCCCCACCAATCCCGGCGCCCAAGGCTTCGATCACTGGCTCACCGGCCTCAATTTCTTCGACCGTGATCCCTATCTCTCTCTTAATGGGACCCACCAACAATTCAAAGGTCAAGGCTCCGTCATCACGATGGATCACGCCTTAGCTCACCTCAAAAAAAACGCTTCCAAGCAACCAACTTTCACCGTCATCTGGTTTCCCTCACCCCACGATCCTCACCGCGAAACCTCCGCCAACCCCGCGCTCTACGAGGGCAAACCGCACGCTGGCTATTTCCAGGAAATCACTCTTCTCGATGAGCAAGTCGGTCGACTCCGTCAAACCCTCCGTGATCTCAACATCGAAAAAGAAACTCTCCTTTGGTACACCTCCGACAACGGCGGTCTCGTCAAAGAATCCTCCGGCGGTAGGGAAAAGAAGGGCTCCATCTATCAAGGCGGACTTCGCGTTCCCTCTCTCCTCGAATACCCCGCTCGCTTCCAACCCAATACCATCTCCACCCCATCCTCTTCATCGGACATCTACCCCACACTCCTCGCCCTCAGTAAAACCACCGTCGAGAAGCAACCTCTTCTCGATGGCATCGACCTCACCCCCTTCATCGAAGGGAAACAAACCGTCCGCCTCAAACCACTCGCCTTCTGGCACCTTTTCACCAACGGCCAATCCACCTTCAGCGACCGCTTCATCAAACAACTCATGGAAGCGCAACAAGCGGGCAAGGAGACTCCCCTCCCCGAACGCCTCCTCAAAAACATCAAAGAATTCCCCACCTACTCCAAAACTTCCCATCAAAAAGGCCACGCCGCCCTCACCGATTGGCCCTACAAAGTCCACGCCATCTATAACAAAAAGAAGACCACCTTCGAACTCTATAACCTCGAAGAAGATCCCATGGAAACCACCAATCTCGCCCCGGAGGATCCCGCCCGCCTTTCCGATCTCAAATCAAAGCTCACCACCTGGCAACAATCAGTCCTTCGCTCCCACGAAGGCAAAGACTACCCAAACTAACGATGAAAAGAGCGACAGCTCCCCCTCAACCAAGCTCAAAAACCCTCTACGCCACTGCGTGAGACCTCGCCTCCCCGCTGGTCCCCCCCACCGGACCTCTTCCTCTCTCTTTATAATTCCCATTCATCTCCCACTCTCCCAAGCATGAATTCGCCCGACTCCAAGCAGGCCCTCGCCCAAGCCTACCTCGCTTACCTTGCCGAAACGCACACCACCTGGGACGCCCCATCCATCGACGTCCTCACCCGCGCCGCTTCGCGCAAAGAATCCCAGATCGAATGGGCCGCAGCCTACCTCCAGCAAGTCGCGCCCAAAGAAAGCGACCAACATCTCATTCAACGTTGGACCACCTTCACGCGCGAACTCATCGAAGCCACCGGGACCGTCACCGGCAGGAATCCGCCTATCGAACTCCCCACCCCTCCTTCCGGATATTCCTCT